>JALONJ010000110.1 GCA_025455045.1 Microscillaceae bacterium | reverse complement strand
TAAAATAATACAATTTTATTTTTGAAACAATTAATTTTTTGTCAAAAAGAGTGCATTTTTGTATCATAATTAGCTCATTATCAAATAGTTACTAAAATATTCACGTTAAATTAAATTTAGATTTATTTTCATCTAATAACGCGGAATGTTGTCTTCCAAAGCCTTGATATTGGGCAAATCCACATTTTTTTCATAAGCCTGCACCAAGTTTTTGTAGCGATTATCCAAATCATAAATTTTGGCAGTGATTTTATTTTGGTCATCGCTGAGTTTGGTAGCATTGTTCAAGATGGTGATTACGTTGTTGTGGTAATTTGACAAAGTAGTAACATATTCATTATACAATTTTTCTACTTCTTCATTGATAAATGCCACTTTGCTCCGTCCTATGATGGGATAAACCAAGCGTTTGGATAAAAAATTATAATTATTGTTGCTTTCTTTTTCCACGCCTTTGATAAACTCCGTAACCGAAGCGTAATTATAAAAGCGTTTGACCAAAGTATTCATATCCAAATTGGGTAGGTTTTTTACGCCATCGCGGGTGTAGAGGTCTTCGACACTTTGGCGAACATAATTGGTTGCCAGCTTGCGCACCGATTCGCTTTTGAGTTTTAGATTGACCAAATTGAAATCCAAATCACGGCTGGCTTTGGCAAGTGCCTCATAATGAGCCACATAGCGTTGCAAATCTTGATTAAAGTTTTTGAGAGCATCAGCCGGTAAGTCGGGTTCGGTTACTGCCAAGCTATTGACTACATTGAATACCGAAGACAGTGAATTGACGGCAGGTACGGTAGAAACAATGGCTTTGGTAATGGGATTGTTGATAATCGGATTGACTATGGGATTGTTGATAATACTGCTCACTACGGTACGCAGGCGGTCGCCAAAACGCTTGCCAAACTTGCCTTTGATAATGCGCTCGTCCATAATTTTGAGGACGGCTTTGTCAAGGCTAAATCCTAAATCATTGTTGGTAGGATTATTTAATTCAAAAATTGAATTGGAATAATCTAAAGAAGACACCGAAAACTCAAGCGCATTGAGCGATGTATTGATGGCATCCATCAAATTGGCGGTGGCAACAATACTCAGGCGGCTTTTTTCATAAATAGTTTTGACGGTACGCTTGTCTTCATCGGTAATTTGGCTGAGTTTTTCGGCTTGCCCTTGAGCTTGGTTTTCCAAGACTTTTACTTTGCCTTCAATACTGGTAAGGGCATTATTGACTTTTTTCTGGACATTGTCGGTGCTTTCTTCTATCTTGAAGTATCGCTCGTAGAGCTTGTTGATGGAGTCGGACAAAATTTTGATGCGCAAAGAGTCAGCACGTTGCGCAAAAACTAGGCTCGAGCTTGCCAGCAAAAAAAACAATATCAGCGTAGTCTTTTTCATACAGTTTTTTTAATATTTAAAAATTAAATTTGCCATTGGTAAAAAAAATTTATCAAATATATCCAAAATCAAACAATTTGCAATCAAAAGGGCATTTGTTTATGAATCCAAGCAAATTTTTGGAGTTCCTTGCTATTGGTTGTAAAGTTTCTGGTTTCGAGTTCCGAGTTTCGGGTTTCGGGTTTTCGATTTCGAGGCAGCGACTCCCACTTTGGTACATATAACTCATTGATTATCAAGTGTTAACAAAATTGTAACCTAGCCTAATGGCTGGGTTATATGCTTATTTGTCAAAAGTCAAAGATTATGGGTGCATTTCAAATTTACGCATTTCTTTTGCCTCACCCTGCCCTCTCTGTATCAAGAGTTTCAGATTCTTCGGAGCTTCGCTCGGTAATTTCAGCAAGCTATCGCTTGGTTCATTAATGCTCAGAATCACTGAAATTGATAAATTTCAGCAAAAAGGTTCTCATTCCTGAAAAGTAGTGAAGAACCATAACTAGGAACTAGAAACCCGAAACTATCCAAACTATTGATAACTTATTGACTGTGTCTGCCTCTGGCTGATAATCATATACTTATCCATAGTGGGAATTGCTGTGATATCGAGGGGGGTAGGTTAAATACTTGATAATCAATTCATTACATTGAAAGTTTGTATTTCAAAGGGGAATTTAGAACTCCTCAATTCGCACTCCCCACTTACAAGTTTTTTCGGCGGTTGCGTTGATAATCTTCAAAAATAAAGTTGCCCAACTCTTTGAGATTGCTGTAATAGGCTTTGCCTTGATTGATAGCCGTAAATTCGCGGACAAATTCTTGCAAATAAGAATCAGATGCAATCATAAAAGTAGTAATCGGAATTTTAAGTTTGCGACATTGCACGGCTAAATTCAAAGTCTTTTTCAAAATCTTGCGGTCAAGCCCAAAACTATTTTTATAATATTTGATACCCACTTTCATACAAGTAGGCTTGCCATCAGTAATCATAAAAATTTGCTTGTTTTGGTTTTTACGGCGGCGCAAAATATCCATTGCCAATTCCAAACCGGCAATTGTATTGGTATGATAAGGACCTACTTGCAAATACGGCAAATCTTTGATTTGAATTTGCCAAGCATCATTGCCAAACACGATGATGTCTAGCGTATCTTTGGGGTAGCGGGTCGTGATAAGTTCAGCCAAAGCCATTGCTACTTTTTTGGCAGGCGTAATGCGGTCTTCGCCATACAAAATCATCGAGTGCGATATATCAATCATCAATACCGTGGAGGTTTGGGCTTTAAATTCTGAATCGCGGAGTTCTAAGTCGCTTTCCAAAAGCATAAAATCATCGGTGCCGTGATTGATTTGCGCATTGCGAAACGACTCGGTAAAAGCAATATTCTCGAGGTTGTCGCCAAATTCAAAATTGCGCAAGTCGGTACTCATTTCATCGCCTTGTCCGGCGTAGTTGGTGTGGTGATTTCCTGATTTATTTTTTTTCAGTTTGCCAAAAATCTCCTCCAATGCCCTTTGGCGCAGCCCAATTTCCATTTTGGGGGTGATGCTGATTTGTCCGCTTCCCTCATTTTCTTGGATATAACCTTTGGCTTTCAAATCCTCAATAAAATCGCCCATTCCGTACTCATCGTCTGTTAAGCCGTATTGTTGGTCGAGGTTACTCAGCCAGCTCAAAGCCTCATTGACATCGCCCGAAGTAATGGTGATGAGTTGTTGAAAAATATTGAATAATTTATCAAAGTTAGCACTGTCTTTTTTTTCCGAAGGGACAAACTTGGTAAATCTATAACCTTGCATATTGATTAGAAATTAATTGAAATACATTAAAAGTTTGATTATCAACCAAATACCAACACTAGCCGGCGAGGTTGGAAGGATTTGCAGATACGTGAACAATAGGTGTATTTCAAATTTATTCCTTAAATTCCCTCTCTCAGAGGAGAGGGCAGGGGTGAGGTCTTAAAAAGTAAATTTGAAATACACCCTGAACAATTAGGATTGATGCTCAGGAATGATAACGGAATAAAGTAACACTTTTAAAATATAACTTATTGAAAATCAATTTGTTATGCAATTTCTAATTCCTAATTGTTAATTCCTAATTCCTAAAGTTTCCTTTGCAATCAAATATAATCAAAAACCGAATAGATTGAAAATTTGTTCCATTTAGCTGGCGGAAATTCCTCAGAAATGGTTTCAAAAAAAAGACCTAGGATTGACTCAATCAATCCTAGGTCTTTTGAAATCTTGAATATTAAAAATTAACTTTTCAATGCTTGTAAAAGCTTTAAGGATCTTCACCACTTTTCAGGAATTGCCTTTGGGAATTCCATTGAATTCTGAAAAGCTCTCGCTTTTCAGTGATTCTGAACGAAGTGAAGAATCACTGAAATTGATAAATTTCAGAAAAAAGATTTTCACTCCTGAAAAGTGGTGAAGAACCAGCTTTAAACTATAAATCATTGATAATCAATGTATTATGAAGTTTTAAGAAAGGCTTTGATTTTCTTTAGATGCCAATTCCAATACTTTTTCGTATTCTTCGGCAGTCAAATCTTTGAAGAAATAATAAACCGGATTGACCTGCTCACCATTGTAAATCACTTCATAATGCACGTGCGGGGCAGTCGAGAAACCGGTGCTGCCTACATAGCCTATCAACTCACCGCGCTTGATTTTTTGCCCGGGTTTTACCACAAAACTGCTCATGTGCCCGTAGAGGGTTTTGTAACCGTAACCGTGATTGATTTTGACGTGATTGCCATAACCGCCTTCGTATTCGGCTTTCTCGATGGTGCCGTCGCCGGTAGCATAGATAGGTGTATTCATTGGGGCGGCAAAATCGATGCCCGGGTGAAATTGTCCGACTTTATAGATAGGGTGAATCCGAATCCCAAAGCCCGAAGTAAGGCGGGTAAGTTGTTTGTTGGAGATTGGTTGAATTGCGGGCATACACGCCAGCATTTTAGATTTATCTTTGACCAATTTGGCTATTTCATCGTATGATTTGGTCTGGACGTACATCATACGTTTCAAATTGTCAATTTTTTGTTTGGTATTTACTATTAATTTTTCTTTTTTGAGACCTTTTTTGAGCAATTCGCGGTATTTGTCAGTACCTCCGCTTCCGGCGGTACGGATAGACGTAGGAATAGGCTCGGCTTCAAAAATGACGCGATAAATGTTGTCGTCTCGGTGTTGGATAGATTGAAGAATTGCGTGTACGTCTTGCAACTCTTTGTTCAATAAATTATAATGCTCGAGGAGTTCTTGATTTTCTTCTTGAAGGCTTAGTTCTTGCTCGGTTTTGTAGTATTTGCCCAAAATAAAGGTCAAAAATATCGCAAAAATAATCGACAAAGCTAAAAAAATCCCTACATTCAATGCTGTATCCAATGGTTTGGCTTTTACGCGCTCATATTGGCAGGTTTCGGGGTTATAAAGGTATTTAATTCTTGCCATCTCTCACAAATTTGATGAAACCATCTCTTGTCGATATCGTTTAAAAAAATCTTCCTGCAAACGCTTGCAAAGATAGTACATTTATGAGATTGTCAAGGATAAAATACGATAAAGTAGCGCTTGAGTTACAATAAATATGATTTTATTTATAAAAAATGTAATTATTTTGATTAAATTTTAAAGATTAATTTATATGATCAATTGATCGTGTCTGCCTCTGGCTGAATAATCAGGGTATTGCAACTTGTCCGCCTCTGGTGGATCAGCCCACTAGCACATTTTATAAACTTGTCCGCCTCTGGCGGATTAACTCATTATCTTATATTCATAAATGAATGATGACAACCTTGATTGAACCGTATAATTCAAATTGGAAAACCGAATTTGAAAATTTGAAAACAGTTTTACAAAAAGCCCTTGTGGGATTTGCGCTGGATATTCAACACGTGGGGAGTACGGCAGTGCCTGACCTTTGTGCCAAACCGATTTTGGATATTGATATAATTATTGACAACAAAATTCTGCTCAACGAGCTATCCGCGAGGCTGGAAAAAATTGGCTATATCAACCGAGGAGAACAAGGCATAGTGGGGCGATTTGCTTTTCGGCAAGCTTCCGAATTGACCCCTTATACCACTGAGGGCAGAAAATGGCAAGCACATCATCTTTATGTTTGTTTTTTTGATAGTTTGGCTTTAAAAAATCATCTTTTATTTCGAGACGCTTTATTGAATGACCAAGTGCTTGTCCGAGCATACTCACAATTGAAAAAAAAATTGACGGCGCAAGAGGGTATGACCAGAGAAAACTACACCATTCAAAAAACCGATTTTATTATTTCGGTGCTAAAAAACATTGGGCTTGACGAAAATGAATTGAATGAAATTATAAAGGCTAATACATAGCAATAGCAGTTTTTAGTTTTTAGTTGGGAGCAAGATATATACAAGTCATTGATAATCAAGTGTTTAGTGATTTTAAACAAAAGTAGTTTAGGCGAGTGCTCAAAATCCTGAAAAATTGTCAGACCTTCGGTGCAGACAATTTTTCTGGATTTTGAAAGTTTAGTATAATAATCTGATTATCAATGATTTACAAAACAATATTTATTCAATTGAAAAAGCTAAATAGAAGAAAACCAACCACAGCAAAATCCTAAAATCAAGTAAAAAACACATTCAAAGCTCGGCTTAATCGATAATCAGGAAATAGATTTCTGATTCCTAATGCAAATAATCTTTGATGTTGGTTAAATTGCTCAAAACTTATTTTGCCTTCCATAGTCAATAAAATATGTTCGGTTTTGACATAAATACTATTTTGAATGTCATCGAAATAATAGTATTCACTTCCATAAGTGTTTGACTGAAAGCGATACAAACTTTTTTGGCGGGCTAAATCCAGCCATTGGTCTGGATCAGTTTGTTGCAAGGCTTCAATTGCCTCTTGGGAATCTTCCAGACCCGATTGACTGTTATGATTGTAAACTTTATAAAATTTATCCAAAAAGCCCAAAAGTTCGGCTTGCAATATTGAGGGCGAAATTTCCCAACAATAATCAGCTTCATCTTCAATGAAATTGAATAAAGACATATCCAGATTTGAGTGTTTTTTGAATTGATTTTCAAGGAAATTTTTATCAAATCCCTTTAAGCCGGATTTATCAACTTCCAACTTAACTATTAGGCCAGTAGCTATATAAGTTCCCATAAGTTTTGATTTGATTAATGAGTGTAATGATTGTTTGATAAAAATCAATTCCTCAAAATTCCCGAAAAATTGCCCCACCTTCGGTGCAGACAATTTTTCAGAATTTTGATGATTTTTTTATAATTAATTGATTATCAGGTGTTTATAAGAAAATTTAAGATTTATGAATTATCGTTTTCAGTTTTAAAAATAATTGTGTTCGGTCTGTGTTTACAGACTAAGGAGAGGGATAATTGTAATTGATAAACTTCATTTGATTAGAAAATTATTACTTATAAATATCTTCTAATACGAGCTACTCTATTAATTTTTGTTAAGTAATGGATATTTGATTTGTCATTATCGGTATGCATAGCATCTTCAATTTTTGCTGTAATATTCTTAATCATGGGTATTGATTGCATAATTTTTTTTCCTTTAAGTTTTAAAAGTGAAAATGTAGAACCAATTATAGCAAAACCAGTAATTGCTCCTGCGACATCTAGTAAAATGTTTTGCCCTAAATCTATAGCACCTTTACGCTTATTTTTTTTATTTATTTTTTCATTTACTGCCAAATTGTATTCTGCTATTTTTCTTTTACGTTCTTCTTCTGTCAATTCCGAAAGTGATTCTATTAATTTCTTACTATTTGGATAGATTACATCTCTTGAAAGAACTTCTTCAAGTTCTGTGATTGAAATATATTCATTGACTTCAATTACATCAATAGGATTAATAGGTAAAATGCCTGAATTAATTTTTTGCCTGCTTTCAATAAAAGATTTTATGTCCTTAATATTTGCACTTTTGTAAAAATTTAGCATTTCACCCATAACATTTGCATAGAAAGCATCAGAATAGCCATCTTTCGTTTTAAATGGAAAGTAAATAGCATTAAGTGAGTTTGCTAAATGAATTGAGGATGAATTGGCATTAAATTCAAATGAAAGGTCTTTTTTTAAAACTTCACTAACCCTTTTTTCAACTACTGTATTAACACCAAAATAAGGCATACTAAATAAACCATTAGAGTTTAATGACTCAAAAGAATTTCTTCTTGCCCTAATAGGCCATACTAAAAAATCATAAACAAATTTGGGGTTAATCTTTGTAACATCACTCATTATTTCACAAATTTTTTTTAATTCATTCAATGAATCTATATCATTAAATAAATAGTTATCTGATACTTCAACTATGTCAATTTGCTGTAATGTTGCTAAAGCTCGTCTTGAAATGACTGCATTAGGATTTATTTCGTAAATCTCATTAATGAAACCAATGTCATATCGAGATTCTGGTTGAGTTAGAGCTATTTTAATTCTGTTTCTCCTAACAAGTTCAAGAAATTCATTTTTTTGGATGTTACTTTGTTTTAGCCAAACATCAATCTTTTTTTCGTATGGGGGTGTTAAATATACAGTTTGAAAAAGAAATAAATGATTTCGGATGTCAATGTTTTCAAAGCTACTAAAATCTACATAACAAGAATATTCTTTGGGGTCATAAAAGTATAGGCTATCCTTTTTAAATTTACCTTTAAAAATACTATCAATGTTATCAAACCACAACGCTTCGTCTCTTAATGTAAATTTAGGAGTAAGCTCTCGTTTGAAATTCGCAGCATAAATGAATTGTACAGGATTAAGATGTGGGAAGGGGTGCAAAATTTGTGGCTGTTCAATTTTCTCATCAACTAGAGAGAATTGAATTGGTACTTTGAGATTATCTAAGAAATCTTTTATTTTTTCTCTATCAGAATTGTTCAAAAAAATAGGTTTTGTTATTTCACCTTCTTTTTGT
This sequence comes from Microscillaceae bacterium, assembly GCA_025455045.1. Lineage (GTDB taxonomy): Bacteria > Bacteroidota > Bacteroidia > Cytophagales > Microscillaceae > JALONJ01. The sequence continues at coordinate 7,157 of JALONJ010000110.1, read as the reverse complement.
TCAAATGAGGCTGTATAAACTATTACTGCTCCTGCGTCATCTTCTATTCTTTGAAAATGAACATTAGGAAATTTTGAGATTAAAAGGTTAAGAAGTCCAGCCTTCGTAAAAGGAACTCCCTCAAAATTTTTTGGAATATCTTTATCTGAGATATTTGGAATAATTTCAAGAAATTCTTTAGGAGTTTTTTCCGAAATATCAACTGGCGCACTAACTAGTCGAATAGAATAATTAAATTCTTCATTGAATTTTTGAAAGTCTCCTTCAAATTTATCACATACTATTATAAACTGTTGCTCTTTTATTTTGTAGATAGTTGTTTTGATTTCAGGATAAACGGCCCTTAAATATAAATCAGTTCTTCTTACATATCCTTCATTATTCATAGTTATTAAGTCTAATTTATGTTGTTTTGTTTTATCAATTTTAAACGCTTTATTATCTCTTGTAGATAGATATTCATAGAAAAAAATATCTTTCTAAGCAATAGATATATTCAAACAAAAATTGTTTATATGGTAGTTTATAAAAATATAAGTTATTGAAAATCAATGTTTTACAAAAAGAAAGGTTAATAATTTGTTTAAAACCAAATAATACATAACTAATTGATTATCAATTAGTTATGTATTCTTAATCTCTCCTTACCCCAACTGCCTCAAAATAGTCGGGTCTTGAATTTCATTATCTTTGGCTAAGAGCAAGATTTTCGCCATTAGTTCGGCGGTTTTGGGGTCTTCGTCTAAGAAAGGTAAAAACATTCGCCCACGATGTTGGGAGTGTACCGGCAAAATAGAGAGATAAATGCCGGGTAGCTTATGCACTATGGCACTCCCCAAATGCACGGAATAATTGCCTTTCGTGCCTTCAATGAGGGCGTGATTGCCTTTGAGTTCTACATTCTTGATTTTGAACAAACGTAAGGTTTCGCGCACCAGCGCGGTTCGCAGTTCAATGCTCGATTGGCTGGCTTCGGGGTCGACTTCGCCTACGTGCGCCACACTCACCACCAAATCAATGTCGCGCATTACTTCCGAAAATATCCGTGGATTCATTGTTTCAAAAGGGACATTTTTCCAAGTTTTGCGGTCTATAAACTCAATGGTTTCTAACGTGGGGCTTTCGACATCGGCGGGCGAAAACCAATCTGCCATTGCGTACATTTTGGCAATAAAACCGGCTTGGTGAAATACTTTTTGCAAGCCTTCGTCATAATCTACAGTCCAACCTTGAGTTTTGAGCAGGGCAACGGTCTTTTTGGGTTGCACTTGGTGTCCGGCATAACGGCGCGAAATGGCTTTTTCTTTTAATTCATCTTCGGTTGGGATATACAACTCCCGGAAAATTTGTTTAAAAGGCTGTTTGATTTGTTTTTCGAAGCAATGTCGCTGATAATCAGCCCATTGTCCATCATAATACAAATCAGTACAGTGAGCAATTGAAATCGTAGCTTGCGGCCTAGCCGATTTTCCACTCACCGAAACCAATTGCCCGCCTTGCCAAAAGCCCAAATCCTTGCCCGATTTTAAAACTAATTTTTGCAACATCGGCGAAACTACGGGGTGCTTCATCAAAGTTTCAATTTCCGAAATTTTAAATTCATCCCCATTGACCATTGCTTCTTCCAAACTCTTGCGGGTGCGTTTGAATTGATTTTGCAAAGTGCTGTTAAATTCTTTCAATTCAATGATGGCGGGTTCTTTTTTCAAAGCATCGGGAATGGATTTGAGTTTTTTCTCGCCTTTCCAACATTCAATCGAGGATTTGCCGTCTTCATCTACCTCTAGGCTAATGCTTACTTCGTTGATAGTCAAGGATTTAGCGTTTTGCATAATTTGGATTGCCTCTTCGGTTTCCATTGCCCAAGTGAGGCGCATTGGGTCGCTAAATCCGGCAGTTCGGGCAAGGTTATCCATCGCAATCCTGACCGCCAAACCTTCGCTGGCTTGCCTTTGTGAACCAAATTGTTTGCTTTCTTTTTTGAATTTTTGCAAATATTGGTAGCGTTTCAAGATGTCCAAATCGGGGTTTTGGGCATCCAAAGGCAACAATCCATACACTCGCAAATAATCTTGGTTGCGTTTTTCGCTCACTCTTTTCATTACTTCGTCCATTTTGGTATTGCCCAAAATCACATCGGCGTAGAGTTTGGCGCGGTTGTGTCCGTTGCCGTCCGAAATGTATTTGGCTGAATCATAGAGCATTAGCCAGCGTTCTTTGCCTAAAGCTTGATACACTTCTTGAAACCAGTCAATATCCACCGCACCATCTTGAAAATCTTTGATTTCGACTTTGGAGTATTTGCCGATTTCGGTTTCGGTTTCGGCGGAGTGGTAGCCGTTGGTGTGGGCGTGAAGCCACCAAACCGCCGCCGTCATTTTTTCCCAACCCAAGTTTTCGCTCACATATTTGAGCCATTGTGGAGCGTAAGTAGCGGCTTCAACCAAGCGTTTTTCGCTGATTTTGAAGGATTTAACCGATTTATCAAAGTCATTTTGGCTTTCTTCGGCTACGGGCTGGCATCTTTTCAACAAAGTACTCAAGATTTCTTTTTTGTTGTATTCGTGGTTGCCCCAACTATAAATATAGCCACGATGCAAATTTTCTTTGCCCAAACCCACCAAAAGATTAAAAAAGTTTTTCATTCCAAAGATAATTTGCAGAGCCTGCGCGAGTTGGGTTACAGGTGTAGAAGAATCGCCGCGTTTCAATTCAATTTCCAAAACCCGATTGCGACAATTGTCCAAGATTTCATTCAAAAACTGAAATTCTTTTTTAATATCATATTGATTTTCTTGGTGTTTGATTTGGGTGAGTTCTTGCAAAGCATCACTTCGCAATACCCGCATATACAATTCATTTATCTCAATCAATTGCAAGTGGTAGGCGCGCGCGTAGGTATAAAGATTGGACAAGGTTTCGCCGGTTTGCGGAAAATCTTTAGGAACAGTAAGGTTTTTCCATTTCTCTAATTGCCAATAGGTAATAAACTGATTATCAGGCATTTGTGAGTAGTAATGAGCATAACGCCCATAAACCGAATTGATAACATCCAGATTGCGCCAAGTATAATAATAAGTACTCCAAGTGGTTTTTTCTTCTACAACTCGATTGAGTTCATCAGCATCAATATTACAAAACATTGTTTGGCACAATCCCGCTAAAAAGTCAATTTGTGCCGAATAGGGATACAAATATTGTAAGGCACTGAGGATTTTGGTGATGGGGTTTTGCCAATAATATTGCCCGATTTGGGGGATTTTGGCCCGAAAAACCAATTCATTCAATTTTTTACTGCTGCGCGGAAAGCGTTTATCGAGGTTTTGTTCTATATCTTCAGCATCCAAATCAGTATCGTTGGCCGAATAGTTAATCAAATTTATCCAAAAAAGGTCAATTGGGGTCAATTGATAATCTTCAAACCATTTTTTCCACACTTCTGCCAAGGGATAATTATAGAATTTTTGCTCATCGGTCATTTCCTTGGTATCACGCTTGATTGGCTCAAAATAATTGCCTAACAAGGCGGTAGATTGCGAATTGTCCCAATTTTCGTATTGATATTCATAATTTTGATTTGCCAAGACCAATTTTTTCAGGGCTTGGAGGGCTTCATTGATTTGCTTAGGTGATTGACTCAAGCCCATTTTATTGACTTGCGCGCCGGTAATTGCCTTCAAAAGCGATTGCCCCAAACCGGGCTTGTTTTTTTGGGTGCGTTCAACATACTCACCACTCGTCGGTAATTGGGGAATTTGATAAGGCGTAATTTTGCTGGGGTCATACAAACCAAAGCCATTTTCGGGCGTGTATTGCGTAATGGTGGATTCTTTAGCGGTCAAATTATCTAAAATTACCTTCTCTTGGTCGGTAATTTTAGAATTATTTTCCAAAGAAATAGTTACAGCCTTAAACCATTGATTATCAAGGTTTTGTGAAGATTTCATTTGCGCCAGCATATCCAATCCGGCGAGGCGTTGCTCGGTATTTTTGGCATTGAGCAATCTTTCCGCACTTTTTTGGACTAAATTGGTCTTTTGTTTCAAAATCAATTGAATAACGGTTTTACGCATATCGCCCGATTTGCGACTGAGCATTTCTTCAAAAACTGCCAGTTCTTCATTTTCCATTTCGGCATTGTCCAAAGCCCGCAAAGCGGCGGTACGAATGCCCTCGCCACGGTCTTTCAAGATTTTGAAAGCAAAATCGCGTTGAGACTTGCTCAAAGGCGGCAGTTTTTTGGCTTCTTCGGAATTGTAACTATAGCCATAATAATCGCCCAAAATGCCATTGGTAACACTTTCGCGCTGATTGATTGCCATTTCTTCAAAATAAGGCAAGATTTTTTCCCAGCCAGCCTCCCCGATAAAATAAACCAATTCAATCATCAAACGGAAAACTTCCTCTTTGCTGATTTGAAAGTTGAGCCACCCAAATACCTGATTTTCAAATACTTTGGGTTTGGCGGGTACATCTGGCAAGCGTAATTTCAAGATTTCAAAAGCTTCTTCATAAGTAATTTTTTGAGGCAAAATTCTTAAAACAGAATTATCATTTAATAATTTTAATGAATTGGTAAGTACCTGTAAATGAGCATTTTGCAAGGTTTTTAAACCAAAATCCAAACTCACCTTGGGTAGCTGGATTTGTTGGATGAAGTATAAGGCTAAAGTAACTGATTCGCTTGACCCCCAAAGCCTCCCCCCAGCCCCCTCCGAAGGAGGGGGAGTCTTAAATCCTCCCCCTTCGGGGGAGTTAGAGGGGGCTTTGGGGTCGGGGGTGAGGCTTTGGGGGAGGCATAAGTTCTCCAACAAAGGCAAAGTTTTTTCCACGTCATACACGCCTTGCGCCCACAAAGCCATATACACTTCGGCATTGTCTTTACTTTCAATGGCTTGGGGAATCAACTCGGGGTTTTCTAAAAAACGATGGGCAAATTCCAACGTGCGGTTAATCACAGTTTCGCGCTGACCTTCCCAGCCCAAACCCGCCCATACATCAATCGCGCGCACGACTGAAGAAAAACGGGCTAATTTTTCATCTAAAATCAACTTAATCATTCGGCGCATTGCCCCAATGGAAGTTTCGTCCAAACATTCCAAAATCGTTTGGCGCAAACCTTCTTGGCGTTGAGCAGAGAGCAAAAGTTTCTCTACGGCTTCCCAAGCCTCCTCTTGGTCGCTCAAAAGCATCGCTTTGATGATTTCGCGGCTTACTTTGGCGGTTTCGTGGCGATTGTAAACAATGTCTAAAAATAAATTATAAATTTCTTGATTGCCTGCATTGATAGCCGCCGCCCAAACCAAGGTCAGTTTGGAATTATATAAATACAATTGGTTGGAATAAACAGCGTATTCACTCAAGCTAAAATCATATTGCAAACCATTGAGCAAATCAATGATAAAATTTAATTGATTGACAAAATGCAATTCAGCTTGCGGGTCAAGGCGGAATGAACGGCGATAATAGCCGGATTGGTAAGGCAATTGCGGAATCATCTCCCAAGCCACTTTGACAAAAGGAGCTTTGTCCGACTCAAAAAAATACAAAAGCAGGTCATTATGTTTTTCCCATATTGTTTGGGAGTTAATGATTTCTTGGAGGCGAAGGTAGCGTTTGGACTCAGCTTCAAAATGTTCGTAAGCATACCAATAAGTGTTGTTGGGATGCCAATATTCGGGCAAATAATTGAGGATAAGCAAGCCCAACTCAATGCTTGCCGCCGAAAGTACCCGATAGTTTTTGCGCTCTCTAAACTCAGTGAGTTCTTCGGCGAAGGTTTTTAAATGGTCTTCTTTTTGATGTTTTTTTAAAAATGCTTGAATGTCCATAATGGTATAATTTTATTTGGTTTTTTTGAATTTGTATCACGTTGACTGTAAAACAGCCTGTCAGGCTGTTATTCTGAAAGCACAGACTTTGTAAAACAGCCTGCTAGGCTGTTAACCGAAAGCACAGCCTAACAGGCTGTGGTACAATCCTCCCTCCCCTTCGGGGAGGGTTGGGGAGGGGCTTTGGCTTTCACCAAACACTCCCCGCCAAAAAAGTAAGGCGCACAAAAGTAAAAGTAGTATTTGGATTAATCGCAATATTTTGGCTGATTAAATCAATTTGTTCGTCATCAACAAAAACGGCAATCAAACCATCTTCAAAAGCCAATAGAACGGTCTCGATGGCTTTCTCGACATCGGCTTGGGTTTCGTTGTAAACCGCGCCAAATCGTACTCGCCCATTTTCGGCTTGGGCTTGAATATCTGTTTCTTGCAAAAAGTTGAACAATGATTTTTCGGTGCGTTTTTGGTTGAAAGTCTCGACTTGTTGGCTCACAATCCGACTCAAAATTTCCTTGAGGGTATATTGCCCGTAGTTTCCGGCAATCTCGATGCTTTGGGAGTCAATAAAAGCTCGTTTTTTGCCCAATTGTTTGATTGAAAATTTAATTTGCATTGCTTATTTGGTATTTTTGGTAAATTTAACAACAAAAAGATAAATAATTAAACATTTTTATAATTATTTTTTAATTTTTTTATTACAAATTGATTATCAAGGGTTTAGCTTTGTATAATCTTGGTTTTTATGTAAGTATCTGATTATCAAGTATTTATGTGTTTTGGTAAAAGATGCTTTATTTCAACAATAGTTCGGACAGTTTCGAGTTTTGAATCTTCCCCATGTTTAGGAAAATTGTAACGCAGGCTGCCTAGCCTGCCCGCGTAGATGAGTTTAGGCTTAAAATAAAGCTAGAATTTGCTCAAAATGAGCAAACAACCCAGCAATTCCTATTTTGACAAATATAACCCATTGATTATCAAGAATTTAAGAATGTGGGTAAACTGGTTATTTTATAACTATCTGATTATCAGGGTTTTACAAGTTAGTAAAAACTTTATAACTCATTGCTAATCAAGCACTTATCCATAGTGGAGAATTGCTGCAAAGAACTCAGCAATTCCCACTGTAGAAATTTTAAACGAATGTTTGATTTTTTAGAATATTTAAAAATAGGTTTTGTGTAACTAATTGATAATGAGTTGATTATAAACAAAATTTTTTTACAACTTTCTTTTTTCTTGATAAAAAAGAAACAACGAAATCAAGTAACCCTACACTATCCTGAATTTTTGAACCGAAAGCCTACGAATTCGCTTAGTCGCTCG
>JALONJ010000551.1 GCA_025455045.1 Microscillaceae bacterium | reverse complement strand
CAAGCCTATTCTGAAATCAAAAAAGTGATTTCTGTAAACATTGTCTATTTTGATTTAGGTCAGGGCAAAGATTATGTGTATAAAGGCTTGACTACATTTGAAGGTTTACACAAAAAAGATGTTCTACAACTTTCTGCCAAACAAAAAGCTACTTTTGTCAAAGAACAAGTGTCAGATATTTTTCCAGAGTATTACATCATCAAAGTCAATAAATTCAATGACAAAGCCCAAGATACCTTAGATGAATGGATTTATTTTTTGAAAAATAATGAAGTCAAAGATGAATTCGTGGCAAAAGGCTTACATGAGGCAAGAGATATATTGGATTTGATGCGACTCAACAAAGACCAACAATACAGCTACAATCGATACTTGGATTATTTGCATTACAAAGCCAGCGAGGCACTCTCTCTGAAAGAAGAAGCAGAAAGTAAAATCAGAGAAGATGAAAGAAGCAAGGCGGAGCAAAATAGAAACCTCGAAATTGCTAAAAAAGCTATTTTGGAAGGGCTTGATAATGAGTTAATTGCAAAAATTACAGGATTATCAATTGAGCAAATCCAAGCACTGCGTAAGGAATTGAATCTTTGAAAACAAGATTTCATCTGGTAGTCGGGATTGGCAATCCCGTCCCCAGAGCCAAATGGTTTATAACCCGAATTATCCTATCGTTGTCCTATTTTTCCCACCTAGAACTTATCAATGCCCACGTGCCTTTGCCTATATGTGCGAGCTTGGAATTTAACTTAATCATAACTAATTGATAATCAGATTGTTATGAATATTTTATTTTCAATGGAAAATTTGATTGGAAAGCCCTCACCAAATAGCCGGTGTTGGATAATCTTGATGATTTTTTGAAGGAGAAGAAGAAATATAATAATAAAAAAATGAGGAAGAAGAAGATTAATTAATAGACTTACCCAACCTTTGAGATTTGATAAATCATTTCTACAGATGAAAAAAATTTGATTGGAAGCTCTCAAAACAAACTCTATAATTATAAACAATTGATAATCAGCTATTTATGATTATTTCTCATTTCTAAAACCCTCGCCAAAAAATCTATGATTAACATTGCTAAAAATTCTACTCATTTACATACAAGAAACTTAATATAAACGTAAAATACTGATAACTAGCAAATTAATTTTATTTAAGAATTTTGAAAAGTTCCTACTAGGAAACTAATCAATGCTTAAAACCCCAAAATTAATGAAACTAGCCCTGCGCCCGAGATTAACTGATTCTCAATCTTTTGCCTTTATCATTTATGGAATGGTAGTCGCATTTTGCACTTACTCGTGTATGTATGCTTTTCGCAAACCGATTATGGTAGCCACCTTTTCGGGGCAAGCTTATGAAGGGATAGATTATAAAATATGGGTAATTAGTGCCCAATTATTGGGTTATACAGCCTCCAAGTTTATGGGTATTAAAGTAGTGTCCGAACTGGGAGGTAGCGGGCGAGCTTGGGGAATTTTATTGCTTATAAGCATTTCGGGTTTGGCTCTGGGTTTGTTTGCACTTACACCTGCCCCTTACAATTTAATTTTTGTTTTTCTAAATGGTTTACCCTTAGGCATGGTTTGGGGTTTGATTTTCAGTTATTTAGAAGGTCGTCGAAGTACCGAGTTATTGGGAGTAGGTTTGGCTGTAACCCAAATTTTTTCTTCAGGCTTGGTCAAAACTATTGGCAAAAGTTTATTGATTGATTGGCATATAAGTGAGATCTGGATGCCTTTTATTACCGGATTGCTTTTCTTATTGCCTTTACTACTTTTTGTTCAACTCCTCAACTTAATTCCCCCTCCTAGCACTCAAGATATTCAACAACGAGCAAAACGTAAGCCGATGAATCGGCAAGAACGCTGGCGGTTTTTTACAACTTTTATGCTGGGTTTGGTATTCTTAATTCTGGTCTATACTTTTCTGACTGTTTATCGAGATTTTCGTGATAATTTTTCGGCTGATATTTGGAATTCGTTGGGCTATTCTCAAAATACCTTAATTTTTACCCAAACCGAAATTCCCATTTTTTTGATAGTATTGGGGTGTGTTGGACTGATGATAATGGTGAAAAGCAATTATTTAGCTTTTTTGCTCACCCACTTGTTTGTTATGGTAGGCGTAGGAATAGTAGGCATTTCTACTCGTTTATTTCAAATGGGTTATTTGAGTCCCGAGGGATGGATGATTTTGGGTGGTTTAGGGCTTTATTTGGCATATACTACTTTTAGTTTGATGCTTTTTGAACGATTGATGTCCACTTTCAAATATGTAGGTACGGTGGGTTTTATATTGTATTTGGCGGATTCGTGTGGGTATTTAGCAAGCGTAATTTTGTTGTTTTATAAAAACTTTGCTTATCCACAACTTACTCTGATTGATTTTTTTATCGCAATGAGTTATTGGTTATCTGGCACTTGTATTATTTTAATACTACTTTCTTTGATTTATTTTCAATTCAAATATACGAAAAAAATAAAAAAACATTTTTTTTACAACCCCAAAATATCAACCATTGACTCATAGATTTTACTCATTATGATTTAATTCAATAGTTTGGACAGTTTCGGGTTTCTAAGCCCCCTACCTGCCCCCGAAGGGGGTTCTTTTCCGAGTTATTTGCTAAGTGCTTGATAATCAGTTAGTTATAAAAAAAATATTTAAAATAACATAACTAGCTGATAATCAAGTACTTATAGAAAATATCCAAAGTATTGTTAATTATAAATACGATTAAATATAGTTTATCATAGTATAGTGGATTAATTTAAAACCCTGATTATCAATAATTTAGTAAGTAAATTTAGCCAACTTATCGATCTTTTTAATTATACTTTTTATTTCATATATAAACAAACCTCAGTGATGCAAGTACTTGAAATTCAATCTGTTATTGATGAAATTTTTGGGTTATATGCTCAATATGGACAAGCCGATTACATAGGCGAGCCGGTGTCTCAAATTGAACATATGAGCCAATCCGCCCAATTAGCTATGGCAGGTGGGTATGAAGATGAGGTAGTTTTGGCAGCTTTTTTTCACGATATTGGGCATATTTGCTTGATGAATCAAAGACCCGAAAAAATGGGGAATTTGGGCGTAGTGAGGCACGAAAAAATCGGAGCAGCATATCTTAGAAATAAAGGATTTTCGGAAAAAATTGCTCAATTGGTCGAGAATCACGTCCAAGCCAAAAGATACTTGACTTATAAATACCCCGAATATTATGCTCAACTTTCCGAAGCCAGCAAACAAACTCTAGAATATCAAGGGGGCAAAATGAGTCAAGAAGAAGCAGAAGCCTTTGAGCTTGATGATTTATTTGAATTAAGCATTCAGTTGAGAAAGTGGGACGAATTGGCAAAAATAGAGAATATTCCATTGAATAACTTAGATAAATTAAGGTACATTGCTTTACAACATTTAATGAGTTTAAAAAAATAATGAGTAGGCTCTTACAACTTTTTATAACAAGCTATTGCACGGGTGTGATTTTAGTATGATGTAAATTGTGTAACGCTTAGGTTTGTCCGATGCACTCACGACTTTTAATACCAAGAATTGTACTTATTCGGGATATCTTTAGCTAAAATTTGTCTTCATACAAGCATTTAGGCGAACGAAACTAACCCACCCCCAGCCCCTCCTCGGAGGAAGGGCTGTTAAGTTCTCTTTTTGAGCCAAATTTTATTCGCCGTTAGACCTCACCCCCTACCCCCTCTCCCCTTGAGCTAATCTCCCTACAGAATTTTAAAGTGCTGATAATCAATCACTTAACTATCATTATTTTTAATTGGTGTAGTAATTG
>JALONJ010000550.1 GCA_025455045.1 Microscillaceae bacterium | reverse complement strand
CGAGGATCTTGAACGCTTGAAAAGAAGTTTGATAATTCCATCACAATATTTTATTTCGCAAAGATATTCCTTTTTTTTAGAAATTAACATTACTGGGGGGCAGGGGGCTTAGAAACTAGAAACTGTCCGAACTATTGAGAAGGTTAAATTTTGATAAATAGTAGGAGGGCGAAAACACAAAAAAGTTGATTATCGAATTTTGCGATAATCAACTTTTTTGTGTTTTGATAAAAGTATAAATCCTTGATAGTCAATTAGTTAACTATATTAAATATTCATCACTCAACCCTTTGTTTGGCTTTATACGCCTTCTACCAAGAGCGATTGAATTTCTTGCAAGGCTTTTTCGGTAAGCGGTTTGGTGATAAATTTGATAACATATTCATTATCAACGATTTTGGCAATATCGCGTTTGTTGTTTGAGCTAGATAAAATAATCACTTTGCACTTATCTTTGATATGGTCGGGGAACATTTCAAATTCAAACAAAAACACAAAACCATCTACAATGGGCATATTAATGTCCAAAAAAATCACATCGGGCAGGTCTGCCGGATTGTTTTGGGCTTGCTCCAAGTATTCTAAGGCACTTTTTCCCGAATTTTTTACAATCACGCGCTGGGCAAACTTCGTTATCTCGATGATACGTTTACTAATAAAATTATCGGTGTCGTTGTCATCGACTAAAAGAACTAAATTAACACTTTTGTTAGCCATTTGGAAAATCAATTAAGGATTGGGTAGAATGCTAAATGCTATTTCTTTTTGCAATCTCAAATCTAAGCTACAAATATAATGCTTAAATTATAAAAAACTAGGTTTCATTTTCAGGTCAATCAAAATAAACCTGCACAATTTAATTTTTACTTTCAAATATTTCGACAAATTTGTAATTTGTTTCGTTTAAGCAAGTAGTTATTGGAAATCTTTTCTCACAAAAATTATACAAAGCCATGCAACATTGCAAACTAATCACTTTATTAACCCTCATTGGTTTATTCTGGACTTTTGATACTCAAGCCCAAATCAAAGACCTACTCAAAAGAAAAGCCGAAGAAAAAGCCCAACGCGAAAAAGACCGCGCCACCCAAAAAGCCAAAGAAGGCGTAAAAAATGCCGCCGACAATCAGCTCGACAAAATTCGCGGCGAGCAAGATACCACCGGCTTTGGCTACGCCATCGCGGTTTTTGATAATTCCGGCTCTTATGACGACGGTAGCAAAGCCAAAGACATAGCCCGATTGGGTATCGGCGCAACTGATTTAATAGGCGTAACCCGCGACAACAACCGCGACCCATTGCAGGGAGCAAAAAATATCAATAGTCTGGGTGAATTGATGTACGCGGCTCGCCGATTCAAAACAGCCGAAAAACGATTTAATCAAGCCCAAAAAATGTTTGAAGAACGTAGTGGTAACAATACCCTTAGTTATTCTCAAACTCTCGCCAACAAAGGTTTATTATTTCAAACCACTGGGCGATATATTGAAGCCGAAGAATTTACCCAAAAAGCCCTCGAGTTGCGCAAGCAAACTGCTGGGGGAAAAAGCTCGGCGTATGCCGCTTCGCTCAACAACTTGGCGATGCTCTACCGCGATGAAGGCAAGTACAACGAAGCCGAAAAAACTATCAACGAAGCCCTCAAAGTAACCGAGCAGGTCGAAACCAAAAATAGCATTAGTTATGCCATTATGCTCAACAACAAAGCAATGCTTTCGCAAACCGTAGGGCGCAATGAAGATGCTGTAAGCTACTTGACCGAAGCCCTCAAAATTGCCGAACCTTTATTGAAAGAACGCTCCAATACGTTTCAAAGAATGCAGGTCAATTTGGCTTTGATTTATCAAGAAATGAAAAAATATCCCGAAGCCGAAAAACTCTACCTCGATGCTATCAAAACCAAAGAAAAACGACTCAAAGGCGCACACCCTGATGTAGCCCAAATGAAAAACTACTTGGCGGCTTTGTATATGCAAATGAATAAATTGGAAGAAGTAGAAGAACTTTTGCAAGAATCATTAAAAATATTTGAAAAGAAAATCGGTAAACAAAATGAAGGTTATGCTTCTACGCTGAGCAATTTGGGCAATTATTTTCGCATCAAAGGCGACCTTGCCAAAGCTACCGCCAACTTGCAAGAAGCTCTGAACATTCGCAAGCAAGTATTGGGTGAAAAACACCCCAATTATAACCGCAATGAAGAAGATTTAGCCTTGGCGTATTGGCAAACCGGCGATTTTACTGATGCGGCAACGCTGTTTCGCAAAGTAATCAGCCGCAACAATGAATTTATCCGCGAATATTTTCCGCCGATGAGCGAAGCCGAAAAAGCTAAATATTGGGACAAATTGCGCCCTTCTTACCTTAAGTTTTATTCGTTTGCCACCGAGTTTGCTGCCAAAGATGCCTCTTTATTGACCGATTTGTATAATGCCCATTTAGTAACCAAAGCCATTTTATTGAGTGAAACTACTCGCATCAAAAAGAATATTTTGAATAGTGGCAATCAAACTTTGATTAATGACTACCAAACTTGGGTAAAACAAAAAGAAGATTTAGCCAAAATTTATACTTTCTCCAAAGAAGAATTGCTGGAGCAAGGTATCAATGTTGATTCTTTGGAAAGAGTAAACAATGATTTGGAGAAAAAACTTTCGGCGAGTGTGCAATTAGTTGAGAAAACCATTACTTTCAATGACATTGCCGCCAAACTTGCCGCCGACGAAGCCGCTTTGGACATTATCAGTTTCCAAAAATATGATAAATCATTTTCCGACCGAACCTACTACGCCGCTTTAGTGATTACCAAAGGTGCAACTGCCCCCAAAATGGTTTTGTTGGACAATGGCAAAGAATTGGATACCAAATTTTTTAAATCGTATCGCAATAGTATTCAAGCCAAAAAAGCCGATAAATATTCGTATGAACAATACTGGAGCAAAATTGAGCCTTTGTTGGCGGGTAAGCCCAAAGTTTATACTTCTTTAGATGGCGTGTATAACCAAATCAGTATCAACACTATTCAAAAACCCGATGGCAAATATTTGGTAGATGAAAAAGCCTTCATTTTTTTGACCAATATGAAGGATTTGCTCAAAGCCAAACCGACTTTTACCAACAAAAATGCCTTTTTGGTTGGGTTTCCCGAATATGGCACCACCGGCAGTATTCCGCCCCTGCCCGGCACCAAAAAAGAAGTGGATGCCATTGCCTTACAACTCGCGGGCAAGGGCTATCAAGCCAAAAAATATATGGCAAAAGAGGCTTCGGAAGGCAAATTGAAAAAAGAAGTCAATAATCCACGGATTTTGCACATTGCTACCCACGGTTTCTTTTTGAATGATGTATCAGATTTTGGCGATAAAGTTTTTGGGATTGATGTCGAAAAAGCCCAAGAAAACCCGCTCCTGCGCGCCGGATTGATGTTTGCCGGAGCCGAAAGTGCCGCCGAAAACAAAAATACCAAAGAATTTCGCAGTGATGACAATGGAATTTTGACGGCTTATGAAGCGATGAATATGAACCTCGATAAAACCGAACTCGTGATTTTGAGTGCTTGCGAAACCGGCTTGGGTGATGTAAAAGCCGGCGAGGGCGTGTATGGTTTGCAACGGGCTTTTCAAGTAGCCGGAGCTAACACCCTGATAATGAGCCTTTGGACGGTGAGTGATGCCGCTACGGTGGATTTGATGAATTTCTTTTATCAAAATTATTTGACCAGTGGCAACAAAGTAGATGCTTTCAAAAAAGCCCAAGTCCAACTCAAAACCAAATACAAAGAGCCTTATTTCTGGGGAGCTTTTGTGATGATTGGCAAT
>JALONJ010000549.1 GCA_025455045.1 Microscillaceae bacterium | reverse complement strand
CAAAGTTCCACGCAGGATGACGACTTGGGGGGATTTTAGATTTTTTTTTAAAGATTTATTTTTTGTACTTTTTCAATATTTCTCAAAATATTCACGTTAGTTTAACGTGAATATTTTAGTAATTGATTGGTAATCAATTAGTTATAAAAATCAGGTGTATTTTTTTTAAAAAACGATTAAATAAGTTTAAGAATAGATTGTATAATTCGAATATTTTAGGAAATTCTCAGTTCGCCTTTGGCAAGAACAGACAATTTTTTAGGTTCTAAAAATTATTTTAAATGCTTGATAATCAATATTTTAAAAAAAATATTTAATTTTAGTTTCTAAAGTAAATTTTTTAAATCCAAAAATAAAATTTGAACTTTTATAATAATATTTCAAAATACTCACGTTATATGAACAACGCTCCACATCAGGTATGCAGGGTGCAATAGATACAAAATAAAGTACAATTTTTAAAAACATAACTAATTGAAAATCAGGTAATTAAATAATTACTAATTCCCAATTATTAATTCCTATGACAGTCATCTCTAAAAAAAAACCGATTTATAAAATCAATGCCCAATTGCGAGCTTACCTCCGTAGCTATCAGCGCGATACCAAATTGCCTTTGCATTATGATGAATTGCTCAATTTTAATGAGTCGTTTCCGGTTACTGACCTCAAAGGCAAAGACACACTTTGGGAAAGTGTGATTTATCCTTCTTATGTTGCCGAACAATTGCATCGGAATTTGACCGAAATTTATGCCTTGCTCAAAACTGACGGCGATATGTCGGTAATGGAGCATTTGTACGTCGATAGAATTGACTATTGCACTTTTGGCAACTCCAACCCTTTTCGGATTCGGATTGTCAATCAATACAACGACAACCACGACTATTTTTATGTAAAACGCTCCGATGCTTCGCGGATTTATGGTTTGGAGCTGGAACATATTTTATCACCCGACAACATCAATTATCTGGTCTATCAAGACACTTTGATTGAAGAACACATAGCCGGTATTCCGGGCGATGTATTTATCCGAGATTACATTGCGCGTCCCAACATCAATAAAGTAAGAATTGCCAAAGAGTTTGTCAAGTTCAACGAGCGGTCATTTATTCGGCTTTTGGGCGATATGCGTTCTTATAATTATGTGGTGGACATCACCCCCGATTTTGATGAAGAGCAATACCGAATACGCGCCATTGATTTTGACCAACAATCGTATGAAGGCAAAAAAAATATGTATCTGCCCCAATTTTTTAAAGAAAATAGCCCCTTGGTCAAAATTTGTTTGGAATTGATGAACCAAGAAACCTTCCGCCAATACCAACACGAAGAACGAACCTTGATGGCACGCCGTCTCAAAGCCGAGCGGTGGCGCATCAAAGATTTGGTAGATTGTATGCGGGCTGACCATATTTCGCCCCCCGAAAAGATTGAACAACTCAAAAAAGAGTTGGCAGAATACCACCAAGAACCCCTGTTTTTGCGTTGTAAGTCTATGGGCGATATTGTACGGCAAAACCTCAAAACCACTATTTTGAGTGCGATTCGTAAAAATAAACGCGCAAAATAATTGAGGGAATAAATTTCAATTTTCACTGGAAAGGCAAATTTTGTAATGCCTTGATTTTCAAACAATTAAACGATTTATGGGTTATACTTTCACTACTATTCATTACTTGGTATGAATGCCCAATCGTTTGTATATACGCCATTAGGGCGCAAAGAGCTGTTGTTTCGAGAGGTTTTGGCGCAAGACAAATCAAAAATCAAAGAAGGTTTTGCTTTGCTTTCGGCG
Organism: Microscillaceae bacterium; assembly: GCA_025455045.1. Lineage (GTDB taxonomy): Bacteria > Bacteroidota > Bacteroidia > Cytophagales > Microscillaceae > JALONJ01. The sequence goes on along the minus strand of JALONJ010000549.1, from coordinate 2,022 downwards.
GAATCGCGCTATATGCGTTTTTTTGGCTACCTCAAAGAACTCAGCGAATCGCAATTGAATTATCTTTCGCAACCCGACCAAATCAATCACGTGGCTTGGGGAGCTATGGACACCACCGTCCACCCTGATTTGGGCGTGGGCGTGGGTAGGTTTATCCGCCTAGCCGATGAGCCAAACTGCGCCGAGTTGGCGATTACGGTCATTGACAGCTATCAGGGGCAAGGAATTGGCAATATTTTATTTGGCATATTATACCTTTTGGCAAAGCCTCACCAAATCGATTATTTTGTCGGAACGGTATTGCCCAATAATCAGTATGTTTTAGAAAAAGTACGAGCAATGAATGCCGTAATTCATTTTGACGGCAATGTCTATCAATTCAAAATCCCCATTTGCGAAGATATTAGCCTATGTATGACCCACTCCTCGGTGGCGCGATTTGCGCAATTGCTGGCGGAATTAGAAAATTTGCTAAATTTAAGCTAGTATTTTTTCTGATGGCTTTTTTTGGCAAACTGCTTGCAAAGTCGATTTTTCCAAAATTTGGAAAAATAAAATCTACAATTTTCAAAAAATCTTACATTAACAAATAATCCTTCAGAAAAGTAAATTTTAGCCGCAAACAATGATAGTAAAACCATCTTTTTTTGTATAATCAATTGATTATCAAAGGATTAAATAATTTAAAAAATAATTAATCTTGACATAATTTTTATATAAAATATCAAAAAAATACAGTTTTTTTTTCAAAAAAATGGTTCAAAAAAATGCTTTCCCAAAATGGGAAAATTTGAATGTTCAAACTTTTGTGTATCTTTGAATCATAAAATAAAAAAACACTATTGAAAATTAAAATTATCCAATTCTTAAAAAACTAAAAAAATGGATAACACAATGCACAACGAAACGCTTAATTTTCACAACCAATTTTTGGGTGGGGTTTTTAATTTATTTTCTTTGGTTTTTGCTTTTTCTTTCATCGGGTTAGCTATCAATTTGGTCATTAACTATGAGTTGCCAATTACTCACTTGTTTTTTGTAGCCGCTATGTTAGTATCAGTAGTCTTTGGCGTATTGGCAAATGTTACCGACAAATGGATTTCTCGCCGTCATTTGCACTATCAAATCAAAAATTTATTCAACTAAGCCATTCCAAACCTCTAGCTTATCCAAATACTTTTTTAATCATTGGGCTATTCTCCGGCAAACGTCTATCGACAAAAATCTTTTTTAATTTCCAATCCAAAATTATCAACTATTTTTAAAAATACTTGGCGGTTACTGTTTTTCTCTCAAATCAACTTGAGCAAATCTTCAGTAGTCAAGCCGGTGTAGAAGCAAATTTTATCTAGGCTAATGCCATCATTTTTGAGTAATTGCGCAATGCGCAGGCGTTCTTGCTTGATTTCGGGGCTGACTTCCTCGTGGAGTTTTTGTTTGAGGGCTTGCAGATTTTGGTTTATCGCCAATTCTTTGAATTGTTGCTCTACCTCAAGGTGCGCGTTGTTGATCTCGACCAACGAAAGCATCAAATCAAAATCGCCCTGCGCATTTTTTTGCGCGGTTACTTTGAGAGCCACATCGGAAGCCAAGCCCAAAGCCGAACCGGCAATCATCATCGTAGGCGCGCCCAGGGCAAAAGCCGTTCCCCGCACCGCCAAGCCCAAATTGCCCAAAGCCTTGAAAACTTTTTCGCTACCCAAAATATTTTTGATTTTATCGGATTTTTTATCTTCGTTTTGCATAGTTCGATTATTTTGTAACTTATTGATTATCAAATGATTATACAACAATCCTAAGAAATATCAATTTAACAAAACTCCACACAGAATGACAATTTGGGGCGAATTGGTTTGGAATTTCGTATTTCTTTTTAAAAACTTGATTTTTTGTACTTTTTTAATATAATTTAAAACATTTACCTTAAAATAACGTGAATATTTTTATAACTAATTGATAATCAAATAATTATAATGTAAAAAATACATTTTTTCGGTAAATTATAAATTATATTTAAAATAA
>JALONJ010000548.1 GCA_025455045.1 Microscillaceae bacterium | reverse complement strand
AAGAAATGCCCACAAAGTCCACCAAGCCCTTTGTGTTGCTTTGTGCCTACCTTAGTGAACTTTGTGGTAAACTAGGATAGTATTAGCAGTAAATAACTGATCATCAAATATTTATCACAAAGACGAGAAGTAAAATTCAGCTTAAGTTTTTTCACCAAAATCCCCATTTGCTATAAAATCAAGGGTAGCCTTTTGCAAAACAAATAAGTCATAAATATTTGATTATCAATAAGTTAATTTTACTTGGAACGAATTGCCTCTACCGGGTCCATAATCGCCGCCGAGTAAGCCGGTATAACTCCTGCCAACATACCCACTACCGACGATATACCCAAGCCAATGATGGTGTTTTCGGTACTAAGAATCAGTTCCAAACTTCCCAAAGGGATAAAACTGATAAGATAAACCAAAAACAGGCCGAATAAACCACCCACCAAACTTAAGAGCAGAGCTTCAAACAAAAATTGAAACAAGATAAAATAATTTTTTGCCCCCAAGGATTTTTGAATACCTATCAAATTGGTGCGCTCTTTCACCGAAACAAACATAATGTTGGCAATGCCAAAAGCCCCCACCAAAATTGAAAATCCGCCGATAATCATTCCCCCAATCCATAGCGAAAAATAAATTGCATTCAAAAACTCGGTAAATAACTCGGTACGATTCAAGGCAAAATTGTCCTCTTGAAAGGGTTTAAGACTGCGTTTGGTGCGCATCAGCCCCGTAACTTCGCCCTCTAGCTCAAACAAACCCGGGTCACTTTTTTTGCCTTTTAGAGCAATCAAGGGATCAACCCCTTTGAAACCAATCCGATACATTTTGCCAAATGCGCCATAAGGAATGATGACTCGTTTGTCGTTGGAACTTTCACCAAAAATATTGCTGCCTTCTTTTTTCAAAACGCCAATTACTGCAAAGGGTCTGCCTTTTACTTTGATGATTTTGCCCACCGGGTCGGTATTATAAAACAAATTGTTGGCTACTTCATCACCTACGAGGCATACTTCGCGGGCGTTGTCAATTTCGGCAGTCGTAAAATATCTTCCGTTTGCGACTTCAAAACCCGTTATCTTGATATAATCGAGCGATACACCATTCAAAAAAGTGTCGGTATAACTATAGCTTTGGTATTTGACCGTGATTTGACTTTTGCCCGTAATCAGAGCAACGGCTTCGGCATTGTCAAGGTTTTTTTCCAAAAACTTAAATTCATTGATGGTATTGGTAGGGCGTGCCATATACTTCCACCACGGATAGGTGGGGTCGCCAAACCGCCAAGGAAATTTTTGGATATACATTACATCTTCGCCAATAAACGACATTGCACTTCTTACGCTTCGGTTGAGCGCATCGACAATGCTAAAAACCGTGATGATGGCAAATATTCCAATCGTAACCCCCAGCAACGAAAGCGTAGTCCGAAGCAAATTGGAGCGCAGAGCCTGCCAAGCAAATCTAAAACTCTCCCACACTTGGCGCAAAAAACGTAAAAATCTTATGAACATATCCTTTTATTTATTGATGGCTTATGATGGTAGTTATTAAATATATATTTTTTAACGGGTGCATTTCAAATTTACTACCTATTCCCCTCTCCTTCGGCTAATCTCCCTACAGAATTTTAAAGTGCTGATAATCAAATAGTTAACTCGCTTTATTTTTAATTGGTGTAGTAATTGATAATGCTCAATAATTAAATCTAATATGTTTAAAAAAAACACAAATAAATAGCATTTAGAAAATTTTAAAATAATATTTGGTAACTCAAAAGGCAAATTCTTAAAATAAACAAGTAAAATTTGATACTGTATTTATTTGTACTTACACAAGCGTTTCCCAACTTTTTTCTGTAGGGAGATTAGCTCCTTCGGAGAGGGCTAGGGTGAGGCAATAGAAGCGCGTAAATTTGAAATGCACCCTTTTTTAACACAATTGATTAAATATTTGATTATCAGATAATTGTGCAACTATTGTAGATGACCGAAAGTTTAGAAAAATGAAAAAAATTGCTCATTGCTCGCCTTTTATCCTCAATCTATGCTTGATATTACTGTTGCTATCAGTCAAATATACTTCACTTTTCTTACAAAAACTTTAAAATTAATTCCAAATTTGCCCAATTGTTACGCAAAATAGCCATCGAGGGCAGATTACAAACCAACAGTTCGTACAAAATTGTGAAGACTTACAAATAATTCAATTATTTTCGAGAAAAATTTAATTTTAATCAAACAAGATGAAAAAGTTTTTAAAATATTTGCTGTACTTGGTTTTGGGCTTGGTGATTTTTTTCTTCATTTTGACGGCTTTTCCCCAATACAATTATTTGCGCAAGGTTTTTTATTATCAAAAAACCAGCCTTTCGGACTATCAAATATTTGCCAATCGGACGGTCAAAGCCGCCAAGCAACCCCAGATTTGGGATAAAGCCCCCGATTATAACCAAGCCAAAATTCCAGCCGACCAACTCAAAGAAGTTGAAGGCTACGGCACGGTGGCTTTTTTGGTGATTCAAAACGGCAAAATCAAATTTGAACAATATTGGCAAGGTTATCACGAAAATTCTCTCTCCAATTCGTTTTCGGTTGCTAAAAGTATTGTTTCCTTGTTGATAGGTATAGCCCGCGACGAAGGCAAAATCAAAAGCCTAGACCAAAAAGTAGCCGATTATTTGCCCGAATTTAAGACCGGCAAAAAAGCCGATATTCGCATCAAAGACTTATTGACAATGAGTGGCGGGCTAAACTGGAGCGAAGCCTATCTCAACCCCTTAGCCACCGTAGCCAATGGTTATTTTGGTGAAGACATTGCGCAGGTAATCAACGATTTGCAAGTAAGCGAAGAACCGGGCAAAAAATTCAGCTATGAAAGTGGCGATACTCAAATTTTGGGCTTTGTGTTGGCAAAAGCTACCGGCAAATCCATCAGTGAATATGCCTCCGAAAAACTTTGGCAACCCTTGGGCGCAAAAAACGATGCCCTTTGGTCGCTCGATAAAGCCGATGGCAAAGAAAAAGCCTTTTGTTGTTTTAATACCAATGCCCGTGACTTTGCACGTTTGGGGCAGTTGGTTTTGCAAAAAGGCAAGTGGAATGACCGCCAAATTGTGTCGGAAAAATATCTTCAAGAAGCTACCTCAGCCGCCGCCCACCTGCAAGATGCGGAGGGCAATCCCGTAGATTTTTATGGCTACCAATTTTGGCGTGTCAAACATCAAAATTTGCAAATACCATATATGCGCGGTGTAGGCGGGCAATTTATATTCATCATACCCGACAAAAATGCCGTAATTGTACGCCTCGGACATCGCCGCAGCAATACGATGCGACATTTTACCCCGATTGATGTATTTATGTATTTGGATATAGGTTTGAAGATGCTGGATTGAGTCAAAAATGGGAATAAGATAACGTGAATATTTTAAAGTATATTAAAAAAGTACAATAAATTAAAGTTTTAAAAAGACAATCCAAAATCTCCCCAAGCCGTCATCCTGCGTGGAACTTTGTTAAATTGTTACCTCTTAGGATTTTTCTGTAATTAATTGAAAATCAACAAATTATAATTTTACCCCTCCTTCGGAGGGGCAGGGGGAGGCTGAAAAAAGTCCACAAAGTTCCTTACAGGATGACGTAGTTGTGTTATTTTTATTGATTCAGTTTTTCATTAACTAATTGGTTGTCAGAATTTTATATATTTCTATAAAAATCATATTAAATAATTATTATATTAAAATAATACAATTTTATTTTTGAAACAATTAATTTTTTGTCAAAAAGAGTGCATTTTTGTATCATAATTAGCTCATTATCCTCCAAAGGCGGAC
>JALONJ010000109.1 GCA_025455045.1 Microscillaceae bacterium | reverse complement strand
TTATCGAAACGTATGAAGAGACTATTCAATATGCCCAAATTTTATTTGGGCAAAATATCAAAGAGTTCCTTAATACAACTAGAAGTTAACATTACTGCCGTTGCGGGAGGGGTGATAACTCGCTGATTATGAAGCCTCTCCCTGAAAGGGGTGGGGTTTTGAGTGAGTTTTCAGGTGCTACGCAACTTGTATTAATTATTAATTCGTAACTCCTAATTCCTACGACAATCCTACCTGCTCAATTCTGTATTTATTGTTAAATAACTTTTACCGACTTTGGCTTGTTTTAAAACTAATTATTTTTGAACCCTTATTCACAATAAGTACAGACTTAAAAAAAACAGTTTTTTAACCCAATCCATATTTATGATAAAACTTAAATTACTTTTTACCGCTTTGATAATCGGTGTGCTTAGTTTGCAAGTAGGGCTTGCCCAAAAGAAAAGCAAGAACAATACGCCAACCCTACCTGCCAAAACCAATGGCGAGAAAAAAGACACCGTCAAAGCCAAAGGCAAACTCACCCCTTACAACGAGCTGATTGGCAAAAAAGCCCAAACCAGTCGCGGCTTGTTCAATGTTCACAAAGTAAGCGACAAGTGGTATTTTGAAATTAATGATACCCTTCTAGGGCGCGACATTATGACCGTAACTCGCTATACCAAAACTGCCGCCGGTGGCGGGATTTTTGGCGGCGAAGAAATCAATCGCCAAGTAGTGCGTTGGGAAAAAACTGCCGACAATCGCCTGTTTTTGCGTTCTATTTCTTACGTGATTTTAAGCCCCGACAGCACCAAGCCAATTTTTCAGTCGGTAACAAACTCTTCACTCAATCCTATTATTGGGGCGTTTGACATCAAGTCAGTTCGCAAAGATACCTCAATGGTGATAGAAGTAGGTGACTTTTTCAAAGGTGAAAATCAAGTATTCTCGCTTGACCCACGTACCAAGCAATTTTATCGTTTGAATGCCTTACAAAACGACCGTTCATTTATCCAAAGTATTCGCTCCTATCCTATCAACACCGAAATTCGCACCGTCAAAACTTTCAATGTAACTCCACCGAGTTTGGTTCCACCGCCGATACCGATGCCCGGAGTGATGCTACCCGCCGGAAACGATGCCGGAGTAGTTACCTTTGAAATCAATACTTCAATGATAATCCTCCCCAAATCTCCGATGCGCAAACGTTTCTTTGATGCTCGGGTCGGTTATTTTTCTAATCAATACAGTACTTTTGGCGAAGAATCGCAAAGTGCTGAAAAAGACGTATTTGCCGTACGCTGGCGATTAGAACCCAAAAACGCCGAAGATGCCCAAAAACAATTGCGTGGTGAATTGATAGAACCCCAAAAACCGATTGTATTTTACATTGACCCGGCTACCCCGGTCAAATGGCGCAAATATCTCAAACAAGGGGTAGATGATTGGCAAAAAGCTTTTGAAAAAGCTGGTTGGAAAAACGCCATTCGCGGCGAATATTGGAACGAAAAAGACTCCACTATGAGCTTGGAAGATGCCCGTTTTTCGGTGATTCGCTACTTCGCCGCCGATATTCAAAATGCCTACGGACCCAATGTTCACGACCCGCGCAGTGGCGAAATTCTCGAGAGCCACATTGGTTGGTATCACAATGTAATGCGCCTTTTGCGCGATTGGTACTTGATTCAAACGGCGGCTTGCGACCCCAGAGCGCAAAAAATTGAATTTGATGATGAATTGATGGGCGAACTCATCCGTTTTGTGTCTTCGCACGAAGTAGGGCATACGCTCGGGCTACGCCACAATATGGGCGCAAGTTCGGCTACACCGGTAGAAAAATTGCGCGACAAAAACTTTATCAAAGAAAACGGTCATACTTCCTCCATTATGGATTATGCGCGCTTCAATTATGTAGCCCAGCCCGAAGACGGCATTACCGATTTCTTCCCGCGGATTGGTGACTACGATATTTGGGCGATTGAGTGGGGCTACCGCTATTTTGCCAATGCCAAAAGTGCCGAAGAAGAGAGCAAACTTTTGAATGACTTGACCAAAGAAAAAGTCAAAAATCCTCGCTTGGCTTTTGGTACCGAAGTAAGCCCTCACGACCCTCGCTACCAAACCGAAGACCTGAGCGACAATGCAATGATTGCTTCGGGTTATGGCATCAAAAATTTGCAAAGAATTATTGTCAAACTCCCCGACTGGACTGCCACCTCGGGCAAAAGTTACGAAGACCTAGCCGGTTTGTACGACCAAGTGTTTTTTCAATATCGCCGCTATTTGGGACACGTCATCAAAAATATCGGTGGCGTGTATGACACGCCCAAAACTACCGATATGAGTGGGGCAGTGTATGAAGTAGTACCGAAAAAATTGCAAAAAGATGCCGTCAATTTTTTGAATCGTCAACTTTTTGATACGCCCACTTGGTTGCTTAACCCTAGTATTTTGAACAAAATTCGCCCCGGACAAGGCGCAGAAGCAATCAAAACCTTGCAAGAAGCAATGCTCAATATTTTGATGGCGGGCGACCGCGCTTGGCGATTGATGGAGTATGCCGGAAACAATCCCGAAAATTATTCTTTGGATAATCTCGTAAGTGATGTTCAAGCCGGTATTATGAGCGAGTTGCAAAGCCGCAAAGCCATTGATATATATCGCCGTAATTTGCAAAAAGTATTTGTCGAGAAATTAATTGCCTTGCTCAACCCCGGAAGCACTTTTGTCAATTATGTTCCACCGGGCGGAGCTTATGGCTTTGAAAGTAGGGCGGTTGATTTGCGCAAAACCGATTTGCCTTCCGTTGTGCGCGCGCATTTAGAAGAAATTTTGACCCAAATCAGAGCTAGTGCCAATGGTTTTGGCGATGCAATGAGCCGCTATCATTTGAAAGATTTGGCGCAAAGGATTGACAATGCGCTTAATCCGCAGAAATAAATAAGGAATTAGGAATTAATAATTAGGAATTTGATAATTGCTTGATTATCAATTAGTTATATCTTTATAAGTGTTTACCTTATTTTGTAATCATTCCTAATGAATTGGGAATTGACAATTAAAAAAGGTTCTTCACTACTTTTTAAGAAAATTGTAACGCAGGCTGCGTAGCCCGCGCGTAAATGAGCTTAGTCTTAGAATAAAGTGAAAATTTCCTAAAAATGGGTAAAGAACCATTAAAATTAATAACTACCTGATTATCAATTAGTTGTATTCATATCATTGATTGATTTTTTGTTTGTTTTTTTAAAACCTCTTGATTTTGCTGATACCAACAAAAGCGAGAGGTTTTTTATTTTTCAAAACAACTAAAAATTTAGTTGTTTATAACTAAATTTTTAGTTAATTTTACTTCCTCAATTTTCATTTTAAAATAGCTTAAAAAAATGGTCAAAAAAAAACGCCAACTCACCGAAATCAATGCCAGTTCAATGGCTGACATTGCCTTTTTGTTACTGATTTTCTTTTTGGTAACTACCACAATTGCTGCCGATAAAGGCTTGCCGCAAATATTGCCTCCCAAGCGTACCGAATCAACCCCGCCAATGCACTGGAACAACCGCAATTTGTTGCGAATTTTGATTAATTCCCAAAATCAATTGTTGGTAGAAGATGAAATTTTGGAAATTACGGCTTTGCGCACCCAAGTAAAAGAGTTTGTTGCCAATCCTCAGCAAAATCCCAACCTACCCGAAACACCCAAAAAAGCCATTATCTCTATCAAAACTGACCGCAAAACTCAGTATGCGACTTTTATTGCGGTGTTGAATGAGGTCAAAGCCGCCTATCACGACTTGCGCGCCCAAGCCCTTGGCGTTAGCACGGAGGAATATTTGCAATGGGATGAGCAGAAACTTACGCCGAAGCAAATAGCTGATTATGAGCAAGTTAAGAAAAAATATCCAATGCAAATTTCGGAAGCCGAGCCTAGTCAAGTGTTGTGATACAAGTCAAAGATGTAAAAATCTTTTGACTCAGGACAAAACAAGCTGTTTTATTCGTTTTATATTTACAATGAGTTTCGTTTCTAAAATTATTGTATGTATAACTCTTTGATTATCAAGGATTAATGAAAAAAATAGTTATAATTGTCCTGTATTGGGTAATGTACCAAAATTTGTGCGCGCAGAATCTCAAATTGCAAAAAAGTCTGGCAACTCATCCGGCTATGACCATTTCTTTGGACAAAAAGCAGAGTTTTTTTTTGGCGGACGCGCGTGGCAATATTTACAAATACGACAGCACCGGCAAGGAGCAATTGAATTTTTCGCCCACCAAACTTGCCGATATTACTTTGTTGGAAGCTTGGCAAACGATGCGAGTTTTTGTATTTTATCGAGATTTGCAAGAGTTTTTGTTGCTTGACCGATTTCTCAACCCGGTAGCGCAATATCCTATCAATCAGGAAGTTATCGGTTTTGCCCATCTGAGTACTTTGTCGGCAGATAACAGTATTTGGGTCTTGGATAACCGCGATTTTAGCCTCAAAAAATACGACCCCAAAAACGATATTTTGTTGGTGCATACTTCCTTAGACTTGATTTTGAACTCCCAAAATTATGAAATCAATTTTATGCGTGAATACCAAAACCTGCTGATTATTAACGATAAAATTAGTGGGATTTTGATTTTTGATAATTTGGGCAATTACAAAAAAACCTTGCCTTATACCCAACTCAATTATCTGAGTATTTTGGAAGATGAAATTTGCTTTTTACAAAACAATGAATTGATTTTTTTTGATTTATACAAACTGACCGAGCGCAAAGTAGTCCTGCCGGCGACCGAAAAATGGCGTTTTGCCCTTCAATTGGGCAATTATGTAGTAACTGTAGGCGAAAATAAAATTTATTATTGGCGGTAAACTAGGAGTGAATAGTGAATAATGTAAAATGAATAATTTTGTAATTACTTGAAAATTCGCCTTTGGCGGAACACGTCCACCAGAGGCGGACCCGTCAATAGTTACCAAAAAGGGTGCATTTCAAATTTACGCATTTCTTTTGCCTCACCCTGCCCTCTCCGAAGGAGAGGGTGATTGGCAGTAACTTTGAAATGCACCCTACCAAAAAATATTGTACGCATTATTTTTTTCTTGTACCCTATTTTAAACTGCAATTTTTAAATTGTATTTTTTTAATATTTTTACAAATTATTCCAACTAAATTTTTTACCTGTTTTTTTTATGAATAAACTGATGATTTTGTTTTTGTGGTGGTTTATCGGCGGGATTGGTTTATTTTCGCAAGGCACTCCACCTGAGATAAACGGTACTTATCAGACCGGTAACGGCGATTGGACAATTTATTTGCAAAAAAAAGGCAACCAAATTGCCGGAGTAGTCAAAGACAGTGAAAATTATATGGCGGCGGCAAGCGGTACTTGGCAAGGTGAAAAACTCTTGCTTACTTGGAGTTTTAATGAAAATGGACTCAAAATCAAAGGCAAGGGCAGTATGTTATTTTCGGCAGATGGCAGTAGCTTTCAAGGTGATTTCAAACAAGAAATTTCTCAAACTTTGGCAATGAGCAGTTCTTCATCGGAGAGTTCGGGCGGCTGGCAAGGTAAACGCACCCAAAGAGGCGGTCAGCTTCCGGCGATTGTCAATAATTTTGAAAAAAACACCGAAAATCCCAATGAGCAACCTGATGAGCCTAGCGAGAAAAATGAACCAAATGACAACAACTTGCCCAATACTCCTCCCCTCAGCCCCAGTGTCGGTGAACCAATCAATATGCAAGGAATGGTTGAAGCACACAATTATTGGCGCAGACAGTTGGGTTTGCCCGATTTGGTGTGGTCGGCAGAACTGGCAAGCTATGCCCAGGCTTGGGCAAATGAATTGGCAAAGCAAGGTTGCGACCTTGAGCATCGCCCCAGCAGTGGCAAGTGGCAACAAATATACGGCGAAAATCTCTATGGTTCGTGGGGTATGAAAAGCACACCTCGCAATGCCGTTGATAGTTGGGCGGCAGAGCGCAAAGACTTCAATTTCAATACTTTGGAGTGTATTGGCGAGTGGTACAAATGCGGGCATTATACGCAAGTGATTTGGGAAAAAACAACTCAAGTGGGGTGCGCAATGGCTAAATGTGGCGACAAAGAGGTATGGGTTTGCAATTATAACCCGCCCGGCAATATGATGGGCGAAAAACCGTATCGCAAGAACTAGCCAATTATCAATGGGTAAACAGGAGATAAAAAAATAAAAATTATATAAATACCTGATAATCAAATTATTAGCTCGGCTAGGTTGGAAACCTAGCCGAGCCTATCTATACAATGATTTGGCTTGTACTCGCGCTAGGCGCGTTTGGAAACGCGCAAGTACAGCCTGCTATGTTTGGAAACATAGCAGATTAGGTTATTAAAAAAATATTCACCTTACATTATTCACTATTCATTCCTAAACTACCGCATCTTGGCGTTGGTGATAGATGGTTTCAATCACGACATCATCACCGACAAGGCTATACACTACTTTATAAAATCCGGCGTGAACAAACTTATAAGGGTCGGGTTCTTTGAGCAAAAGTGGCTCAGGCGAGCCTTGAGCATAGGTGGTAGCCAAACTAGCGGTTTTGCTCAAAATGATTTGGGCGGTTTCGTGAGCCATTTCTTTTGATTTGGCGGCAATGCGATTAAAAATATTGAATAAATCTTTTTTTGCCGCTTCAGTCCAAACTACTTTTTTTGCCGTTACCATTGTTTTACCTCCTCTTCTACCGCTTTTTGGGTGAATACTCTTTTTTCTTTTTGTGCCAAATTGGAGGCATTGATGCGCTTATAAAAATCGGTTGCCGTCATCGGTTTCAAATTTTGGTCATCGGCATCTTCCACATAAATTTTGAGGTCAAGTCCTGACTCATTTAAGAGCTTGAGGGTTTGGTCAAGCTGCTCATAGGCAACTTCCAGTTTGATTTGTACCATAAGTTTGATGAATTGAGTATGTTTGAAAGTCATAAGAAAGGCTTATGAACGGTTATTTTCAATAGTTCATTATTTTTTATTATAAAACATTGATTATCAAGTATTTAACAATAATTACAAACCTGAAAACTTAACAAACGATTGATGAAATAAACCCTTGACAAATTAGCAAAAAATAATCAGAAAAAAATCAAACTCATTCATAATTTTATAAACCCTTGATTATCAGCTAGATAATTTTGATAAATAGATTTTCAAGTATTCATTATATTGTAACCCAGCCTTTAGGCTGTGCCTCCCACAGCCTAAAGGCTGGGTTACATTCTTGTCAAAGATTTCTAAAATCGTTTAAATTTGTTTTTGAAATCAAATAGATTTATCGCTAAGTAATTAATTTTCAAATAGTTATATAATTGTATGCCAGAAGTTTTTAGTATTCGACAAGCCAACTTAGAAGATGCTCATTTGCTTGCCGAATTGGGGTGGCAAACCTTTTATGAATCATTTATTGCGGTCAATTCGCCCGAAGATATGCAGGCTTACTTAGCCCAAACTTTTGTTCCTGAAGTGATGCAAGCAGAATTGCAAGACCCTGATAGTCAGTATTTTATTGCTCAAGTCAATGAGCAAGCGGTGGGCTATGCCAAACTGCGCTACCGCCCACAAGCCCCCGAATTGCCTCGCCCCGATGCCATCGAACTCCAACGCATCTATGTTGATGCCAATTATCAAAAACTAAAAGTGGGCTGGGGTTTGATGAATCATTGCTTGCAAATGGCGCAAAATCAGGGCTTCAAAATAATATGGTTGGGCGTTTGGGAACATAATCATAAGGCTTTGGCGTTTTATCAAAAAATTGGTTTCGAGCGTTTTGGTTCTCACGTATTTCAATTGGGCAATGACCCCCAAACCGATTGGTTGTTTATGAAATACCTTGAATGATAATTGATTGATTTAAAATATTGATAATCAATTGTTTACAAAATAATAATTTTAAAAATGAATAAAGATTTATCCTCCGAATTTGAGTTCCAAACCTCTCGCAGTAGCGGGGCGGGTGGGCAAAATGTAAATAAAGTAGAAAGTAAAGTCGAACTACGCTTCCATATTCATAATTCTCAGCTTTTGAGCGAAGAAGAAAAGGTGAAATTGTCGGAAAAATTGGCGACCAAAATCAATCAAGAAGGTTTTTTGATTGTTACTGCCCAAGAAACCCGCAGCCAATTGAAAAACAAAGAATTGGCAGTTCAAAAATTTTATGAATTACTCAAAAAAGCCTTCTTTGTTCCCAAAAAGCGCAAACCTACTAAACCCTCTGCCGAAGCCAAAGCCAAACGTCTTGAAAGCAAAAAAATAGACGGCGAAAAAAAAGCCGGTCGCCGAAAAGTGGATTATGATTAAGGAATGAATAATGAATAGTGAATAATGAATAGTGAATAATGAATAATTCCTAATTTCTAATTCCTAATTCCCCAGTAAAACCCGTTTTTTACCTGCGCGCTCTGCTTTCAATCTTCTACCTCTTTGCGATAAAAAGCCAAGTAATCGTTTTTGGCTTTCTCAAGGTCGCGGATTATTTCTTTGCGCTGACTGATGAGGGTCGTGATGAGGTCGGTACGCTTGAAAAACAAGGTAAAAACTCGCCAACGGTCTTCAGTGATTGCCAAATAATTGGCATACAAAAGCGCGAAAAAACCCGAAATTGGCAAACTCACAAAGTAAGCCAAAGTACACCAACCACTTCCGATGAACCAATAGCACAAAGCCGTTTGTAAAATATAAAAAAATGTGAAAGTAAGCACCCCCGTTACCATCATTACCGGCGCAGTATATTCGGGAAATTTGGCGAGGCGAGTAATGTACGCCGCCACTTTGGAGGGAATAATATAGGGGACATAATTGTTGATAAGCCCATACAAAAACAGGGGAAAGCCCAATACAAAATATACAGCCGTGCGAATACTCTCGATAAATATATTTTTGCCCAATGATTTTTTGGCAAATACTTCATCGTTCAAATCCAAGCGGCGCAAATAGCTCAGGTATTTTTCCAATTTGGGTTTGAAGGTTTTGACCCGTTCCGGCTCGTGTTCTTGAAAATGCTCAAGAGCGTGGATAATGGCTTTGGTCATCAGATAATCCTGTTCTTTGCTTTCTTCGGCGAGCTGAATTTCGGCGTTGAGCTTGCTTTTATACACCAACTCAATTTGCTTGGCAAGGCGGTCTTCTTCGTCGGTATTGGCGGCGATTACGTGTTCTTCAATGTTTTTTCGGATGTCTTCGGTCAAAATATTGACGGCATTATAGCTGTCTGCTTGGTATGCCGCCTGATAATCAGCTACTTGGATAGGTTCATCGACATTGACAAAAACTTCGCTACGAAAACTAGCCGGATTGGAATAATTGAGACCAAAAGTAACAATCTTAAGATTCAAACGAAAATCATTGGCTTGTTCGGCTCCCAGCGCAATGCGAGCAGTGCCGGTTTTGATTTCGTGCAAAATACGCTTATGCACACTTGTACCTTCGGGAAAAATCAAAATTGTTCCCCCGCGTGCCAAGTGGTCGAAGCATTTTTGAAAAACTTGTTCGTTGTCGTATTTTTTTTGGTTGGTGTCGTGTTTGCGCTGAATCGGAATCATATTGAGCTTAGGAAATAGCCATTGGGCAAATTTGGAGTGGAAAACCGAGGCATTTGCCAAAAAATACACTTGTGGTTTGAGATAAGAAGCAATCACCAAAGGATCCATAAAAGTATTGGGGTGGTTGGCAACCACAATCAAAGGACCTTGGGTGGGTAATAATTCTCGGTTTTTGATTTTGAGCGATTTAAAAAACACCCGTAGGGCAATTTGGGCAATTACTTTGAGCAAAGCGTAAAGCATAGTTTGTTTTTTTTGAATAGTGAAGTGGGAGATTTGTTAAATAATGAATAATGTAGAGTGAATAATGAATAATGATTTTTTTAATTACTTGAAAATTCGCCTTTGACGGAACACGTCCATCAGAGGCGAGATACGTCAATAGATTGCCAAAAAATTAAGATTCTCCACTCTTTTGGATAAAAATTGTAACGCAGGCTGTCTAGCCTGCGCGCGTAAGCGGCTTCAGACTACAACTTAAGCTACACCAACCCTTTCAAAGATACCAAGAACCGAAATTTTTAAAATATATAAATCATTGATAGTCAATTAATTATAAAAAAATAATTTCAAATCATTTGTATTGGCAAGTCCAGCGTATTATCTATCATTATTTTTAATTATTTGGAGTTAAGCTACATTTTTAGGATTAAAAGTAAGGTTTTTTTGTTGAATCTTCATACAATTTGACTAAATTCGTAACAAATTAAGGTATTTATTCCTTTGATTTTTTATAAACAATTTAGGACAACTAAAAAACAAGCAAGGGCATAAGCCTCAAGGAATTATGGACACCTATACTGATTAGATATGCAAAACGAAATTATCAACTCCTCACAAGCTCCTGAGCCGGTAGGTTTGTACCCCCACGCCCGAAAAGTAGGCAATTTATTATTTTTATCGGGAGTAGGACCACGCGAGCGCGGCACTAAAAAAATTCCCGGAGTAGAACTCGACGAAACCGGCAACCTACTGGCTTATAACATTGAAGAACAATGCCACTCGGTATTTCGGAATATTCGCTATATTTTGGAAGATGCCGGTTCGAGCTGGGACAACATTGTCGATGTAACGGTTTTTTTGACCAATATGAAAGCCGATTTTGCCGCCTACAATCGCATTTATGCCCAATATTTCCATACTAACCAGCCTTGCCGTACCACTATTGAGGTCAATGCCCTACCCACGCCGATTGCCATTGAACTAAAGGTGATAGCTACGATTGATTGATGAGTATAAGTACCAATGTCTTATCTATGCAAGCATAGGTGAGTTTTTGTCAAAATGCCGGAAGACAGTAGTTTTTAAATTGCTTTTTTATTTTTAAAAATGATATTTTGATGCAATTCATAAAGTACTGATTATCAATAAGTTATTTAAAAATAGCTAACTTCAATTTTTGATTTTACGTCGATAATAAGCCAAGTAGCGGTTACTGCCACAGCAGTCTTGCGGGTGGCGTAGCAATTGGGCATCACCTTCTATTCGGGCTGGAAGTTTGGGTTCAAGCCATTGTTTTTTCTCCAACTCAAGGGAGTCATTTTCTTTTTGCAATACATCGGGCTGGAGCAAGTCATCTAAGTCGGGTTGCCCGGCATCTACCCAACACGTAAACCAAAAATCGCCCAACATTTTGATAGCCGCCTTCATTCGGCGTTCTACTTGTCCATTGAGTAGGCGGTGATAAGCCGAAGCAAAATCTCGAGAATAAGTACGCATAATCAGCCGATTGCGCTCCTCAAAGGCGTATTTTTTATCTTCAGAAAACTTTTGCGACAATTCTTTTTCAAACCGCAAAACTGAGTCGAGGGCTAAATGAGCATTGATGACGGCTTCCCAAGCCTTGAGCTGGGTATTGGGAAGGTATTGCGCCCGAGCAACAAAAAAATCATAGGTATCAATAAATAACTCGGGCAGGCGCGACTCCCAAAAGCCGTGGATTCCGACTTGATTGCTCAACTGTCCATTGTAATTTTCGGTGGTGTGCAAAGGCACATTGGCATCGCCAATGTAATGCCCCAAATCGGTAGATACGCGCAAAATTTGGGATAAATTTTTGGTTTTGAAGGCTTCGGTCAATTGAAATTTCATTCTTTGAATATGCCAAGGTACAATTCCATAAGCCTGCAATGAATCTTCGCCAAACATTTGGACGGCTTGTTGCCAATAGCGCGGCATTTTGTAAACGGCACTATCCTTAAATATGCGGTCATACACATCAATATCAATGTAATGGCGCGGGGCTTCGCCCACCACAGCATAACGGCGTTTGTCGGGATTGACGGCATTTTCGGTAATGTAGCGGATATAATATTTGTAAAAACCCAGCATTTCGGGCGGCAAGGTAAACACTGCCAAGCGATTGATGCGTTGATGGGCAAAAAATCCCCAAGCCTCAGCTTGACTGCTACAAAAAAGATTTATAATTAGCGTAATAATTATTAAATGCTTCATAATCAATCAATTAAGCGTTTAGGAATTATTTTTTTTGAATTGAGCTACACAGTCCCCAATAATTTGTAGTTTTTAGCCACAAACTGAGTGATTGAAAATCAACAAGCGGCTTTGGTTTTTTCGAGAAAATGTGAGGAATATCATCGATTTTGTTTCAACAATCGCCACGCTCGATTGCGTTGTAGCGTAACTCTGATAATCATTACCGATAAAACAGCAACCGCAATTCCCAAAATAATAATGACCATAAAAGTAGGCGAAGTTTGAATTTGCTGCTCGAGAGCTTTTAGGCGGCGAAACTTAGCATACAAACGGTCGTTGGTAGGGTTTTGAATACCTAGTTCTTTTTTGATTTTATCGGCAAGTTCAAAATGGATAAGTGCTTGGTTATCTTCTTGCAAGGCGGCGTAGAGTTCGCCCAAGTTGTCGTGGGTTTGGGCAATACCCAACTGATTTTCGGTTTTGCGGTACAGCATCAGGGCTTTTTCATAGTGGGTGATAGCCTTGCGCTTGCTGTCCTCGTCGGGTTGTTTGGCATAAAATTGCCCAATGATTTCGAGGGTGCGAATCGTGCGGTCGCGGTCGCCGAGTTCTTCATAAATGGTCAGAGCCTTTTGGAAATCATTGATAATTTGCGGATTTTCGCTCAAATCGCGGGAGTCGAGCAAGTTGATATGAGTAAGTGCATCGGCTACGCCTTTGTTGTATTTGGCTTTTTGCGCCATTTTGAGGGCTTGACGAGCATAAAAAGAGGCTTTGCCGGGCTTGCTGTTTTGCACCAGTGTCTCCACCAAGTTGTTGAGGGCATTGATACGGTCGGTATCGGCTTTGGCAACTTTGAGAATACGATACAAGCTGTCAATTTTCTCACATTGCGCCTCCGCCGTTGCAGTCAAGCCCCACACAATTCCTAATAATAGCCCCCAAAATTTGATATAAATGGTCATTTTTTAATATTGTGAATAAAATGTATAAATCCTTGAAATAAGCTATGCTGATTTTTGATTTGGAGATTTATTGATTCAAGACTTTAGATTAAATAGTCAGGCTTTGATATTAAACAAATGTTAATTCATTGATAATCAATTAGTTATAAAAAAAATCAAATTGTAATTACAAAAATCAACTATACAAAATTGTCCTCCCTCCATCTAAATCAAAATACTTACCAATTTATCATTTTATAGACATAACTTCAGAAATCAAGATGTAAGAAGTAAGGCAAATCAGCCGGTTTTGTTCGGACTTTGGATATACGTTAAATACAAAAATATTAAATATTGATATGCAAATGATTGATAATCAAGTAGTTGTGAATTTATTAAGATTCTTCACCATTTTTCAGGAATAAAAAGATTTTTTGTCATTCTGAACGAAGTGAAGAATCTAAAGCGTTGATTATCAAGATCTTCAGATTCTTCGGAGCTTCGCTCGGTAATTTCACCAAGCGATAGCTTGGTTCATTAATGCTCAGAATCACTGAAATTGATAAATTTCAGAAAAAAGGTTCTCATTCCTAAAAAGTGGTAAAGAGCCTGAATATTTTTACAACAAATTGATAATCAAATAGTTATGATTTAAAAATATACTTTTTCGGTAAATTATAAATTATTTCAAAAATAAAATTGTATTATTTTAATCAATAGTTCGGACAGTTTCTGGTTTCTAAGCCCTGCTGCCCCGGAGGGGGGTATTTTCCAGAAATTCCCACTATAGAAATTTTCTGATTCTAATATTTTTGGTGGTTTTGTTGAAAACCGTTCTTAGATGCCGAAATAAGGAGGTTTTCCAGCCAACAATCGGCATAGGTAAAACCGTTTAA
>JALONJ010000108.1 GCA_025455045.1 Microscillaceae bacterium | reverse complement strand
AATGCAGGCTGTCTAGCCTGCCCGCGTAAATGAGTTGAGGCTTAGAATAAAGCCAGAATTTCCTCAAAATGGGTAAAGAACCAAATATTTAAAATAGCACAACAATTCCCACTGTAAAATAATTGAACAAAAGTTTTATATTTTAACTTTTGTATTTATAAAAATAGCAAAATACATAAATAATGGGTGCATTTCAAATTTACTACCTATCACCCTCTCCTTCGGAGAGGGCAGGGTGAGGCAATAGAAACGCGTAAATTTGAAATGCACCCTAAATAATTGATAATCAATGCTTTAAATGTATTTCTCATTAAATTGTCCTTAGCGAAACCCTAGAATTTCGGGGTGAAAAGTCGTAAAAATTCACTTTGAAGCGAGCTTCAGCGAGCGACTAAGCGAATTTTCGGCTTTCGATTCAAAAACTCAAGATAGTGTAGGGTTGCTTGGTTTCGTTGTTTCTTTTTTATCAAGAAAAAAGAAAGTTGTAAAAAAAAGTGTATTTATAATCACTTCATTATCAATTAGTTACATAAAAGCTATTTTTAAATATTCTAAAAAATCAAACATTCGTTTAAAATTTCTACAGTGGGAATTACTGAAAGTGGCATAACTAGCTGATAGTCAATTACTTATAAAAACTATCCGAAGTATTGTTACAAAAAACAATCATTTATTTAGCAATTGATTGTAAAGCCATATATATTTGCTTTCATAACAAATCAAATCCTAAAAATCTTAAGATTATGCCCGAAAACCTCATCAAGTTCCAAGAAGTGCGCGACTTTGGCGGTATCTTGAATACTACCTTCGCCTTTTTACGCGAAAATTTACAATCTTTAGCTCTTACCATTCTTACGTATGGTATTCCATTTATAGTCGTTTCGGCGATTTTGTATGGGTCCTTGCCCATGCTTTTGACCAGCCCAAGCACTATGTTGATTTATATGCTGATTTTGGTATTGATTTCGGTGGTTTATGGTACAGCTCTCATTACGCTGACTTATCAATACATCATACTTTATATCGAGCGTGGCGGCGGAAACTTTAGCCCGCAAGACGTATGGCAAAGTAGTTTAAAAAATATTGGTATGATATTTACCACTTTTTTGGGCTATATGCTATTGGTAGGAATAGGTTCGGTACTTTTGCTGTTGCCGGGGATTTATTGGGCGGTGTGTTTTGCGATGGTGTTCATTGTGCGCCTCAACGAAGGCAAAGATTTCTCAGAAGCCCGTCAGCGATGTATCGAACTCCTCAAAGGCAATACAGGCAGTATCTGGAACAATTGGTTCAAATTATTGGGACTAATGTTTGTGGCAGGTATTATCAGCTTAATTGTAGGCTACGTGGCTAAATTGCCTTTTCAAATGATGGGGCTTGATGTTACTAAGTTATTAATCAACAATGTGGGGACTTATTCTCCGACTTTGGTACTGGCGGCCTTGATTGATATACTTATTTCTTCGCTTACGCAAACTATTTCGGTCATAGCTCTTTGTTTGCAATATTTTAGTTTGGTAGAAGAAAGAGATAGTGTCGATTTGCGCAATCAGATTGATACTTTTGGCGAAAATGTTTGAAGTGGATTTGGTTAATTCATCGTAATTTTTCAAGATTATTTAAACCCTAAGGGTTTTAAAAACCCTTAGGGTTTGGACTCAATCCCCAAATTAACGATTGAACCTAAAATATTTAGCCAAAAAATTCAAAATCATCACATTTTTACAGGAATTGCCCTCGATGGTTTTTTTAATTTGTCGTTTCGAAACATAGAGACTAATCGGGTGCATTTCAAATTTACTACCTATCACCCTCTCCTTCGGAGAGGGCAGGGTGAGGCAAAAGAAATGCGTAAATTTGAAATGCCCCCTTTAAA
This sequence comes from Microscillaceae bacterium, assembly GCA_025455045.1. Taxonomy (GTDB): domain Bacteria; phylum Bacteroidota; class Bacteroidia; order Cytophagales; family Microscillaceae; genus JALONJ01. The sequence goes on along the minus strand of JALONJ010000108.1, from coordinate 18,161 downwards.
ACTTCATATACTTTTATTGGACTTTCATTACTGCAATATTTTGTGGCTTTTTTGTAACTAATTGATTGTCAGATATTTATAAGATTTAAAATTTTCCAGATACTTAATTTTGAACAAAAAACTCGGAACTAGAAACAAGAAATCCAAAACCAAAAACTTTACGAACTAATGCAATTGCCTAAGTTGTTGATTTAATTCAAATTTATTCATTTCTAACCCCCAAGCGAGTGAAGGTAGAATTATTTATCCCTTGTTTTGTCGACCAATTTTATCCTCAAACCGGATTTAACCTTATCAAAATCCTAGAAAAACTAGGTTGTGAGGTGCATTATAACCCCGAACAAACTTGTTGCGGACAACCGGCTTACAATGCCGGTTATACCCAAGAAGCCAAAAAAGTAGCCGAAAAATTTTTGAATGATTTTGCGCAAGGTGAGCATTTTATTGTTGCCCCTTCGGCTTCTTGTGTGGGTATGGTGCGCAATTCTTACGAAAATTTATTTCAAAAAGATCACCAAAAAGAATACTATCAACTCGAGAAGCGAGTGCTAGAGTTTAGTGAGTTTGTAACCGATGTACTAGGGGTTGAAAAAATTGAAGGTGCCAAACTCGAGGGTATTGCCACCTACCACGACTCTTGCTCGGCTTTGCGCGAGTGTGGTATCCGCGAAGCCCCACGCACCCTCCTGCACCACGTAGCGGGCTTGACTTTGTTGGAGCTGAAAGACAATGAGATTTGCTGTGGATTTGGCGGCACGTTTGCTGTCAAGTTTCAAGGTATATCTACGGCGATGGCAGAGCAAAAAATTGATAATGCCACCGCCACCCAAGCCAATTACCTCATCTCGACAGACTGGTCGTGCTTGATGCACTTGGACGGTTATATCCAAAAAAATCGGAAAAATTTGCGAGTAATGCACTTGATTGATGTATTGGCTAGTGGGTGGTAATTCAAGCCTTTTTTGGGGTTGTTCTATGGCAATATTTCGGGTAGTTTTTGATTCCGAACTATTTGTTAAACATCTGATAATCAGTAAGTTATGAAAATATATAGATTCTTCGGCACTTTTCAAGAAAATTGTATCGCAGGCTGCCTAGCCTGCCTGCGAAAATGATTTTAGGCTTAGAATAAAGCTAATGTTTCCTGAAAATAGGTAAAGAACCAAAAATTTAATATAATTAATTGATAATCAATTACTTATGAGATATTGATTTAACATTTTTTTTAAACAAAATGCTTTTGCTTTTGTTTATAGCGTACTGATTTTTCATAAACTGGATCAAAAATTACTAAACAATTGATTGCCCCAAAACAGCGATTGCAATGCCCAATTTCCTAAAAATATATCTGGTTCTAAGCTTATTCTTGATGAGTTTGGAAGTTTTTGCCCAAAAAATAAAACCGCAAAACTTGCCCGATGAAATCAAAACTGCTTTTTTGACTGCCTACCCCAATGCCGAAAATGCCCGATGGTCGCGCGAAAGCAATGGCAACTACGAAGCCGACTTTAGGGTTCAAAAAAGCAAATGCTCGGCAGTTTATACCTCCGAAGGCAACTTGGTAGAAGCCGAAATTGCCGTCAAATGGGTAGAAGTACCCATTGCCGTACGCCAAACTGTTCTTTTGCAATTCAAAGGTTACAAAGTCAAAGAATCGGAAAAGAAAATTTTGCCCGACCAAGCCGACAAAAATTTTTATGAAGTCGAGCTGCAAAAAGGCGGTGAAAAACTAGAGGTTTTGCTTTCCGAAACCGGCGAAATAATCAAACAAGAGAAAGATTAGCCCACAAAAAAATAGAAAAACATCAAGGCCCCTGTATAAATCAGCATTACCAAATAAGTGGCAATAATTTGATAAACCATTGATAATGAACGAGTTGCTTGAAAAAACCAATAAGTAGTCAAGCCCAAAATGAGTTCGGGTATCAACACATACACAGCAGTATGGCTGATAATCCAAACGTTTTGCGGATACCAAGACGACAAAAGCCACATATTTTCTTCCGAAATCCCAAAAATCAACAAAGCCACCCCACCGCTTGCCCCATAAGCCGCTACTTCGGAATAGTGTTTTTTTGCCCACAAACCGGCATAAGTACTTAGTAATAAGGGAATTACCCACAAGCCCGCCATATAAGCCGATACTGTACCAATTTTGTAAAATCCGTCTGGCGGAAACACCAATATTTTTAATTGGGCAGACAAAAACCAATCAGGAAAGACCATCCATACACTCAAAGGCAACAAAAATCGCCACAATGCCAATACATCAGCCGCTTGGTATATTTGGGCTATCATCGGTAAACTGAGGTGATAAATCAAAACCAAAACAAAAATTTTGACCCCGATGGGTATGCCCCAAGGCAAAAACAAAATCACCGCGTTGAGCAAAGTAAAAACCACGTGAAAATAAATGAGCAAGTGAGTTTGCTGGGCAAAATCAAGACTAGAATGGATTTTTGGTGAGTTCATTAACTAGAGATTTGAATTTTTGGGCAATTTATTTAATCAATCAACTAGCCGAAAAGGTTTTGGTTTGAAAATTGCGCATTTTGCTTTACAATTCGGAAATAACTTTTGCCCAATAATTGCTCAGTGCAGAAGATTGCAAGATAATTAAAGACTATAATTACTTAGTAAATTCACGCTTGCTTAGCTAGGTATAATGACTATAAGTGTTTGATTATCAAGTAATTACTTGAAATTTTATGCGCTGCTATCTAACAACCTCATTAGAATATTTGTTGGTTTTGTAGGTTCAATGGTTTGACCCAATTGCCCTAATTTTTTTACTCTACAACGTGGAAAATAAAATTAATACGCTTACACTTAATTCCGATTTACCATCTACTACTGCCCAAATAGAAGAGATTGTGCGCCAAAAAAGCCAAATTCAATCCTTACTAGATAGCAGTGTTCAATTGTATATTTTGGTAGATGCAGATTATAAAGTATTGATTTTCAACCAAGTAGCCCAAAACCAAGCCCGCGAGTTGTTTCGCAAAGAAATTCAAATTAATGAACTGATTTTTGAATATTTACCCTTTACTGCCAATGACGACTTTAAGGAGGGTTTTAGCCAAGCCTTAGCCGGACAAAAAATATCCAATGATTTCCAATTCAAGCAAAAATACGTAGGTACGATATGGTACAATGTGCATTTTTTGCCAATTTTTGATGAAAATAACCAAGTATGGGCAGTAGGCTTCTCTATGCTCGATATTACCCACCGCCACCGCATACAAGAACAACTGCACCGCAAAAACACGCAATTGGAACAAAAAAACCAAGAATTGGCGCAAGTTGCCCAAGTCAAAGACAAGCTTTTTTCTATCATTGCGCACGACTTTCGCGCGCCTCTGGGAGTGTTTAAGGGGGTGCTTCCTTTGCTTGAGGACGATGGTTTGACTTCCGAAGAACGCAAATATGTGATAGATGACCTTTATCGCAAGGTGGATAATACCCTACAAGCGATGGATAACCTGCTTTATTGGGCAAAAAGCCAATTACAAGGCATTGATTTAAAAATTAATTCGCTCAATTTACACAATACAGTCCAAGAAATTATCCATTTTTTGGAGCATCAAGCCAAATCTAAGTCCATTGTAGTCGAGAATTTGGTTGCCGAAAATCAAGAGATTTTGGCTGATCCGGCTTCTTTGCAAATCATTATTCGCAACCTCATTGCCAACGCCATTAAGTTTACAAATGAGGGCAAAATCAGCGTCCAAATCCTTGATTATGAGGCAGATACCAATTTTTGGCAAATTTCGGTGCAAGATAATGGCGTGGGTATTGCCCCCGAAAACTTGGGCAAAATTTTTGAAGCCGAAAGCTACACCACCGCCGGCACCGCCCAAGAAAAAGGCACAGGTATCGGCTTATCAGTCTGCAAGGAGTTTGTAGAACGACACGGCGGCAAAATATGGGTTGAAAGCGTAGAAAATGTAGGCAGCACTTTTAGTTTTACTTTGCCCAAAGCCTGATGAATTGGGAATTAACAATTAGAAATTAGTAATTAGTAATGAGTTGATTATAAAATGTGCTAGTGTGCTGATGCAATACATTGATTATCAATCAATTATATTTTTAAAAGTGTTACTTTATTTGGGTGCATTTCAAATTTACGCGTTTCTATTGCCTCACCCTAGCCCTCTCCAAAGGCTAATCTACCTATAGAATTTTAAAACATTGATAATCAATTACTTAACTCGCTTTATTTTTAATTGGTTTAATAATTGATAATGCTAAGCACTAATAAACAAATAAGTAGCATTTAGAAAACTTCAGAATAATATTTGGTAGCTCAAACGGCAAATTCTTAAAATAAATAATTAAAATTTGATACTGTATTTATTTAAACTTATACAAATTTTCCCCACCTTTTTTTCTGTAGGGAGATTAGCTCCAAAGGAGAGGGTTATAGGTAGTAAATTTGAAATGCACCCCTTTATTTTGTGTCTATTCCTTATTTAATTACCTGATTTTCAATAAATTATATTTTTAAAAGTATCACTTTATTTTGCATCTCATACTTATCTGCTTAAAAATTCAAGGCTCAGACTCCCATTAATTCTCCCCCTCGGGGCTTCGGGGCTTCATCGGGTAGTTTGTGAGCTAAATTGCCGATAGCCGACAATCAAATCGGTTCGGGCACCTAGCGGGTGATGATAGACAATAATTTCATAATTGTTTTCGGTTTCTTGAAAAGACCCTTCCCAAAAATCAGTTTGAAAAGTTTTTTCTCCCAGTTTTTTTACCCCAAACATATAGTTGTACTCGCCTTGTTTGAGCAAAATATCTGCCGTGTATTCGCCTTTTTCGGCATTGTAGCGCATACGGTTTTCGGTTTCGGTTTGCCAATTGTTAAATCGCCCCACTACATATACTTCACCGTCTGCCATTTGGCGGGCTTGCAATACAAACTTGGTTTGGATATAATCGGCTTCGGTTTTGCCTCTGCCGGTTTCAAAATGCCCAATCAAATAATTGCCATTGTAGTCGGGCTGACGAAAGTAAGGATTTTTTTCGCGCGAGGTTTCACTGACCAATTGCATTGCGACCAACGTATCGCTCACACTGATATTATTCACATTAAACCCCAAAAAACGAATACTGCGGGTATCAAAACGGCGAAATTCGTTGCCGCCCCGAAAGTTGTTTTCCAGATTAAAATAATTGTATTCCAAGAGCTTGTCAAACTCTCGGATGTAGAGAGGTTTTAAGCCAAGTATCTGATTATCAGACCGATAGTTTTGGCGAATGACTACTTTGATTTCTTCGCGGGGGTTCATCAAGTTAGTACTGTATGCACTATAGTTGAGTTTGAAATCAATTTGTTGATTGCGGTCGCGCTCGCTTACTTGGGTAGAGTTGCGCACATTGGGTTCAATCCCGATTTTATTTTCATAAATCCAAAACCTTTGCGTAAGCAAGTAATCTTTGTCGTTGCCATTTTGATAAATCATCAATACATAATTGCCACTCATTTTGACGCGCGGCACTTGGAAGGTATAATGTACATAAGGTACACGGGTATTGAAAGAAATTTGATAATTATTTACGACAAAATCATTGACCTCATTGAGTACTTCAATATCATTCAAATTGGATAATTTCCAATCATAATCGCAATGAAAAACCCGCGCCCGCAAATTGCGAATCCGATGCTCGCCTACCAAATCAAACTCAATTTGCAAAGGGCGAGAATCTTGCAAAAACCGCACCGGCGGCTTCAAATACTCCGATTTGTCGCTGGTCAGAGCCTCCGGGCAAAACTGAATCGTGCGCACATTGGCTTCATAAACGTAGTTTTCGGTTGTAAACACCTTTTCGTTTAGCGAGGGATTGGTGGTGGTTCCTGCTGAGTTGGGCAAAGGCAAGCACCCCGTCAAAGTTGCTAGAGGCAAGAGAAGAAAAAGAAAATATTGTTTTTTCATATCAAATACAATTGGCGGGCTAAAATAAACAAAACTTGGGAGTAATTTTAAATTAAAGAGCAATACGGCATTTTTTTTATTCAATTCCTTGATTTTACCCATTACAATAGTTCGGGCAGTTTTCAAGCCCCCTGCCCTCGGAGGGGATTTAGTTCCGAGTTATTTATTCAATACTTCGGATAGTTTTTATAAGTAATTGATTATCAGGTAGTTATGTTATTTTAAATATTTCTTGTAACTACCTGATTATCAAATACTTAAGCAATAACACGGAAAAGAATCAGCAATTCCCACTATGGATAAGTGCCTGATTATCAATGAGTTATAAAAATTTTATTAAATTATAAAACCCTGATAATCAGGTAATTATAAAATAATCAATTGCCCACATTTTTAACCTCCTGATAGTCAATAAGTTAGATGTACCAAAGTAGGAATTGCCAGCAATTTTTATCGTTTGTTTCCCTTGTTTTTAATAAAAATTTTTTAATTGATAAGATAAATTATTTTAACCCAAATGCTTGTAATTAACTGATTATCAGTGTGTTATAATTTTTTGTTATTTGTACAGCCATTTACTTCAATTTCAAATGGATTGAAAAAAACATCAGTCATTAGGCGGGCGCATTTCAAATTTACGTATTTCTTTTGCCTCACCCTGCCCTCTCCGAAGGAGAGGGTGATAGGTAGTAAATTTGAAATGCAACCCATTAGGCAATCATTAAGCTCTTAAAAATTGTTAAATCCAAAAACTTAATCTTTCGATGCTCCGTTTTAGATAAAAATGATACCAAAAAATTAAAATTTATGATGTCTAAATTCCTTAGCATAGCGATATTGGTCGTTTGTGCGCATTTCAGTTTTGCTCAACCATCTTCACCCTTGATTTTGAAAGACAATCAAGGCAAAACTTTCTTGGGGCAACCCAAATTTGAAGTCAATGGTATGATAGATGGCAAGGTGAAAACCACCGCGATTTTGAGTCTTGAGGTCAAAGATAAACCCGAGCAAACCAAAATCTCAGCAATTGAGATATGGCATTACCGCAACAACGAAGTACTTGATTTTAAAAGAATTAATTATAATCAAACCCAAACTCCCCATCAACTTGATTTGAATAAATTTGTCCCGCGCCCCAAAACCGGCGATTATTTGGGGATTCAAGCCCAACTATCGGACGGCACTCGCCGACAATTTGGGGTGTTTTTGGAATAATATTTATTGTAACTAGCTGATTATCAAGTGCTTAATAAAAAACTCGGAAAAGAACCCCCTCCGGGGGCAGGGGGCTTAGAAACCAGAAACTGTCCTAACTATTGTCAATAAGTTTTGGTCATATTTTCAGGAATGGCGACAATAAAATGGGCTTTGTTTTCGTGTTCTTTTTTCAATTCTTTCAAATCGGCTTGCTCAACCGATGAAATCGTAAGTATCTGTAAATCAGGATTTTGCTTTTTTAAATACCAAACGATACCTTCAAAATTATCGGAATGATAAGCCCCGTTGTAGTGCAACAATAGTCTGCCTTTTTGCCAATTTTTCAAAATAAAATGTGCCATCGTTGCATCTTTGCTGGCTTGCGCATTGGCAAAGTTTTCGGGACTCATATTGCCCATTCCGCTACTGTGGCTACCGCTCATCATTTTGATCATATTGGCGTAGCCGGGCAAGTTCAAATCAACACTTAGGGGCAAAGGAGCGAGCCATTGTTTGGCTTCGGGGCTGAGTTTGTCCAACTCGCCTAAGCCTTTGCGGGACACCAAGTTGGCATAGCGGCGGGGTATATTGCTTGCCACAAAATTTAATTGATTTTTGAGGGCAAAATCGAGCAAAGGTTTGTAGTCGGTGTTATAATTATCCCACACTTTTGCTTCGTCTTTGAGTTGTTTTTCGGTAATTATTTTTTGCAAATATTCATTGACAATCAATTGATTATCGGCTTCAAACATTTCAGCCCCCAAAACCAAGTCGTTTTTTTTATGGGCATACAAGTCTTTGGTAAGCTCGAGTTGTAGCCAATGGCAAATCGGATTGTTGTGCAATTCGCCAAAAAACACAATATCGGCTTTTTGGGCTTCTTTGAGCAATTGCTCATAATCGGTTTTTTTGCCCGATTGATTGAAAATTTGGTAGGCGGGTTTGTCCATTGCAAAAGAAAATAATAAGCCCACAAACAGACTCCAGAGCAAAGATTTTTTCATTGAATTATTCGTTTTTTCTTGGGCTAAGGTACACCACAATCCCTATTAAAACAATAGCTTGACTACTTTCAAAATCATCACACCATTCCACCATCTCCCCATCACACCATCTCACCATTTATTTTCCCATCTCACCAATTATTTTCATTCAAAATCATCATAAACTCATTCAAAATCATTGCGGTAGCTCCCCAGACTTTTTGCCCAAGCAGTTCAAAATAAGGCACATCTGCGCGTAGGTATTTGGCATTGATTTCGCCGACCTTGCGCGGATTGCTCGTTTTGAAATCCAGCAAATCAATCTCAAGCATTGCCGATACCTCGTGAGGGCTGGGTTTGAAATCGGGTTTAAAATCAATGGCTGCTACCGTAGGATATACCAAGTAATTGCTGGGGGGAATATAAAAAGGACTCAGCGAGCCAACTACTTGATTTTTAGCGACTTGCACGCCTATTTCTTCCCAAGTTTCGCGCAAGGCAGTATCTATCAAATCCTCGCCTTCGTCTTGACGACCACCCGGAAACGAAATTTGCCCGCTATGTACGCCCGTATTTTCGGAACGCAAAGTAAGCGGAAAATAAATTTTATCTTCTTTGGGATAAAGCATAATCAAAACCCCACCGGTGCGGGTGTTTTCATTGGGTTGAAACATTTTGGCTTGTTCAATCCTTGCCAAAGGTGCCATTTGAAAGTGGGCTTCGCTCCCCGGTAAGTCTTGACCAAGCCTTTGCTTTAGCCTTTCCAACCAACTCGAATAGTCGTTCATAGATTTAATTTTTTGTTTCAATTCGGTAATAAAAATACCCTTTAATGATTAACAACAATAAAAAAAGATAAAATACTGATAATCAATGAGTTATAAAAATATCTCGAAATAATCGAAAAATCATTTATGCTGAAAGAGGGCGTTTATAGATGTTACTTTGTGAATAAAAAATATAATTTTTTAAACATTTTTTTTAAAATACTCAACTTTAGAACAACGCAATTGTTTGCTTGCAAGTTTCGGCAATGAAATTAATTAACTATTTGAATATCAGTTTTTAGTAAATTTAACTATTATAAATAACATAATGTAAACTTATTTGATTTAGGTTTTTTTAACACAGGAAATATAATTTTTTAAACAAAAATTTGTGTTTCTTGTTTTTTGACATATAATTTGTATTTTTAAAATTATAATTTAACTTATAATCTTTACATTTTTCTTATGAGAAAATTTAACTACTTTTTTTTATGCCTGTCTCTGATATTTTTTGCTTTTGCCGGACAAGCCTTCGCCCAAGGCTCGGTCAAAGGTAAGGTGATGGACAACTCCGGCGCGCCCTTGACCGGGGCTAGTGTTGCACTCAAAGGGACTGCCCTTGGTGCATTGGTTGACCCTGACGGCAACTATGAAATCACCCGCGTGCGCGATGGCGAATATACCATCGTAGCTAGTTTTGTGGGCTACAAATCACAAGAGCAAAAAATAACTGTTTCGGGAGGTACCGTAACAGGTAACCCTGATCAAACTGGAGGGGGCGTTAATTTCACCCTAGAAGAAGATTTTTTGAGCTTAGATGATGTAATCGTAACCGGTACTTTCAACCCGCAGAGCAAGCTGGAGTCCTCGGTCTCGGTTACGACCCTCAATGCCAAAATGATTGAGCAACAAGCGCCACGGAGTACCGGAGAGTTGATAGATGCCATACCCGGATTCTACGTAGAAAGCCAAGGGGGAGAATCGGCCAACAATATCTATCCGCGGGGTTTGCCTATCGGCACAGGGGGCTTACGCTATACTGCCTTGCGCGAAGACGGTTTGAATACTTTTGAAGTATCGGACAAAGTGTTTTTTAATTCCGATGGTTTTACCCGCGCTGATTTGACCGTAGAACGGGTAGAAGGTGTACGCGGGGGTAATTCGGTGATTTTTTCCAGCAATACCCCCGGCGGTATCATCAACTTTGTGAGCAAAACCGGCGGACCCGAATTGCGGGGCGATGTAAAATATACCTACGGTAGTCAAGGTATGTATCGGGCAGATTTCAACTTAGGTGGCCCTTTGACCGAAGACAAAAAATGGCGTTTTAATATCGGGGGCTTTTATCGCTATGATAAAGGTTTACGCGACTTTGTCGGACCAGCAAACGTAGGTGGGCAAATCAAATTGAATCTTACTCGCTTATTTGACAACAACAAAGGGCATTTTAGAATATTTGCCAAAACCCTCAATGACCAGATAGTTGGCTGGACTCCGGTTACTTATCGCAATCTAAGCAACCCCGAAAGAATTCCCGGTGGACCCGATTTATTGACCGGTACATTTATCCCAAGCGGTCAGGGTGAAATCAATATCCCCGACCCCTTGACTACTACTCCGGGTAGCCCAACCTTTCGCCGAGTAAATCCGGGGAATACTGCTACCGTTCGCTACCGCAATATTGGTACTGAACTAAAAATAGATTTGGGTGATGGTTGGAGTTTATTGAACCAAACCAGATACGTGGTAATGTCGCAATCCTCCAACTCAATCCAAATTGTTTCTAATCCGGTTCCGGGGGCAAACTTTTTGTTAAATGGTGCGGGCTTTTTTGGTGGACCATTCACCCCAATCGTCCGTTATACCAATCCTAATGTAATTAATGGTACCAACTACATTCCGGGTGGTTCTACCGGCGAAATTATCCCTAACAGTGCCTTGGGAGCTTCTACACCGGCAGCTACTTGGGGATTCTCGGGCAATCCAAGACCGGCTTTGAATCCAGTATTAAGTGGTTATTTGACCAATGTAGGGGTTAATTCCGTTACTGCACTTGGTATCAATCCTAACGGTATCAATGGCAATGGACTTTTGATGCCGGTTGGCTTATTTGTAGTCGATGGAACCAATACCAACTTGATTAATAATTTACAAATTTCTAAACAGGTTAATAAACACTCCTTGACCTTTGGTGGATACCTCAGCCAATATAATTCTGATGAATATTGGAATTTTAATACTATTTTGACTGATGTGCAGAGCAACCCCCGCTTGGTCGATATTTCTTTTCTCAATGCTGCCGGACAATTGGTAGAATTGACTCGAGGCGGAGTATTTGGAGCTAACTTCCAGTTTGAACGTTCTAATACCAAAAACTTGACCCTAGCTGGTTTTATTGGTGATGAGTGGAAACCTACTGATAAACTCACTATCAATTTAGGATTTAGATATGAAGTAAACTATGCCATTGGTTCTTTACAAAACACTCGTCGCCGCGATGGTAGAAGACCTGATGCTTTCAGAGCCGGTAGCCCTATTACTCAAGGAGTACCTGCTGGATCATTTATGACCGGTGGTTTGGACGGCAATCCCAATACGATTTATGACAACAATGCCGATATTCCTTGGGATTATAGCCAATACGATACTCGCTACGAAGTATGGGGAGCTAATCTTGGTTTGAACTACAAAATCAATGATAATATGGCAGTTTTCTTGAATGCCTCAAGAGGAACGCGCTATGCGACCAGTCAAAACTTCTTGGCTAACAAAGACCAAGGTTCGGTTATCAATCCAATCATACTACCTGCCGATACCGTAGGCCTGCCCGGCAACTTTCCTGTAACAGTTGGCGGTCCTTACAATGATTTTCGGGTACTTTCGGGCGGAACTTTAGTGCCTATCAGTGTTCGCAACCCTATTGAAGAAGTGCTACAAGGTGAAGTAGGTTTTAGATATGGTGGCAAAAAATTTGGGGTAACAGCCTCGGTGTTTGCTACGCAGCTTACCAATGCGCCATTTACTTTGCAAAGTGCCGATGCCGCCGGTAACATCAAACTTGATGTATTGTTGTATGATGTAAGAACCATCGGTTTTGAATCAGAGTTTTTATACAATCCAGTCAAAAACTTAAGACTTAATGGAGCTTTATCCATTCAAAATCCAGTTTATACGAAGTATCCGGTTGTACCCGTACAAACTATTAGAGTGGGGCAATCTCCGTTGTTTGAATTAGTTGATTTTAGTGGCAATAAAGTAGAAAGAGTACCGCCTATTCAGGCAGACTTCACGGCTGACTATACAGTTGGCGACTTTAATATATATGCCAATATTCGCTACATTGGTCAGCGTTGGGCTAACCGGCGCAATACTTATCGTTTGCCGGCATTTAGCGAGGTTGCGGCTGGGGTATCTTACAAACTGAATAAATTTACTTTTGCTGTTCAAGTGATTAACCTCCTCAACTCCAGAGGTATTGTAGAAGGTAACAACCGCGTACAAGATAATTTTGGTCCGCAAACGGTGAACGATGCCAACGTAAACCAAATTATTGGTACCGGTACATTTATTTTACCTCGTTCATTCAATTTGAGTGTACTTTATTCTTTCTAAACAATTACGGGATATTTTTATCACTCATTTTCAAAAAAATAAAAATAATAGAAATATGAAAAGTCTCAATTTCTTTAAAATATTAAGCACTTTAGTTTTACCCATTGTCATTGGGCTAAGTGCTTGCGAATTTGATACTGAGAAGGCGGTTACCCCCCCTACTTCTTTGTTTCAAGTCATTTCTAATGACCCTACATTGACCTTACTTACTGCCGCCATTCGCAATGTAAGTGCCAATAGCAACCCAAGAGTGGACTTGGTAGCGGCACTTTCCAACACCGATGCGGGCAGATATACGGTATTTGCCCCTGTTGACCCTGTATTTTTGGGAGTACCGGCAGGTTTGGGCGGTCCATTTAATCAAGCATTTATGGATAATCCAGCTAATGCCAATACTTTGGCGGCAGTACTCCGATACCACGTAGTACCCCGCGAAATCAATAGTGGTGAGTTTCCGGCTACGAGAATTGGCTATGCTACTTTATTACCCAATAATCAATTCTTTTTGGCTAGAGCTGGTAGTAATATCAATATCAACAGTGCCACTGGTGCCAACGGGGTTGCCTTAGCCAATTTCTACGCCAACAATGGGGTAGTTCATAAATTATCAACGCTACTTACCCCAGCAACTCTCACTGCACCTAATAACGCCAACATCGCTACTGCTGCCCAAGGTGCAGGACTAACCTTGTTGTTGAGAGTAATTCAGTACGTAGATGCCAATACTACTCCTAGTGCTAATTTAGCGGCTACTTTGGCAAGTAATGGTACTTTCACGGTTTTTGCGCCTAATAATGCGGCATTTAGCTTTTTAGATGGAGATTCTAGTGGTGATTTGTCGGACGCTGAGTTAGCAGGGGTGGGAGCTACAGCTCTAGCTGCTATCATCCGAAGACACGTAATTGCTGCCCCTCGCTATGCAATTGATTTGGGAACAAGTCAAGCGGCATTGCAAGGTACTTTAACCTTCAATGCTACGACTACTACTGTTACCAATGGTACAACTGCTAATATTGTAATGGCAAATGTTCGTACCGGCAATGGCATTGTTCACGTGATTGATACAGTATTGCGTTAATCTTAAATTTATTTTCAAAAAAAACTGACAATTTTCTTCAAATTGTCAGTTTTTTTTTGAGTAAATAAAATATAAATCGCTGATTATCATATATTTACAAAATAAATCAAACTCTATATTTATGCGCCGTTTTGGATTTTATTTCTTTATTTTCATTGCTCTTGGACTGGCTTATTTCCTTTTGTATCCGGTCAATATCGAACCCATTGCTTGGAGTCCGCCCCCTGCGCCGGATATTGAAAAAGGAGTCTATCAACAAAACGAGCAACTTGCCGGTATCAAACACCTCAAAGTAAATGGCAAAGCCCCCGAAGATGTAGCCATTGATACGCTAAACAATCAAATGTATGGCGGCTTGCTCGATGGTAAAATCATCCGAATGAATTTAGATGGCTCAAATCTTGAAGTGGTTGCCAATACTCAAGGCAGACCCTTGGGTTTGAAGTTTGATGCTGAGGGCAATCTCATCATTGCCGATGCTCACAAGGGACTGCTGGCAATGGATAAAAAAGGTAAAATAAGTACGCTAAGTACTGAGTATGGCGGCGTACCTTTTAAATTTGCCGATGATTTGGATATTGGCAAAGACGGTACAATTTATTTTAGCGATGCTTCTTCCAAGTTTTCATTTGAAGACCACTTGGATTATCCTTTGGAAAGTGGCTTAACCGGGCGGTTTTTGAGTTATAACCCTCAAACCAAAAAAACCAGCCTTTTGCTGGATAAAATGGCTTTTTCCAATGGTATAGCCCTTAGCCCCGATGAATCTTTTGTGTTGGTCAATGAAACCCTGCGCTATCGCATTTGGCGGTATTGGCTCAAAGGTGAGAAAAAAGGACAAAAAGAAATTTTTATCGAAAATCTACCCGGCTTTCCCGATGGCGTATTGCACAATGGCAAGGATATTTATTGGGTGGCTATCGTAACGCCGCGCGATAAAACCTTGGATTCGGTACTGCCCAACCCTTTTGTGCGCAAAATTTTGCGCCGTCTGCCCGAAGCCCTACTGCCTGCCCCCAAAAACTATGGATTTGTTTTGGGCTTAGATGCCAATGCCCAAGTAAGGTATAATCTTCAAGACCCCAAAGGCGGTTTTGGGCAAATTACCAATGTAGTCGAGTATCAAGGCAAGCTCTATTTAGGGACTTTGCACGAAGAAGCCATAGGAGTAATTGCTGTGCCAAAGTAGTTAGTTGTCTGATTATCAATGTGTTATAATTTATTTTAAAAGCAAAAAACAAAAAGTTTCTTGCAAAATAAATGTTTGTGTTTTTGTAAATACTTGGTTATTTACCTATGGTACAAGCCTCGATATTTTTAGAGTACTCAACAAAGCTTGTACCATAGCAAAACAGGTATAGATGTATTAAATAATGGGTTTGATATTCAATTTGCGAGAAGTACGGTCGATATCGCGGCGAAAAGGGGCTATGATTTTCAATTCGTCATCTTCAAAAATTGCTTCTATTCGATTGGCATCTACGGTATTGGGAATAGGAAAAGTATGTACAAAAGCCGGTACAATCGGATTGTTTTTGTCGCGTTCGCGGGCTTCAATAATAGAGGTAAGGGTAGCAAATACTGTTACAGTTTCGCCGTTTATTTCAATGTGATAGTTTTTTTCTTGGAAAGCCGGATTAAAAATAATGACTTCGTAACCGGTTTCGTTCTGAAACAAATCGATGCTAGTTTCGGTAATGCCACCATTGATTACATTCAACCAGTCAAACTCTCTGCCCAAACCCGCCAATACGTTTTCGTTTAGTTTCATTGTCATACATAATTAAGTGTATTACTGACTAATCAAAGTCAATACCAAGCCACTTATCAAGACAATTTGGCAGTTTTTATGAAGTCTTAATGGATTTGCTTGGTCAAAATGACGGTAATAATCCGCAATAAGTCAAAAAACGAAACAATATTTGATAAATTCTTCAAAATCAAACCCCAAAATCAAATTTAAACCCAAGTTTTTCGCTTAGTAACAGATGCAAAATAAAATAATACTTTTAAAAATATAATTAGTTGATAATCCTCCAAAGGCGGACACGGTCAGGTAATTAAATAATTTCTAATTCCTCATTATTAATTCCCCATTCCTTAGGAACAAGAATAAAACAAAGTAAACAATTGAATTTATGAATTAATTGATAATCAATGGATTACATTAGCACATCAGCACATCTTATAATTAACTTATTCCTTATGCATCATCGTTCTTTATAAAGTCAATACTTCGGACAGTTTTTGTAAGTAATTGACAATCAATAGGTTATATTATTTTAAATATTTTATCTAAATACCTGATTATCAATTACTTAGCAAATAACTTGCAACCAGAAACTAGAAACTGTCCGAACTATTGAAAAGTGCGTATCTTTGCCAAAATTTTGTAATATGTCCACTTTCGAAGATTTCAAACTCAACCGCCAATTGCTCAATGCCATCAGTGATTTGGCATACCAAAGCCCTACGCCAATTCAAGAAAAAACCATTCCGCTTGCCCTTGCCGGACACGATATTATGGGCATTGCCCAAACCGGCACCGGCAAAACCGCCGCCTATTTGTTACCCATTTTGATGAAAGTAAAATATGCCCAGGGCAACAACCCTCGCGCCTTGATTGTAGCCCCTACCCGCGAGCTGGCTATGCAAATTGATACCGTATTGGGCGAGCTGGGCAAATATACCGATTTGCGCCACTTGGCGGTGTATGGCGGCTTGGGTCCCAAAACGCAAATCGAGACCGTCCAAAAAGGCATTGATATTTTGGTAGCCACCCCTGGCAGGTTGATGGATATTTATTTAGCCGGACATTTGGTTTTGAAAGAAATCAGAACCTTGGTTTTGGACGAAGCCGACAAAATGATGGATATGGGTTTTATGCCGCAAATTCGCAAAATTTTGGAAATTATTCCCAGCAAACGCCAAAATATGCTCTTTTCGGCAACAATGCCCGACAAAGTAATCAAACTCTCGGAGGAGTTTTTGGAGTTTCCGACTGTGGTTGAGGTTGCACCTTCGGCTACGACTGCCGAAACCATTGCCCAAAAACTGTATCGAATTCCCAATTTGCGCACCAAAATAGCGATGTTGGAATTGCTCTTGCAAGATGCGCAAAAATTTAATCGGGTGATGATTTTTACCCGCACCAAGCAAATTGCCGACAATGTTTTTAAATACTTGGAGCGAAAGTTTGCCTCCAATACCATTCGAGTTATTCACGCCAACAAGGGGCAAAACACCCGTATCAACGCAATGGAAGCCTTCAAAAGCGAGCAAATAAGGGTATTGGTAGCGACCGATGTAGTAGCGCGGGGTATTGATGTCAATAAAGTAAGTCAGGTGATCAATTTTGATGTGCCGATTGTGTATGAAGATTATGTGCATCGCATTGGGCGCACCGGTCGCGCGTATGAGGTAGGCGAGGCTATTACCTTTGTTACGATGGCGGAGGATTATCATATCCAAAAAATTGAAGAAATCATCAAAATGAAAATTCCCGAAGTGGACTTGCCCCGAGAATTAGAAATTTATGATACACCCTTTGAAGAACGCCAACTGATGCTCCGCGAAATTGACAACCAACGCAAAAAAGAAGACCCGAGTTTTCAGGGGGCTTTTCACGAAAAGAAAAAACGCCCCGAAAAAAACAAAAAAATCACGAAGAAAAAGCCCCAAAATCAGGGATTTAAAAAAAATAAAAAGTGATTTGTAGGTCGTTTTTTCGCACTTTTTGGCAAATATCGATAAAGTTTGTAAAAACTAAATTTTGAACAAAAAAAATCGAGTATTTTTGCAACTTTTCAACTGAAAAGTAGTAAATTGGTATAAAAATTAAAATTTTTGTTTGATATTTTTACGTATTTTACAATGAGCAAAAACAACAAAATCAAAAAATTCAAAGCCTTGGAAAAAGATGATTTTGGCAACCAATTCAACAATCAAAAATCATTCAAAAAGCCCAAAGCTAAAGACAAATCCTCAAAAAATGGCTTCAATCGCAATGCCAAAAGTTGGGACGCAGAAGATGATTATTAAAACGAGTAATATTTTTGCTTATCGACCGGTTTGGTCAGTTTAGTTGAACAAAATATGAAAGATTTTTAAATATCTGTTGTGGATTGTCAGTATTCTCAGCCACTATACACCTATGATGTTGAGAACCAAGCTCGAGAACTTCGGGCTTGGTTTTTTTTTATCCAAATTGTGTAGTATTTGGCGCAACATAACTTGTTGATTATCAATTATTTATCTATAAATCGTTGATATTATTAAATACTAAAATTAAACTTAACTATTGGATTATCAATTGGTTACTCTGCCCTACTATTTTTTAAATACCTCATAATCAGTGGGTTATGAGTTGTTAGCCCATTTAGGGCAATGCCGTTAAGCTAAGGAGCTGTTTCAAAATAGGATTAATCAATCGTTTATTAGAACGCAGATTTTTATGATTTTTAAGATTAGGCAGATTTTTATCATAACAATCTTAACAATCTGCGTAATCAGCGTTCAAAACCATCTAAAGCCGTATAAATATTTGGTAATCAGGTTATTAAGAGATAGCAATTGAACAAAGCTC
>JALONJ010000547.1 GCA_025455045.1 Microscillaceae bacterium | reverse complement strand
AAGCGAATTTTCGGCTTTCGGTTCAAAAATTCAGGATAGTGTAGGGTTGCTTGGTTTCGTTGTTTCTTTTTTATCAAGAAAAAAGAAAGTTGTAAAAAAGTGTATTTATAATTAACTCATTATCAATTAGTTACAGAAAAGCCATTTTTAAATATTCTAAAAAATTAAGTATTAGTTTAAAATTTCTACAGTGGGAATTGCTGATTCCTTGCCTATTTTTAGGAAATTCTAGCGTTATTCCAAGCCTCAACTCATTTACGCGGGCAAGCTAGGCAGCCTGCATTACAATTTTTCCTGAAAAGTGCCGAAGAACCATTATTCGTCCTACATTATTCACTATTCATTACTTACCGGCTTTCAATTTGATTTTCATTTCTACATCGTTGTAGATGGCTTTGTCGCCTAAGCTACCAAAAAAAGTTTCGGAGCCATAGCGCACATCGTATTTGCTACGGTCAAAAATAATGGTCGCACGGGCATCGGCTTTGCCGTCTTTGATATTGGCATAAGCCGTAAACTCAATGGGGTTGGTGATGCCTTTGATAGTCAAATCGGCTTTTACAGTATATTCTTTGGCGGCATCAGAAGTAGCTTGTTTGCCGGTTTTAGCTACGCTTTTGATCTTCAATTCGGCAGTAGTGTGTTTTTCAACGTCAAAAAAATCGGCTGATTTTAGATGCCCCAGCAAGCTTTTGTTTGATTTTGAGCCTTCTTCTATGTCGGTTACTTTGATGGTAGTCATATCAATTACAAACTGACCGCCACTCAATTTACCGCCGGCAACTTCCAAAGAGCCACTTTTGAGCGTAACTGTGCCATTGTGTGCGCCGGTTACTTTTTTGGCATACCATTCTACTTGGCTATCGGCAACCGATACTTTCCAACTTTCTTTGACAACAAACATCGTGAAGGCAGAAGCAACTGCCAAGATTCCCACAAAAAACAAAACATTTAACTTTCTCATAAAAAATATTAAAATTAATTTAAGGTTTAAACAATCAATGTTACAACTTTATAACTGCAAAGCTAGATTAGAAGTTCGGCTGTAGCAAATTTTTAACAATTAATTTACAAATTTCTAGTTTCGGGTTTCGGGTTTCGGGTTTTAGAAAACCATTTCACCATCTCACCATTTCACCATCTCACCATCTCACCATCTCACCATTTCACCATCTCACCATTTCACCATCTCACCATTTCACCATCTTATTATCCATTTATTTCCAATCTCTTTGGGCGTTGAGTGCCTCTTTTTGGCGAAAAGCCGCTTCCAAATCCACATCTAAGCAATTTGCCAAGTCGATGATATAACCCAGTACATCGGCAAATTCTTCTTCCAATTCAAATTTTTTATGCCTACGAGCTTCTTCTTGGTACAATCCGATGTGATTGCGAATGGCTTTTGCCAACTCGCCTACCTCCTCACCCAATAATAAAAACAATTCTAAGGGGCTATTGTTATCCCAGCCGCGTTCTTGGCACACTTGACGCATATAACTCTGTAAGTCTTGGAGCGTGGGGTTGGTTTTGAGTTCAGCCATATTTTTTGATTTATTAAGAGATAAATAATTGATAATCAGTGGTTTAGTTTTTTAAATAAATTGTAGGAAGATGTAAAAAAAATCTTCGACAAATTAACTCATAAGCGGGTAGCAAATCCAAACAAATACCTGAGTTTAGCAATTCATTAACACTCTACTGGGTGTTTGGCGAGCCAAAGTTTATAATTTTGGCAATATAAATGGACATTGCTTGGGCGTGTATAAATCCAGTAATTGTTATTATAAGAAATTCTAAATGAATCTTTACTTTTTTGAAATTTTCATAAACAATACTTCAGATATTTTTTGTAAGTGCTTGATTATCAAGTATTCCTAATATTGTAACCCAGCCTTTGGGCTGCGCTTTCCACAGCCTAAAGGCTGGGAGCATAGGCTGATTTGTCAAAAGTCAAAGATTATCAGTAAATTTTGTCATTTTAAATATTAGATTCTTCACCACTTTTCAGGAATGAAAAGATTTTTTGTCATTCTGAACGAAGTGAAGAATCCAAAGCGTTGATTATCAAGAGTTTCAGATTCTTCGCTTCGCTCAGAATCACTGAAATTGATAAATTTCAGAAAAAAGACTCTCATTCCTGAAAAGTAGCGAAGATTCAAAAATCTCCGTAATTTGGGTGCATTTCAAATTTACGCGCTTCTATTGCCTCACCCTAGCCCTCTCCAAAGGAGAGGGTTATAGGTAGTAAATTTGAAATGCACCCCCGTAATTTATACTTTTCAAGTCCAAAAAAACAACCTCAAGTCGGAGTCCAACTTGAGGTTATTTTTTGAAAAAATCAATTGTTGGGTAAAACCAAGTTGGGTGCATTTCAAATTTACGCGTTTCTATTGCCTCACCCTAGCCCTCTCCAAAGGAGAGGGTCATAGGTAGTAAATTTGAAATGCACCCACCAAGTTTTATTTCCGCTCTTTCTCCTTTTCTTTCTCTTTCTCTTTTTCCTTTTCTTTGTTGGTAGGATTGTTCAATTGTTGGCCACGGGTATTGTTTTCGGTTTCTTTGGTACCTTGTAGCACAAACACGTATTGCCCACCTTCGTCGCCCACGCCACTGAGTCGATTGCCAATGGGGGTTTGCTGGGTATTTTTGGTTACATTTTCGGTAACATATTTTATCAACTCGCGGGCGCGGAGCTTGTCATTCAAATTATTTTGCAAATATTCAATCAAATATTTGGCAAAAGGGCTGTTTTTGCCTTTTTCACCGTCTTGTACTTCTTCTAGGTTGCCGGAGCTTAAACCCCAACGCGATTTGATAGACTCGGCTTTTTCTTCTTCGGCACCGCGCGAATCGGTCAAAAACAAAGAACCCGAAAAACAAGCATCGGCAATCATAAATACGTGCCGAAACTCGAGGTCTTTGATATAATTTCGAATATTATCATTGGGAATAAAGGTAGCAGTTGCACCGCTATTGGTTCTGCCTTCGGAGGGAACCCAATAGCCCAAGTCAAAAGATGGGTCATAATAACCGTGCCCCGAATAATAAATAATCAAATTGTCTTGGTTTGTCCCTTTGGTTTTGAGGGCTTCGAAGGCTTCTTCAATGTTCTCGAGAGTAGCTTCTTCATTATACAATTCAAAAATATTGGTTTGTTCAAAGCCATACCGTTCCATAAGTACTTTTTTGAAGTCGCGGGCATCTTTGACGGCATTGGAGAGCGATTTCCAATATTTGTACTTATCAACAGCAATAATTAACAAATAGCTCTTGGCATCACCAATGATAAAATCCAAATCAACAATATCTCCTTCGGTAGAAGCCAAAAACGACACATCAAAATTGCGTACCGAGCTTTTGGCACTGGCTTTGGTAACTTTGCGGACTTTGGCATCGGGGTTTTGCGCCTGCGAAGCCAAAAAACTGCTCGCCAAAACCAAACCTACCAACAAGTTATACACTAATTTTTTCATATATTTTTTATTTTCAAATACAAATTTTAAATGGAAATGACTGGGTGCATTTCAAATTTACGCATTTTTTTTGCCTCACCCTACCCTCTCCGAAGGAGAGGGTGATAGGTAGTAAATTTGAAATGCCCCCAAATGACTAAGGAATTAGAAATTAATAATTTGGAATTAGGAATTAAATAAATAACTGATTATCAATGCTTTATGAAATATAAAATGTCAGTTTATTTTCACTTCATTCCTAATTAATCAAAATAAGTTGTATTTTATAATTGCCTGATTATCAATACTATACAAACATTTTTAGGATCTTCACCACTTTTCAGGAATTGCCTTTAGGAATTCCATTGAATTCTGAAAAGCTCTCGCTTTTCAGTGATTCTGAACGAAGTGAAGAATCTA
>JALONJ010000546.1 GCA_025455045.1 Microscillaceae bacterium | reverse complement strand
TAGGGTCATTTTCAATACTCTCGCCCTCAATTTTCTTATCGAAACGTATGAAGAGACTATTCAATATGCCCAAATTTTATTTGGGCAAAATATCAAAGAATTCCTTAATACAACTAGAAGTTAACATTACTGCCCCTGCTCCTCTCCTACTGAGATGGATTTGTAAAATCTTGATTATTAATTCCACAATCAACTGCCTTTTTGAATTATTTTTTTGACTGCTTCTAATTCGGTATCAAGGTTGTTTTTTATATCATCTAGGCTTGGTTTAATAAAAATATTCGGTTCAATTCCTCCACTTTGTTGAGTATCATAAAAAGTTCCGATTAAAGGAATATCCATCTCGATTTTTGAATTGGGAAGGACTAAAAACGCGGTTTGTCCGCCGTTCAAACCTCTTTGACTACCGCCGGTGGTTTGCCCCACCAAAGTAGCTAAAGTATTGTCTTTCAGGATTTTAGCCAAATAAAAAGTTGCCGAACTATTCGCGGAATTTATCAACAAATAGGTTTTTCCGCTAAAGGCATTTTTTTGCGCTGCTATTTCTTTCAATTCCCCTTTATTTTTTAATTCATAAAAATTATTTTGCGAAGTACTGATTCTGTCCGAAAAATCTTTGTACGAATCTTCCCAAGAACTCAAATGGCGGGCTAAATCGCTGGGCAAGGTTTTATACCGCACCAAATTTTTGCTTGCGGGCATTTTCAAGGGTTTTTTAGCCAAAAACTTGACAATTTCATAGATTACTTCATCATTTCCGCCCTCATTATCTCGAATATCCAAAACGAAGTTTTTGCGGCTTTTTTTGCGAATTTCGGCAAAAGCATTTTTTAAAAAAGCCCGCCAATCCATTTTCATTTGCCACGTTACAAAACTGCCCAAACGCAAATAAGCCGTATTTGAGTCTAAGATTTCAAATTGCCAAAGTTCGTCAAATGTAGATTCTTTTAAATTGAAACGGGTTTGCAAAAGCTCTTTGCGGGCTTGGCGCGAAATGGGTTTTACCCAAAGGTTTTGTTCATTTACTTGGATTTTGTATTGCCCATCTTTGGGGGGAAAAAACAAAGGAAAATAAATATCAAAGCTTTCAAACTTGCCCAAGCCACTGATTTCCAAATCTTTCAAGCGTTTGCCATCGTTATCGCCATCGGCTTTAACTACGTTTAACAATGAATCCAAAATTTGATTGATAGGAATATCATTGATTGCCAAAATCTCTGCGCCGGGGCTAAGTGCTTGATTATCAGTAAGATTGTGGGTGATAATAAGCCTTTTATCAATAATTCTAAAGCAAAAAGGCAATTTATCTGCCTGATTGAACACCAAGTGTTTAATGAATTGATTTTGATTATAAAAATTGGCGTAGGTGTGTCCACAGCGAATTTTGCCCAATAGTTTTGAAAAATTAAGATAGGCTTCGCCATAAGGCATCGGTTTTTGAAAAATTTGGGCAAATTTTTTAAAATGTTCCGCCATTTCAGCCTCAGTATTATATCGATACAAACCCGGATGCAAGCTAAGATAGGCTTTTTGAACGATGGCAAAATCGGCTTGCAATTCTTCAGCACTTAATAATGGAAACTGCGTAGGTTGAAAAGATTGGGGCTTATTCCACTCATCTATGGGCAAATTTAAAGGGTTTTGATTCAACAAAAACGCTCGATTTTCGAGGGTTTCCCAAACCGAATTATCCAAAATGTATTTGTATTCAATGATGGAATTGAGGGCGGCATTTTGCCAATTGATTTCAATTTCAAAGATGCCATTTTTATCTAAGTCGCTCATTATCAAGTCTTTTTGCCACGAAAGCGGGGCTATATTTCCGCGAATTGCCAAAGTTTTGAAGGTTGATTTTAACTGAGTCATATCTACTCGAAAGCTGGTTTGGAAAGTAGCATTTTGGGCATTTGTCCAACAAAACCAAAACATACAAAGAAGGCTTAAAATTAAGTTTTTCATCGGTATTAATTTTTTGGTAAGTAAATAATCCCCAAAACTGCGATTTTGCTTTATTTCAAGCGTTGCAAATTATGTTTTGCGACCACAAAAAGCCTTGCAAAATTTACTACCTAAGAATCAAATTTCATAACTAATTGATAATCAATGACTTAATAAAATCGCTGGGCGTTGTGTTTTTTACTTTTTTGAAAGCCCGATTAAAAGTAGCTTTGGAATTGAAGCCACAATCTAAGGCAATGCCCAACAAAGTATGTTTGAGATGTTCGCCATTTTGAAGTTGCTTGATTACCGCTTCTACTCGATATTGGTTGATATAATCATTAAAATTTTGTCCGATGCCCTCATTGATGATTTTAGAAAGTTGATTGACATTGATTGACAGTTTTTTGGCAAGCTCGGGCAGGGTAAGTTCCGAATTGAGATAAAGTTTTTCGGATTGAATGAGCTGTTCTAGTTGGGCAATTTGGGTTTTAAATTCTGCCTTAACTGATTCATTATCAATTAATTGTGAAGATTCCAATTCATTTGAAAATTGCAATAAAGCCAATTGCTTAGGGTTGGCAAAATAAGCATTCAAACTAATATAATAAATTCCTACGCCGAGCAATAAATAGGCATACCAAGCTTGTTGATAAGAAAAATCAAAACCTACTAATTCTAAAATACTCAGTCCAAAAAAAATCAATACACTCAAAGTGGCGACAATTAAAACATTTTGCAGCCAATTAAATTTGACTTCTTCGCCAAAAGATAAATTTTGCCGAATATAATTTTGATAATTTCTAAAATTCTTGAATATAAGCCAAGCATAAAAAAAGAAACTAAAATAAGTGATCGCCTCCAGCCAGTCCGATTTATCCAACTCTGCCCAATACCCGCGCGCGCCACCTTGCAATTCGTCCGTGTTTGGAAAAGGATAAAAAAAACCAAAATCAACCGCTAACTTGCTGATAATCAACAAGATATATAAAACAGGCAAAACCCAATGCCCCCAATGCCGAACTTCAAATTTGAATTGGGCGTTGGTCAAAGCCAAAAAATAAAAATAGCCCAAAACGCCAATCAAAATAAAATTATTGAAAGGAAAATAAAACATAAAAGTCGTAAAGCCATTACTTAAATTGTACCAACCCGCAAAACCCAGCATCCAAAAACTGACTTTGAGCGTGAGAACCAACAAAATACCCGCCAGCAAAATATCGCTCAAACGATTTTCACGCAAGTATCTGATTATCAATAAGATACAAAAAATACTGCCTTGTATAAAAGCCGGCAATAACAAAGCACTATAGAGATTAAAGTCAAAAGGCATTGCGAAATTAAATTTGGCTTCCTAAAAACGATTGGTAAATATAGGCGTAAATCTTGGGTTTGTAAGGGCGTAAGTTATAAAATCATTAAGATAGAGTTTAAAGGATAAAAAGGTAAGTAATTGATAATCAACAAGTTATATAAAGGGCTTAAAATTTTTATCTCAAATTAAAAAAGACTAAATTTGTAAGTAATATTATTTGGTTTGCTCATATTCTAATTTTTTAATTTCTTTATGCGTATTTCCCCCGAAACAATCCAACAAATCCAACTTCGCACCGATATTATGGAGGTGGTGGGTGATTTTGTGAGTTTGAAAAAAAAAGGACAAAATTATTGGGCTTGTTGCCCTTTTCATAACGAAAAAACCCCTTCTTTTTCTATCAATCCTGCCAAGGGGATTTTTAAATGTTTTGGCTGTGGCAAGGGGGGCGATGCATACAACATTGAAATAGCCCAAGATACCCGCCCTACCGACCAGCAACTCAGCGAGCAAAACGAGCGCGAAAGCCTCTTGGGTTTGCACGATTTTGCCCAAAAATATTATCAAGAAATCTTAAATAATCACCCGGACGGGCAGGCAATCGGGCTTAATTATTTCAAAGAGCGTGGTTTTAACCTCAAAACCGTTGCCGAGTTTGAGTTGGGTTATAGCCTCAAAGAGTGGGATGCTTTTACCAAATATGCTCATAATCAAGGGTTTACCTACGAATTATTAGAAAAATCGGGCTTGACCATCAAAACCGAAAAAGGCAGCTACATCGACCGCTTCCGCGACCGCGTAATGTTTCCTATTCACAATGTTTCGGGCAAAACCATTGCGTTTGGCGGCCGGATTTTGACCAATGATAAAAAACAAGCCAAATATCTTAACTCGCCCGAAACGCCGATTTATCACAAAAGCCAAGTGCTGTATGGTTTGTATCAAGCCAAAAAGACCATTCGAGAGCAAGACAATTGTTATTTGGTGGAGGGCTATACGGATGTCATTTCTTTGCACCAAGCCGATATTTTGAATGTAGTGGCTTCATCAGGCACTTCTTTGACGGTGGAGCAAATTCGCCTCATTCGGCGGTCTACGCCCAATGTTACGGTCTTGTATGATGGCGATGTAGCGGGAATTAAGGCTTCTTTGCGGGGAATTGATTTGCTTTTGGAGGAAGATTTGAATGTAAAAGTAGTGATGTTTCCGGCGGGCGAAGACCCCGACAGCTACGTAAAAAAATTGGGAACTACGGCTTTTCAAGATTTTTTGCAAAACAATCACCAAGATTTTATCACATTCAAAGCCCAAATTTATTTGCAAGATGCCAAAAATGATTTGATTAAGCGGGCAGAGATGATTCACGAAATTGTGAGCAGCATTGTCAAAATTCCTGATGAAATCAAACAGCGCATTTTTTATCAAGAATGTAGTCGTTTGTTGCAAATTGATGAGGCAAGTTTGGTCAATGAAGGCGCAAAACTTTTGCAAAAAAAAACCAATCAAAATCAATCAGCCCCGCAAAACTTGCCTCCACCTTTGTTTGATGATGAACAAGGCTTTGTCATTCAAGTACCTGATAATGAGCAAGTTGTATCACCACAAAAGGAAATTGGTGTACAAGTGCAAGAGCGTGAATTAATCCGTTTGTTGTTAAATTATGGCACTGAAACCCTCAAAAACGGGCAAAAGTTGGTAGTGTATGTCTTGGCAGAAATTGAAGACTTGGAGTTTGAACATCCAACTTATCAAGAAATTTTAAAAAAAATTCGCCAAGATACTAAATATACTGATTTTCAGGCACTTATGCCGGTAGTGGCGAGCGAAACTAAGTCAATCATTACGGACTTAATTACCGAAAAATATAATTTGAGCGAAAATTGGGAAAAAAAATATTTTGTTCTGACCCCCCGCGAAACCGAACAACTTGACCAATTGGCAATTGAAAATATTTTACGCCTCAAACTGTATCAAGTGCATAAATTAATTCACGAAAACGAGCAAAAACTCACTTATGCCGAAACCGATTCGGAACAAGACCAATATCTGCTCATTGGTTTGCGTTTGGAATCAGTCCGCAAAACTATTGCCCAACAACTGAATAATGTGGTTTTGAAAGGTTGATACAACATTGGTATTGAAAAAATACTCAAAAAAATTAAACCATAACTAATTGATAATAAGTTACTTATGAAATTTTCAATACTCAATTACTCACTTTTTTTAATTTCTTTTTCAAAATTCGGTTCATATTGGCACTCAGAGTAAAAAAACTTCGCCCCGCCCCTACGTGGTAAGTACCGTGGCTAAAACTCATTGCAAAAGCCTTCACTTTGAGCCGAAACCCAAAAGAAAAACCCCGAAAACCACTCAAATCTCGGACTTGCATTTCGCGGTTAATCAGGTGGTTATAACCCAATAAAATATTGAAATTTTTGCTCAACAACAGCTCACCACCCAAGACGAAATGTCGAGCCACTTTGTCAAAAAACCTCTTTTCTTCCACAATCGGATTGCCATTGGCATCAAGCTGATTGCTTTGGTTGGGGTCGAGATACACAATATCAAAGCGATACAAATGATGCAAAGTAGCCGAAAATCGCACCGGCATATACTCCGGCTTAAAACTAACCCCAGCTTGAATATCCAAAGGCAGGTTGGTACGGTCGCCGGGCATATAATTTTTGAGGACAAACCCTAAGTTTTTGAGCGTAAGTCCTAGAGTCAAATCTTTTTTGGGGTGTTTGAAAATGCCCCCCACGTCCATCACCACAGCGTGGGCGGTATAAGATTCAATTTGCGAACCCAACCACTTCAGATTTGCCCCAAAGTAAAAATTGTCTTGGCGAATACTATAACCCACATTGACGGCAAAATCACTAGCCCGAAAAGTGCCTAAATCAGCCCCACTAGGGTCGGTAAGTGGCATTTCGCCATAATTGACCACGTGAACCCCTACCCCAATGGCTCCGAGTTTTTTGTGAGGAATGACATAACTGACCGTAGTTTGTCCAATATCGGCTTGCCAACGACTATAATTGAAAGAGGCATAATTGGCAATCGAATCATTTAACAAAGCGGGATTTTGCCAAAAGCGATTGACTTCGTCGCGCCCGGTAGTGATATTGACCCCGCCAATGCCTGCCAAAAAAGCATTGTTCGGAATACGCATAAACTCAAAAGAATTGCGCCCGCCTACTTGCGCTATCGCCGTAAAGGCTATCAAATTAAAAAAAATGAGCCAAAAAGTAGATTTCAACATTATTTACCGGATTTGAAGCGCAATTTAGCAATTAATTG
This sequence comes from Microscillaceae bacterium, assembly GCA_025455045.1. Lineage (GTDB taxonomy): Bacteria > Bacteroidota > Bacteroidia > Cytophagales > Microscillaceae > JALONJ01. The sequence continues at coordinate 583 of JALONJ010000546.1, read as the reverse complement.
ACAATTCTGACAACAAAAATGTGAGTAGTGGGAAGTGCGAATTGAGACGTGGGAATGGAATATGGCTATTTTAATCTGAATATTTTGAAGTATATTGAAAAAGTACAAAAAGTCGAGTTTTTAAAACTAACTCAATTCTCTCCTCGCTCGTCATCTTGTAAGAAACTTTGCCAAATTGCTATCTCTTAGAATTTTTCTGTAATTAATTGATAATCAATGCTTTGTAAATCCCCTCTCTTTCGGAGGGGGCTAGGGGAGGCTAAAAAAAGTCCACCAAGTTCTTTTCAAGATGACTTTCTTGATTTTTTCAATTTTTTGGCTCAAATAAATGCGCCAAAAAGTCGGAAGAATCAAAATTTTACTTTATTTTAACGTGAATATTTTAAAAAATATTGAAAAAGTACAAAAAATTAATCATTAAAAAACAATCTAAAATCCCCCCAAGTCGTCATCCTGCGTGGAACTTTGTTAAATTGCTATGTCGTAAAATATTTCTGTAATTAATTGAAAATCAACAAATTATAATTTCACCCCTCCTTCGGAGGGGCAGGGGGAGGCTGAAAAAAGTCCACAAAGTTCCACG
>JALONJ010000545.1 GCA_025455045.1 Microscillaceae bacterium | reverse complement strand
TTCCACGCAGGATGACGACTTGGGGGATTTTGGATTGTTTTTTTTAAAAATTTAATTTTTTGTACTTTTTTAATATATTTCAAAATATTCACGTTAATACTACTATACAATTCTATTTTCGCGCAAAGACGCTAAGGCGCAAAGTGCTGATAATCAATGACTTAGTTTCTTTAGCTTCTTAGTGGTTAAAAAAATATACAGTATTATTATAGATATTATAACTCATTGATAATCAGGTAGTTATGATTTTTAATGAGAAAGCATATAACTTATTGATAATCAGGTAGTTATATTTTTAAATTTATATTTTTTTTTACTTCTTTTGTAATAAAGTCCTTTGATTGCAGTAATTTCTCATTAAAAATAAAATATTTTGTCAAATTCAATTCATCAAGTTTTAGCCTTCCGGGCGGAGGGAAATATTTGGAAAATTCATTATGATGCGGTTTGCCAAGTTTTGGTCTTGGAAATCAGAATGAGCGAGGTATTTCAAACTCAATTTACCGCCATTCAACTGCCTGATTGTGAGGTGCTTTGGCAAGATTTTCATTTGGCAGAGCCTTGGTGGACGGGGATTTCGGCAGTGCAAGACGGGCTGATATATTTTCATTTTTTTCCTGACTCACAAAAGCCACAAAGTCGAGAAATTTTAGCAATTGATTTATTTACTCGACAACCTTGTTGGCATTCGCCCGAACATCAGTTTTATCAGCTTGATAATCAGGGACTAATCGCCGGTAAGTGGCAAGAAAATGAATGGATTTATGAGCTTTTGGACAAAAAAAACGGGCAAGTGCTAAGTTCTCCTTATATCCATAAAACCGAAGAAAATTTTGAAAAAAAGCAACCCAATTTTATTCTACCTCAGCATTATCGCGCAGAAACAGCTTATTTTAAGACCATAGAGCAGTTTTTTCGGGAAGGTTTGCAAATTGAAATCAAAAAATCAGTAGATTATTTGGAGATTGCCGACTACATCATTATTTCATATTTTTTGCAAAAAAATGAGGAATTTCAGAATAATTTGCTAATTTTAGACACAAATGCACAGATTTTGTTACATACAATCGTAAATCAGTACACCGAAGGCATTGCTTCGGAAAGTTTTTTATGGATTAATCACCAATTATTTTTTATCAAAGACAAAAGCGAATTGATGGCTTTTCAACTCTAAATTTGAAAATTATGCAACACTTAAAAATTCTCCTGCTGGTTGGCTTAGGCTTCTTGTTTTTTTATACCGAGGGTTTTGCCCAACAGCAAAAAATTGAAACCCGAAACGGCAAAAAATATATCATTCATAAAGTCCAAGCCAGAGAAACTGTTTCGGCAATTGCCCGCAGCTACAAGGTTACAAACCAAGAAATCATCGACCTCAATCCCGAAGTAGCCAAAGTGGTCAAAGTCGGGGCTTTAATCTCTATTCCGGTCAAAGAAACCGCCAGCGAGGTGGCTACTCAGCCCAAAGAAATCAAAGAGGTAAGCATCAAAAAAGACTACCCTACTTATAAAGAAGCCGCCGTTACCGACCAAGAAGAAGTAAAACACACCGTGAAAAAAGGCGAGTGGCTGGGTAAAATTGCCAAACAATACAATGTAGATGTTGCCGAGTTGAGAAAATGGAATACCATTGAGGCAGATAAAATCACGCCCGGACAAGAGCTGATTGTGGGGATTCGTACCGGCAAATCGGAAAAGAAAAACAACGAAACCAAAACCAATACTGCCGTCAATAACCCCAACAACACCCATAATAAAGAACTCAATAAAAATATTGACAAAAATCCGCCGCGCAATGTATATAGGGAAGGTAATCCCAGCGAAAATACAACTGTAAATGAGATAGACCATATTGTAAAAGAAAGAGAAACTCTGTCGGCAATCGCTCGCCAATACCAAGTAAAAGTGAGCGATATTAGGGCTTGGAATAACCTCAACAGCGATGTGGTCAAAGTGGATAGCAAACTCAAAATCCGAGTTAGCCCCAACTATATGCCCAATCCAATTCAGCCGGATAATCAGGTGAATACCAATACCAACCCTAACCCCAACCCCAATAGCAATGAAGCAATGCGCGGCAATACCGGCGATGACGAAAATACGCCCCAATCCTCGATTATTACTTACACGGTACGCGAAGGCGATAATATTTGGAAGCTCCGCGAAAGATTCAATATCAGCTCAACCGAAATTTTGTTTTGGAACGGACGCGACCCCAATAATGACCGCTTGGCAATTGGCGAAAATCTAAAACTTTACATTCCACGCAAAGTAAATCACTTGATACAACCCGGCGAAACCCCCGAAAGCGTAGCTACTATGCACAATGTGAACGTAAGACAGTTGGAAATTTGGAACAAAATCCCTGAAAAACAGATTAATTTGCCACAAAATTTTGCCCCGGGCAAAACCTTAGCAGTTTTTGAGCCAACCGGACCTACACCTACCAAGGAATTTAAAGATAAACGCCATAGCAATTCAAATAACCAACCCAATAACAATCAGCCCAATACAAACTTGCAGGCTAATAATACCAACCAACCTACAGGCAATTTGGTAATGCACACCGTAGCTCAAGGTGAGGCTTTGTATGATATTAGCCAAAAATATGGGGTTTCGGTAGCCGATTTGAAAGAGTGGAATGGTATTCCCAACAATTATTATTATGTGCAAGCCGGTAATCAATTGCGGGTATATGTGCCTAATAATCAGCCGATTAACAATAATAATACGTGGAACAACAACAATTCCAACAACAACAATTGGAATAATAACAATACCAATACGCGGGTGAATCAGCCAAGCAATAATACCAATACGCGGGTAAATCAGCCAAGCAATAACACCAATAATACCAACAATAACCCTCGTACCAACCCAAGCAATAACCCTTACGACAACCCATTTGGCAATGGCTTGTATGAGTACAAAACTACAACATCTTCTACCGACCCTTTCGAGCAATTGAACAATTCACAAAAACAACCAATCAATAGCAACAATGCAAACAATACGAACAATACAAACAATAATCAAACGACACGAGGCAACAACAATCCCGACAACAACAATTATCGCTCAATAAACCCCGACGACAATCCGCCGCAAGTTTCGGATTATGGCAATACGAATACCAGTCGTTTTTTGAATGATAACAATACCAATAACACCAATACCAATACTCGCCCCAGTAACAACAATGGAGGCAATGCCGTAACCGAAACCGGCAATGCCGCTTTATTGACCGATATACCCAGCCCACGGCCTTTTGTGGCTTTGCATCGCACTGCGCCCGTAGGTACATTGATTTTGGTAACCAACGCTGCCAATCGCAAAACGCTGGTCGTAGAAGTAGTAGCCCCTATCAATTCGGCACAAGTCGGTAATAATGTTGTACTGCAAGTAACCCAAGCAGTAATGAACCGTTTGGGAGCGGATAGCAACAATACTATTCCGGTTGAGATTTCTTATATGCCTAAATATTAATTGAGAAGTGAGGAGTGAGAATTATTTAGTTTTATAAGTTCAGCTCAAATGTTTGCTTTTGATATAATCAATTGATTATCAATAAATTATGAATGAGTAATTTTTTATCAGCCTTAAAAATTGATAATTAAAAACATTCCAAATAACTTTACTATTTTGAAAAATGCTTATTGCTTCAATAAGCATTTTTTATTTTGTGGGTCAAACTTATTCTTGTTTTTTATTTAGAATGTATTTAATATAAGTATGTGTGCAAAATTAGTTTATACAAATCTTATAAGGTTTTAAAAACCTTATAAGGTTCTTCACCACTTTTCAGGAATTGCCTTTGGCAATTCCTCTCGCTTTGTCATTCTGAGCGAAGCGAAGAATCTGAAACTCTTGATAATCAACG
>JALONJ010000544.1 GCA_025455045.1 Microscillaceae bacterium | reverse complement strand
ACAAAATTTAGAACCACCAAGACACAAAGTCTCTAAGTACCTGATTATCAACATTTTGCGTCTTAGCGTCTTTGCGTGAAAACATATTTTGTATAGTAGCATTAAGTGGCATAACTGGTTGATTATCAATTGCTTACAAAAAAACATCTGTAGCATTGTTAGTAAGGAACAAGCAAAAAATAATGCAAACAATATTTTTTGGTAATATATTGGTTTTCAGGCAATTACAAGATTATTCACTATTCATTCCTAAAATATTCTCAAATCGGCTCACGCAATAAAATCTCGACAATAAAAAATAAATCGTTGCGCTTGACAAACAGAGCCGTGCGTCTGCCACCTTTTTTATTGACTATTTTGTATAACTCGCTCATTGTCAGCGTAGTTGACATATTGTCATCTACGGCTATCAAGGTATCGCCTTTTTGCAAGCCTACTTCATCAGCCGGTGAGTTTTTGCGGATAGTGCCTATCACAAAAGTTTTAAAATCATCGCCTTCGGCTACCACTTCCATTCCACTGGTATTAAACTCAAAAGGGTCGGAAAATGCCCGATTGGGACGCAAAATAAGCCGTTTGTGTGGATAGTCAAAGACCAGATGAAAACGCTTCAGAACCCCACAACCGATGTTACCTTGTCGGTCACTGAAGCCCCGTACATACCGCAAAGTGGCGGTATCAGGAAACGCAGTGATTACTTTTTCTAATTCAAAATTGCCTAATTTGAACTTCTCGATGCGCGCAATTGAGCCTTCGACTGCCCCATTCAAAGTCATTCCCAAATGACTGGGGATATTTTTTTCGGGGATTTTGATGTCGGGGTGCGCGCCCGTGTCAAGGCTCAAGGAGTGTCCGGCTCCGGTATCCAATATCAGCTTCAAAACGGCGGGGCTGGGGTTGCCTGCACTTGCCAGCACGGCTTCGGCTTGGATGTAGGGCTTCATATACTCGATACTAAGCGGAAAAACTTCTTCTTTTTTATGGGCTTTGTGTTGATAATTTTCGGGTTTGATTATATCCAAAGTCCGCGACAAATAATTGATTTTGATTACAAAACGACTAAATAAATCATACCCTATCAAACCGTGGATTTTGATACCGGCATAGCTCGACAAATGCAAGACATCTTCTTCCAATACAATCAAATTTTGATTATTGGCAATAATATCTCGGTCAATAAGAAAACTATTCGCACTGGATATACAGCCTTTTAGCTCTCTGCCATTGCCGGTACCACTTACTTTGATTTGTCGCACACATTTAAGGTTGAGCAAATTGAGCAGTTTGGGGTCGGTAATCAGGGTATAACCTACGCCGGTATCGAGTACAAAATTGAAGGTTTCGTTATATCCGTTGATTTTGACCGGCAAAATAATTAAATTGTTGGACTGCTGAAATTCAATCCGTTTTTGTTTTTGGCGAGGCGAACGAAAATGAAAGCCCAAAGTCTCGATTTGGGCATAAGCACTGGGGGGGACGAAGCCACCAAACAACGCTTCCGAGATAATTAAAAAGTAAAAAAAGTATTTCATTATGCGTGATATGGTTATAATATGGTTTACTTTACGATTGGAAGTGCTTGAGGTTATATAAATACCTCATTATCAGCTTTTTACATTATTTTTTGAGTTGATAGCTTATACCCATAAAATCGATCAATAAAGAGATATTGGTCAAAAATCGGCAAAACAATGATTAAAATATATCATTTTTATTAGAAAAAAAAGAATATTTTATTTTTTTTAACCTTTGTTTAACATTCTTTGGATTGACCGAGTATAAACAAGTTGTAAGAAGGTTTTGTATTCATTCCTTAGCGGAAAATTTTGTTTATTCTCGACTTTATTTTTTAAAATTCGTTAATCTCAAAAATATTTAAAACGATAAATTCTCCTTTTTCAAAAACTTAAAAAAATGGTTACAAGGGAAAAGTTCTTAGATGCGTTTGGCGAGCTGATTTATGCTCTCGCACTTGCCGATGGTTTGATTCAGCCCGAAGAAATATCGGCTTTGCAACATATTTTGCAAAAATATGACTGGGCAAATGCTGTTGAATGGTCTTTTCAGTATGAAAAAAATCGCCAACAGCCCCTCGAGAAAGTCTATGCCAATGCCCTCGAGACTTTTCGTGAATATGGACCCGCCCCCGAGTACCAAGATTTGATTGAAGTTTTGGAAGCCGTAGCCCAGGCAAGTGCCGGCATTGATAGCCACGAGCAAAAAATCATTGCGGGTTTTCAGACCGACCTCAAAGCCAAGTTTATCCAAGACCTTGAGAATGGGAGACTGTTGTAATTTTTTTTACAAATAACTGATAATCAATTACTTACCTAATTAATTATACTTGAATTCAAGATATGCTTAAAAATTATGACCAAAAAACCGGACAAATCACTGCTTGGGGTTGTTTGTCGCGTATGTTGCCACTTTTGTTGCTGGCAGGCGGTTTGGTATATGGGATGATATATATCCTGCGGCTTTGGCACGCCGGTTCGGAGCCTAGTTATATTTATTATGGTAGTTCTTTCAATGCCTTCGCCCGTAATTTATACAAGTTGGATTTTGTCTTTACCGAGCAGGGCGAGATAGCTTGGGTGTATTCGTATTACTATGGTGGCGGCAAAGGCTCACGCTATCATCAATACCAAATTGATTTGATTAATCCGCAGACTCGCCAACTGATGCAAAGAGTACCACTTGACCAAACCACCTCTACCTCAGCTACCAGCGATGTATTTGAGTTTACGTTGGTCAATCAGCAGTTTTTTATTCTCAATCAATTGATGGGTGTTCAATGGCGCAATGCGACCAACGGAGCTTTGGTGGGTGATGAGCAAACGCTGATTCAAAAATTTCCGATTCTAAAAGCTGGCATCGGTCAAGTGGATAACGACAACAATGGTTGGTATCCAATGACTACCAAAGATGGACTAAAATTTCAATACTCGCCGCAATATAACCGACTTTTGACCGAAGAAGATAGGCAAATAATGTATCAAAAATTTCGAGAAACTCCACTAGACCCGCGCGACAAAAATGTGGTTTTGCAATACGCTTGGGGCTTAGACGGTGATTTGCGCAGAGAGTTGTATTTGGTCAAAGAATATAAATTGATAAGCGAGACGATTAACCCCCGAAATTTGAAGGATTTTTCGGAGCAAATCCGCCGCGCCGCCGAAAGTCAAAAAAATGAAGAAGATTACCGCAAACGTGAACAAGAATATTATCAAAAAGGACACCCCGACCTTTGGGAAAAAAGATTGGAAAACCTAAAAAATGAATTTGCCGAAAGAAAAGCCAAACAAGAGCAATATCAACAAAAAGAACAGCAATTGCTCAATCATATTCAGGGTAAAATATTTTTGAAAGGCGAAGTAATCTATGGTGATTCCAGTCTTTGTGTGGTGATGCACCGCAGCGAAATCAGCGATAAAGTGGGCTATAGCCTAACTTGTGTAGAAAAAACCGGCAAAATTCGTTGGGAACTTACAAATCCGCCCATCAAAATTTTGAAGCCGCAAGCCTATGACATGTCTAAATATCAACTAATTACTCGACGCAAGGGCGAAAAACTAGCTCTAGTTTCCAACGCCCCACAAAATATTGGGCTGGTAATGTTTGATTTATCAAGCGGTAAGGTGCTGTATGAGTATTCGCCGGTGCGCTAGGGCTTACTTGGATTGATTGAAAATGTCAATAGCTCGGGCTTGGGCAGTTTCTAGTTTTTAGTTCGTGAATGATTCGTAAAATTTACTAAGCACCTGATAAGCAGATAGTTATATAAAAAACTTGGTTCTTCACCACTTTTCAGGAATGAGAATTTTTTTTCTGAAATTTATCAATTTCAGTGATTCTGAGCGAAGCGAAGAATCTGAAACTCTTGATAAT
>JALONJ010000543.1 GCA_025455045.1 Microscillaceae bacterium | reverse complement strand
TGTCAAATTTACCACAAAGTTCACAAAGGTAATCACAAAGAAGCACCAAGGTCTTGGTGGACTTTGTGGGTATTTTCTTGGTGTTCTTTGTGTTTAAATTGTTTATTTTTGGATTAGCTTTTGCAAATAAAATTTCTGTAAATACTTGATTATCAAGTATTTATATCACTTTTAACAACAACAAATTAATACCATTTTAAAAACAGCTTCTTAAAAATCAACCAATCAGGTCATTGGGTTATTCAAAATCAACCAATCAACTAATCAAGAAAATGATTATTCTTTATTCAAATATATCAAAAAAGTAGTGCCTTTGTCTTCTTCGCTTTGGATTTCGATGCGCCCCCCGAGGGCTTCAATTTGAGTTTTGACCAAATGCAAGCCCAAGCCCTTGCCGCCGGTATGAAAGTGAAATCGCTTGTATAAGCCAAATACTTTGTCGCCGTTTTTATTTAAGTCAATTCCCAGTCCATTGTCTTTGACCGTAATCAAAATATATCGTTCAAGGGCTTTGCTCTGAATATTGAGTACCAGATTGCGCTTGGGCGAGCGGTATTTGATAGCATTGCTAATGAGATTGATAAATATACTCTCAATGTAGTTTTTGATGGAATAAATATCGGCAACTTCGGCAAAATTTTCATTGATTCGGGCGTGGCTATTGCGAATTTGCTGCTCAAAATTGATTCGCATATTCTTCATCAATTCGGGCAAATTGATTTTTTCTTTGACTTCATCTACGCGCTCGCGGGTAGCCAAAATCTGGTTGATGTCTCTAAATGTATCGTCCATATCTTTGGCAGATACTTCGAGGCGTTTGATAACCTCAAGATTGGTAGGTGTGCCGTGTTTGGTTTTATCAAAAATAGACACCAAGCCCAAAATACTGGCAATAGGCGCACGCAAATTGTGCGAGGTAATGTAGGCAAACTGCTCAAGGTCTTTGTTGTAGCGGGTGAGGTCGTCGAGCAGTTTGCGGCGTTCTTCGGCGATGTGTTTGCGGGCGGTAATCTCTTGGCCAATCACCAAGTACTCAGCTACTTTGCCCGAAGTATTGGTAATCGGATTTATCACTATTTCAATCCAATAAGAGCTGCCATCACGCGTTTTGCAACGAATATCGCCGCGCCAAATATGCCCCCCTTGAATAGTGCGCCATATATATTTGAAATAAATCGGATTGTGAAAATCGGAAATAAACCGGCGGCTGTGATGCCACAACAAATCCTTGGCTGAGTAGCCCGATAGTTGCTCAAACAAAGGATTGATTCGGCAAATAATACCGCGATTGTCCAAAATAGCCACCAAAACGCTCTCATCGAGGGCATCTTGAATATTTTGATACTCTTGGTAGGCTTGTTGGAGTTTGGCTTCGGAGGTTTTGAGGGGGGTGATATTGACTCTACTGCCTACGATGCGCACCGGAATTTGGTTGGGGCTATAATCCACCACTTTGGCGCGCTCCAAAACCCAAATATAATCGCCGGATTTGGTTTGCATTCGGTACTCAATTTCATAGTGATTGGTATGTTGCATAAACAAATTTTTGAAAGCCTCGACGATTTTTATTTTGTCGGCGGGGTGGCGGAGTTTTTCCCAGTTTTCGTGCGTAGGCTCAAACTCAAAAGGCTCAAAACCCAGCATTGTATAGTTTTGACTGCTGAAATAGGTCTCGCCGGTTTGGGCGTTCCAATCAATCAGCACATCATTGGTGGCTTCAATCACATATTGAAATCTTTGCTCGATTGCTTGGAGTTTGTAATGGCTTTCGTGGAGTTTTTGGGTCTGATTTTTTAACTCAAGTTCCAGCGTTTGATTGGATTGAGTGATTTGGTCAATTTTTTTTAAAAGTTCTTGGGTTTGTCCGGCTAAATGAGCTTGTTCGTTTACAAGTGTTTGGGTAAGAGGCTTGTCTTTAAGTACTTGATTATCAGATGTTTGCGATTCAGTAGTATTTTGCGCTATTTGACTGCGAATTTGATTGACTCGGTCAGCCAAGCTCAAAGCCAAAAGCAAAATAAAAAACAAACCTACGCTATAATTATACAATTCTTTGGAAAGCAACTCCTCCACAAATCGAAACTCGATAAAAACATTCATAAAAATCAAGCCCACAAAAAATACCATTGCGCCCACAAACACCCGCGCCGCCTGGTAGCCTTGCCAATAAACACTGACCGCCGCCCAAAAAATGCTGATTACTACCAACAAACTCAAATATATCAATGAATTGTAAGCAACTGCCCAATATTCGGAAATGACTAAAATCGGATAAAATATCAATACCAACGACAAAGACCGCAGGCGATTATTCCACACTGGGGCGCGCTTTGCCAAACCCAAAAATCGACGCGAAAACAAAATCAATACCAACATAAATGCCGCCAAAACCACATAATACAATCCACGAAAAAAGCCAATATATTGCACACCATAGTAATCAAATGCTACTCCCGAAGCCAGCCAACCGTACATCAATAATACACTAGCCATTACTCCCAAATACAAGTTGGTTTGGCTTTGGAGCATAATTGAAAGGATAAAACAATACAAAATGACCAACAAAGTAGCGCCCATCAGACCATAATACCAGCTCCGCATATAGCTTACTTGTTCCTCAAGTCCTTTGGGCGAGAAAATGGTAAGACGGGGGAAAAAAATTCGGGCAAAATACTGAGTATAAGGAGTTTGATTATCAACTCGCACATAAAATATCGAAGTTTGTTGGGGTTTTAACTCAATCTGAAGCCAACTATAGCCTTCTAGTTTGAAAGGCTGGGAAGTGGCACGAGCCAAAACACCGGTTTCGTAGCTAATCGCTTGATTATCCGTAACTTGGTAAACATTTACTTGGTCCAATTCATCAAATCCCAAAATGACTTTGTTGGCTTCTCGGAGTTGGCTTTGTAACGTGAAGCGCAACCAGAAAACTCTGGAATTACTGCTCAACAGCTGGCGGTCATAGGGCTTGAAATTGATTTTAGCATTGGCGCGGCTGATTTGCGCCCAAGTGTATTCGCCCAAAGGGTCTAAACAAACTTCGGCTTTGGCTAACCAAGCTAGGCTGCGACTTTGTTCGTTCCAAATAATTGGGGAGGCGGTTTGTGCCGAAACCGAACTTAGCCCCAAAACTATCCAAATCCTCAGAAACCACCAAAAGCGATATATCATACTTTGCGCGCAAGTTTTTTGCATACTAAATTAAGGATAAAACTTAAATCTAACGTTTTTTTTAGTAAAAATTACTATTTCAATGAAAAATCAAGGCTAAATATAATCCGAACTGGCGAGTTTTGAGCCGTTTAAGGGCTGTTTGTACTTGTTTTTTTTGAAAAAATTTTGATTTAAAAGCTAACAGCCCTCGACTTAATGAAAAATTATGTAAGCTAAAACCCTGATAATCAAATATTTAAAAAAAATCACTTCATTGAGATGGAAACCTAAGCAAAAAAATTGCTGGGCGCAAAAGTGCATCAAGGTAATACAAGTAACTTGCGCGCCGGATGGAAGCCGGATGGAGGAGACCCCGCTTGCGCTTACTCCCTAGTGCAGGGTTTGCAAACCCTGCACTAGGGAGTAAGCGCAAGCGAGGCTCCTGCTTGTCCGACAGCCGGAAATCGCGCCCAAAATCGATTTTGAAAAGGATTTAGGGCAATGCCATATTCGCTCACCTCTGGTAAATGACAAAAAATGTATAGTCTCAGCAATTCCCCAGCAATTCTCACTGTAGAAATTTTAAACTAATGTTTGATTTTTTAGAATATTTAAAAATAGCTTTTCCGTAACTAATTGATAATGAGGCTATTATAAATACACTTTTTTTTACAACTTTCTTTTTTCTTGATAAAAAAGAAACAACGAAATCAAGTAACCCTACACTATCCTGAATTTTTGAACCGAAA
>JALONJ010000107.1 GCA_025455045.1 Microscillaceae bacterium | reverse complement strand
CGGCGGTGGTGGTCCGGGAATGGGTCCGATAGGAGTAGCGGCGCATTTAGCTCCCCATTTGCCCAACCACGCAGTAGTAACCGTTTCTAAAAACAAAACGACGGCAGTATCGGCGGCACCTTGGGGCAGTGCCAGTATTCTCACGATTTCTTACGCCTATATTGCGATGATGGGTGGCGAAGGCTTGACCGAGGCTACCAAACACGCCATTATGAATGCCAACTACCTAAAAGCCCGCTTAGAAAACCACTACAAAGTGCTTTATACCAGCACAAGCGGTACTTGCGCCCACGAGTTTATTTTGGATTGTCGAGATTTCAAAGCGCAAGGCGTAGAAGTAGCCGACATTGCCAAACGCTTGATGGATTATGGTTTCCACGCCCCAACGGTTTCCTTCCCCGTAGCCGGAACTTTGATGATAGAACCCACCGAATCGGAAAGCAAAGAGGAACTTGACCGCTTTGCCGAAGCTTTGATTGCCATTCGGGAAGAAATCCGCGAGATAGAAGAAGGCAGGTCCGAAGCCGGCAACAACGTAGTAGTCAATGCCCCGCACACCGCCAAAATGGTGATGACTGACCACTGGAGCAAGCCCTACTCCCGCGAAAAAGCCGCCTATCCACTCGCCTACATAAAAGCAAATAAATTTTGGCCCTCCGTTGCCAAAGTCGACAATGCCTACGGCGACCGCAACTTGATTTGCGCTTGTATTCCGATTGAGGAGTATGCGAGTGAGGAAGTGGAGGTGTAACAACCGATTCTTGAAAATAAGAAACCCCTATGAGCAAAGCTTATAGGGGTTTTGTTTTTAACTATTTGATTATCAGTATCATAAATACAACAAATAGTTTAAAATATTTAAGTATTTAATTGAGTATTTAATGATTTAATCATATTTTTGTTTTTTTTTATATGAATACTGACATATCCTCCAAACTTTGGAACATCTGCAATTTACTCCGACACGAAGGGGTAAATTCATCTGAGTATATTGAACAATTGACCTATCTGCTTTTCTTGAAATTAGCAGATGAAAAAGCTATTGCAATTCCTCAAAATTGCGCTTGGGAGTCTTTCTTAGATAAACCTGAAGATGAAATCATTGCACATTGGGAAAATGCTTTGCATACGCTTCAAAATGGAGAAAGCGAAATCTTAAGAAAGATTTATCAAGAACCGATTTCCAGATTTTCAAGAGGTAATACGCTCAAAAGAGCTATTAAACAAATAGATGAACTTGAATGGAATGAAATTGATAGTGATGTAATAGGAATTGCCTTTGAGGAATTGCTATCAAGAGTAGCCGCAGATGGCAAACGTGGTGCAGGGCAATACTTTACACCTCGCCCTCTGATTCAAACCATTGTTAATGTAATGAAGCCTAATCCTTTACAAAAAGAGGATTATAGTATTTGTGATGTAGCAGTAGGAACTTCAGGTTTCTTAATTTCTGCTTTCGAATGGTTTAAAAACACTGCTCATTATGCGAAAATAAGTGATGATGAAAAGAATCGCGTGAAAAATAATACCTATTTTGGGCAAGAAATAGACATCAGAACCCGCCGATTAGCTCTAATGAATTTATTTTTGCATAATCTTGCCCCTAATATTGATGTGCTGGATTCCATTTATGATAAGCCGGATGAAAAAACCTACAGTTGTATTTTGACAAATCCGCCATTCGGTACACAAGGCACAAGTGGTGTACCTGAAAGAGATTTCGCCATTGAAACCAGTAATAAACAACTTAATTTTATCCAACATATCATTGAAAAATTAGAAGATGATGGACAAGCGGCAATCGTGCTACCAGATAGTTGCCTTTCGGATGAAAAAGCTACAGAAATATGGCAAACACATTTAGGGGATTGTAATGTGCATACAATTCTCAAATTACCCAGAGGCACATTTGCCCATTATGCAAGTGGTATTAAAGCTTGTGTAGTTTTTCTCAAAAAAGGCGAGCCAATCGAAGAACTTTTTATATATGATGCAAGGACTAATCAGCCTAACTTTACTAAAAAGAACCGCCCATTAACCTTAGAGTATTTTGCTGAGTTTGAGAAATGTTTTGACAATCGACAAGAAATAGAAAGGTTTAAGAGATTTACTAAAGCTCAAATCATTGAGAATGGATATAATTTAGATTTTAAATGGATGCAAGAAGATTGGTTGCTTGATTCTGATGAATTGCCATCTCCGCAAGATTTAATTACTTTCATTTCAGAAAGCCTAAATGATGTTTTGTCACAACTTAGAGAAGCTACAGAAATTTTAGAAAAAAAATAGCTATGTGGAAAAAGATAAAACTAAAGGACATTCTAATTTATTATATTGGTGGGGATTGGGGAATAGATGCCAACTCCAATGATAGTAATTACATTAAATGTAGAATAATAAGAGCAACCGATTACAATAATTGGAGAAAAGAAAGAGCCTATGACACGTCAATTAGAAAAATAAAAAAAGAGAGTTTTGATAAAAGGCAATTGCGAGAGGGTGATATTATTATTGAAATATCAGGTGGTAGCCCAGCTCAACCTGTTGGAAGAACTTTATTGATAGATAATGAAGCTATTAATTCAGTAAATGAGCCTATTGTTTGCTCAAATTTTTTTAGATTAATGAGGATACCTAAATCTGTTATCTGCCCTGACTTTGTAAACTTTTATTTAAGATTTCTGTACTTAAATGGTGTTACAGAAAACTATCAAAAAAATACCACTAATTTGAGAAATCTTCAATTTACTGATTTCATCAATCAAATCGAGATTCCAATACCTTCTTTAAAAGAGCAAATAAAGATTGCAAATAAATTAAATGCTTTTAATGAAATATTAGCTAATGCAAAAGAAAAAATTCAGAAAATTCCCAAACTCATAGAACGCTATCGCCAAGCTGTTTTAGAAGAGGCTGTTACAGGGAAATTGACAGAGGAGTGGAGAAATGATAACTTAGTTAGTATTGATGATTGGAAAGTGTATAGGTTACAAGATATTTGCATCTCAATAGCAGACGGAGACCACCAATCTCCTAAAAAACTTAAATTGGGTATTCCTTTTATTGTAATATCGAATATTCAAAATGGTAAAATTAATTTTGGTAATACAATGTTTGTATCAGAGGAATATTTCAAGAATTTGAAAGAACAAAGAGTACCCAAAAAATCAGATATATTATTTTCAATTGTTGGGTCTATTGGTTTAGTAGCTCTCATTGATGAGGAAAAAGAGTTTTGTTTTCAAAGACATATAGCATTATTAAAACCAAATCATAATTTTATCTTCAATAAATACTTATATTACTTTTTATCCTCAAATACATTATTAAACCAAGCATTAAGTAAAGCAAAAGGAGTTGCTCAACTAACATTAAATATAAGAGATTTAAGAAACATAGAACTAAAAACTCCTTCACTAATAGAACAAAAAGAAGTAACAGGGCAAGCAGAAAAACTCCTTTCCAAAGCAGACAAAGCTGAAGCAGAATATAAAAAAGCAATATCTTTTATTGATAAGTTAGAGCAATCTGTTTTGCAAATGGCATTTAGTGGGCAACTTTCGGAGGCTATAATTGATGACGAACCAATTGAGAAACTTTTGGAGAGAATTGCAGAAGAAAAGAAAACAATAGAAACGCAAAAAAATTTACAAAGGAAGCTTCATCAAGCAAAAACTAGAAACCAACCTAAAAACAGAAAAATGAAAGCTGAAGAATTGAGAAAAGTTATTCAAAATACATTTCCCGAAAAATCATTTTCTTTTGAGCAATTGAATGCTTTATTATCCTTTGAAGATTATGATGATTTTAAAGAAGAGTTTTTTAAGATAGCTGAAGAACCCGTGGGAAATGAGAAAAATGAGCAGTTTTTAGAAGTTATTTTTAACGAAAAGAATCCTAAACTTTTATTTCAAATCAAGAAACCAAGTGCTTAGATGAAATTACTAAGATTACAATTATTTGAAAAATACAGAAGTCTTGAACCCTTTCAGCAAAGGTTTCCCAAACATCCTTTACTCAAAGATAAGCAAGAAATAGACCCTATTTGTCTGGTGGGTTTGAATGGTTGTGGGAAGTCTAATTTATTAGAATTAATTGCCGATATTTTTTACACCGTAGAAAGCTCCTTTTTAGAGAATTTGTATTCAGTTGACGGAAAACCTTATCAGGCTTATGCAAATAATAAAACCAAAAAAGAAATTTTTTTTGAGATAGAATACGAAATCAAATTAAATGGTATAGCTCAAGAAATTAAAATCTCTTATCCAAATACTAAAGCGCGGAATCACGAATTTTTTATCAAAAATAAAGATACCAACGAGTTTGAATTAATTTCTGAAAATCAAAGAGATTATTTACCGCTTGTGATTGCCTATACATCAGGGATGAATGAATTGTTAAGTATGCCTTTTTTGGAATTGCAAGATTATTATGCTCGCCAAGTAACGCATCAAGTAAAAAAAGGAGATAGAAAACAGGAAATAGCAGAGCCTAAATTAATGATGATGGATTATGAAACCAATATTTTTATACTCATAGCCAATTATTTGCTCTCAGAACAAAAAGCCAAGATATTTGATAAGTTTAAAGGAGATATAGATTCATTACGTATCCAAGGTTTATCTTCTTTTAGAATAGTTGTTAAACTTGATAAAACAAGAGTAGGCAAAGTTTTACTCACTCAAGAGTTGGAAGATTACCAAGAAAATTTAAGAAAGTGTGCCACTACCTACTATTTTGATGAAAAAGAACAAATCTGGAAATATGACTTTTTAATCAATGATGCTACCAAAGCCTTATTCAAACATTATTTTAAAAGTAGTAAGAACTTATTTTTGGCTTTATATAAATTAAACTTACTCAATACGCTTTGCATAGAAAAGAAGTATCAAAATGACCTACGTAAAAAACGAAAAAAGGGACAAATTATCAAATTTCCTACTATTGCAACCTTAGATAAAATTTTTAGAGTAGAATTAGTAGAGTTGATTTTGTCAAAACCTAATGTGAGAACCGAGTATATGCAAATTAGTGATGGAGAGCACCAATTTATCCACATTGTAGGAGGAATGATTATGTTTGACGAAGCAGATACTGAAGTATTATATTTGTTCGATGAGCCGGATACGCATTTTAATCCACAATGGCGAACAGAGTTCTTTAATCAATTACAAAAAGTAATAGAGCATTTCAATAAAGAAATAATCTTGACTACTCATTCTCCTTTCATCTTAGGGGATTGTAGAGGGTATAATGTATTTGTATTTGAACGTAAAATAGATGAAAGTACAATCCAGCCCAAAAGCTCAGTCAGTTTCCACAGAAGCGAATATGAAACTTATGGGGCTAATTTCTTGAATTTATTAAGCAAATTCTTTGGCTTTGAGTATAATATTTCTAAAAAAGCTTTTAATGAGTTGGTAGAAATGGAAAATATGACAAAAGAATATTTGGAAAAATTAAAAACTCAAATCAACCTTTTTGGTGAATCCACCGAAAAACTTTTAATTTTAAATCATATTGAGGAACTCGAAAATCAAAATTAGCTATGTTTTTTGGATTGAAGTATGTAGAGCATAATTTAGAAGAAATACACAAAATTATCGAACACTTTTTTGATGAACTATCTAAAAAGGTTCATACGGATTTTTCTGATGCCTTATTACCCATCCCTCATAAAAGTATAATAATTAAAGGGAGTAGCACAACTGGCAAATTAAATAAATTGGGGGGGTTATTGAAGAATGTTTTTGTGGAGTTTCAAGGGCTTGCAGACACAGACAAAGATCTGGTTGGTCTTGCATTTATTGACAGTAATAAAATAGAAGCTATTTGTGAAAAACATTCTATTCCAGTACCAGAAAATGCTTTGCCATCTGCTATTCAAAAATCTTTCAAAGAGTTATTCGATTATTTATACAAGGATAAAGATAAATTGATAGATGGAGTTTTAACTGCCAATCATTATGAGAATTTTTTGAGCGAAAACGGAAATCCACGAATTTGTGCATTTTGTTGTTTAGAAACAATCCCACATGGTGGTGAAGAAGGGAGGGCTAATTATGACCATTATTTACCAAAAGCCCAATTTCCTTTTTCAGCTATTAATTTACGAAATTTAGTACCAACAGGAACAACTTGTAATCAGAATGTCAAAGGCGAAAAGGTTATTGCTTTCAAAGATAAGGATTTAACAGTAAGCACTTTTGCTTTTTATCCCTTTGATGAAAATTTCTACGCCTTAGATGTAATGGACTTTCACATATCTTGCAAAGAGAAACCAACCATTAAAAATAATGGAGGTGTTTGGGAAGTGAAAATTATACCTAAAGACACTTCAAATCGTATCCTCACAGAAAAAATAGAGTCTTGGGATAGGGTATTTGAAATACAGACAAGGTATGCAAGAGAGGTAAAAATAAGGTTAATGTCTTGGGTAGAGATTTTCAAAAGTGATAGCGAAAACTTGAACAGTTATCTTAACAAAGAACTAAAATTAAATAAGGAAAAAGTTAAATCAGAAGTGGCAATTGTAGCAAAATGGTTGTTTTTTGATTTTTTATCTAAAGACGTAAGTTTAAAGAGATTATTAATTCCTGCTTCAAGTAGTACGAAAAAACCAGAGGATTTTATATGAAATGCTTAAATATTGCCTGATAATAAATAAACTACCCAATTTTGCTAAAAGACTAATATTATGGCTAAAGTAACCAAAAAATCCTTCAAAACTTTTTTGAATACCCTTGAAAAGGAAGAACTCATTG
The DNA here is from genome assembly GCA_025455045.1 of Microscillaceae bacterium. Lineage (GTDB taxonomy): Bacteria > Bacteroidota > Bacteroidia > Cytophagales > Microscillaceae > JALONJ01. The sequence continues at coordinate 7,625 of JALONJ010000107.1, read as the reverse complement.
ATGAACTCGAGAAGTTGTATGCCAAAATCAAAAATGTGCAAGAGTATTATCAAATGGAACTCGGCAATGCCGATGATGTACTCGAGGAGTACAAAAAGCAAATAGACAAGGAATTTAAGTCCAAAAGCCGCGAACCTCGCTCGGCATCTATTCGCAAAATCATCAATGAATACAAAAAAATTGCCGTCCATCAATTTGATGTGATTCATCTTTTGCTCTATCGGGTCGAAAAAGCCCTAGAGTTTATGAATCAACCTTTGTATTTTACCCCAAGTGCCGCTTATAGTGATGCTATTTTGACTGCTTTCGAGGAAGCCATTGCCCTCACTCGCCGCGAGAAATTGGATGCGGACTTTCAGGCGATTTGCCAAAAAATAGTTACCGAAAGTGACGATTATATGCAGTATGCAATGGCAATGGTTTACAAGAAGTATTATACCGATGGGGTTTTTGACGAAATGATTGACAAAAGATATAGAAGAATAAGTGGGTTTTGGGTAATGGGTAATGATTGATTTAATAAAGTTATAACTACTTGATTATCAATTACTTATATAGTTTTTGATTATAGGCAAATCAGTGGTTCGATTTAAAAAATCGGACTAATTATCAGGAAATTCTAGCTTTATTCTAAGCCTAAACTCATTTATGCCGGCAGGCTAGACAGCCTGCGTTACAATTTTCCGGCAAAAATATAGAGATGCTTATTTTTCAATACTTTGCCACACTAATCAATTCTTCCAAACCCACGAGTTTGTTTTTTTGATTGATGATTTCGCGCTTGAAAATCAAGTTAGACTTGGGGGCAAAGTAAATACGCTGCGAGTAGAGGCTGGGGTCAAAATAGGTTTTGCGAAAAATGTAGCACTCCGCAAAATTAAAAATTTCATTCAATTGAATGTTATGCTTGATGTCTTCTACACACATAGAGTATTTGCCGGATTCATCTTGCCCCGTCCAACAAAAACCTTTGTCCTTGAGGCGTAGCACTTGCCGATTGAGCAGTATGCTGTCGCCTTTTTGCATTACTAGGATTTGATTTTGTTGGTTTTTGTCAGGAAAAGGGTATTCTTTAAAAATTACTTGCTTATAAAAAAACTTGCTAGAGGATTTTTTGTCTTTTTTGGGCGTGGTGGCATCGAGCGAAGGTGGCAATACTTTCTCCTCAATGTAGGTATATTGCCGGATTCGCACTTTGTCTTTAGTAAAATAAATCAACAAAAATGGCACGACAAAAAACGTAAGCACCAAATATACCAAGCCCGTAAGTCGATTGCCCAAAGTAGCTTTGCCCAAGCTCCGCGCCATATTGACCGGTAGGTTGCGAATGGTTGCAAACGGAAAAATAATCAAAGTCCCTATCAGATTAAACAATAAATGCGTAAGGGCAATGCTAAGAGCCGCATCGGATTGCGAAATAGAAGCTATCAGTGCGGTAAGTGTAGTACCAATATTTGCCCCCATAATGAATGGAAATATTCTTTGGATTGATAGCTTGTTGTTGGCAACAAATGGCACTATCAAGGAGGTAACTACCGTACTCGACTGTACCATTGCTGTAACTAAAAAACCGCAGAGGAGAGATTGTAAGGGCGTTCCTAATAAATATTTCTCGAGAATGTTGGGCGATTTTTGGGTAAGTACACCTTTGAATGAGTTGGAGAAATAATACATTACCAAAAACAAGCCTGCCATTCCCAGCAAAACTCCCAACAATTCGTTTTTGGCAAGCAAACCCAACAAAAATAAGGCAATGGGCTCTATGTTATTGGCAACGACCCCTTCAAAAATATTCAAAAAGCCAAAACTATGATTAGAGGCGATAATACCCGTAATGTATTTTGCCAAGCCCGACAACACGCCAAAATAATACTCCAAAGGAAATAAAATAGATGCCGTAAGAATATTAAAAAAATCGTGGACGGTAGCGGCGGCGATGGCTTTGCGAAATTCTTTTTTGCGAGCAAAGTGTCCAAACGAAACGATTGTGCTGGTTACGGTTGTACCAATATTTGCCCCCATAATCATATACACAGCACTCTCAATCGTGATAGTTCCCGAAGCTACAATTGCTACGATCATTGAGGTAATGGTCGAGCTGCTATGAATCAAAGCCGTAATCAACAAACCAATAAACAAGCCTACAAAAGGATTGGACGTGGCAATCAAGATTTGTTCTACAAATGAAGCATTGAGTTGTTTGAATGACACTATCATCAATTGCAGACAGACCAAAAAACTGAAGACAAAAAATCCCAGTTTCAAAAGTACCAGACTATAATATTTGATTTGATGATTATTCATATCGGCAAAACAACCCTATTGATACAGTGAATGATGATGGTATAGCAAATTTAAACCATTTGTTGAGCAGGGGGGGGTATTTGAAAAATAAATCTACAAACAATTGATTATCAGATGATTAATATAATTTATGAAGCTCCAAAGTTACCCCCGCCATCAAAAAACAAACGCAAAACTAGGTATAATTATCATTCAAAATAGGACTATTTCTTGAAAATTGCGATAATATAATTTTTGCTTAATAATTTGATAATATTGGCAAATGTCGTCCATTAGCAGTTGGAGTTTTTTTTAAATCATCATTTTATATTGCATTTTGTAAAGGTTGGCATAGTAGCCGTCTTTCCAAAGCAACTCTTGGTGATTGCCTTCTTCCACGATTTCGCCTTTGTGCAATACGATTATTTTGTCGGCTTTTTGAATCGTCGAGAGGCGGTGCGCAATTACAATCGAGGTTCTGCCTTTCATCATTTTACCAATGGCTTCTTGAATGAGTTCTTCGGTTTCGGTATCTACCGAGGAGGTAGCTTCGTCTAAGACCAAAATCTTGGGGTCGTACACCATCGCGCGCACAAACGAAATCAATTGCCTTTGCCCAACCGACAAGGTTGCCCCGCGTTCTTGGACATTGTAATCGAAGCCTCCTTCCAATCTTTCAATAAATCGCCTTGCGCCCACTAGCTCCGAAGCGGCAATGAGTTGCTCCCGCGAAATATCAGCATTGCCCAATGTGATGTTGTCGGCAATTGAATCCGAAAAAAGAAATACATCTTGCAATACTACCCCAATGTTGCGCCGCAAGGTAGCCAAATCATACGCCCGAACATCACTTCCATCTAACAAGATTTTGCCTTGATTGATTTCATAAAATCGACTCAACAGGTTGATAATCGAGGACTTGCCCGCGCCGGTTGCCCCTACCAGTGCTACGGTTTCGCCTTCTTTGACTTCAAAGGAGATATTTTTGAGGACATAGTTGTCGTCATTGTAGGCAAACCACACATTTTCAAATTTGACATTGCCATTGATTTTTTCGGGAATGAGGCTGCCGTTTTGCGGAATATGCTCGGTATCGTCCAACAATTTCAAAATTCGATTGGTACTCACAATGCCCAGTTGAATGGTATTGAATCTGTCGGCAATCATTCGAATTGGGCGAAAAAACAGGCTGATATACATAATAAATGCAATCAGAGTACCCAATTCTACATTTTCAAACAATACTTCGCGTGCGCCGTACCACACCAAAAGCCCCGTGCCACCGGCGGCAATCACCTCGGCTACCGGAAAATAAACCGAATAATACATCACGGCGCGCAAGTTGGCGCGGCGGTGTTCGCGGTTGATTTCTTCAAATTTTTTAAACTCTACGGCTTCACTGTTAAAGATTTGGACGATGCTCATACCCGTAATGTGTTCTTGCACAAATGAGTTGAGGTTGGCTACAGCTACTCGAGTTTCGTCAAATGATTTTTTGATTTTTTCTTTAAAAATATAAGTACTCAAAAGCAGCAAAGGCAACAACGCCAAACTCACCAAAGTCAAACGCCAGTTGGTATAAAACATCAACACCAAAATAAAAATAATTTGTAACAAATCGCCCACCAAAGCCGCCAAACCCTCGGTAAATACGCTGGCTAGGGTTTCGATATCCGAAATATTGCGAGTAATGAGCCTCCCAATGGGGGTTTTGTCAAAAAACTTGAGGCGCAAATTGAGCAAATGCCGATACAAAGCAATCCGAATATCTTTGATAATGCTCTGCCCCAACCAACCCGATAGATAGGTGTGCAAATATTGAATATAGGCTTGCAAAAACAATAAAACCAACATAATAAGGGTCATATTGATAAGCCCGCCATAGTTGCCAAAGGCTATGTATTGATTGATGGTATATTCCATCATAAAAGGGCGAATGGGTCCCAACAAGCCAATTGATATGGTCAGAAGCACCAAAAACCAAAAAGTTTTTCGGTAAGGCGCAACAAACGTAATGAGGCGTTTGATGGTATTCCATTCTAATATTTTTTTATTGGCTTGTTCTTTTTCTGCCATAATTCAATTTGAGCTTAGTATAAATTGATAATCAAGGTAAGATATTAAATCAAAAAATATATAAAACACTGATAATCAATTAGTTATATAAAAATATATTCCAACTATTTAGGTAGAATATTAATGAAAAATCAATTCAATAAATCATTTAGTTTGCAATTAACCGCAAACTCACTCCTTGCTTCTCACTTCTCACTCCTCAAATCCTCGACTTTCCACAAGCCCAAGCATTTGTCGGCGTATGCGCCATTGGCTTCGGTGCAGTTTTCATTGAGCAAAGCCAAAGGAGCAGGGAAGTTGAATGGGGCGAGAGTCAAGTTTAGCGTGCGCCAGTCGCCGGTTACAATGTCTTGATTTTCAGTTCTTTGGGCAAAAGTAGTACTTAATAAATAAGTAATTTTCGATTGCTTCAGATTTAACAAAAACTTATGAATATCGGCAAATGACCAATGCACCAAACAATCGCGGCACAAAATCAAATCGGCTTCGGGCAAAGGGTCTTGAGTAATGTCTAAAACCATAAACGATTGATTATCAGCCGTATATACACTTCGGTTTCGCTCAATGATGAGGGGGACAATATCTGCCCCAATATAATTTTGCATCGGCAAATTCAATCGGCTCAACCAATTGAAATCGCCACAAGGCGCGTCCAAAAGCGTATGAATATTTAGTTTTTGCAATAATTGGGGCAACAATTGCCCCAAAGCCTGCGTTTGCGCACTCTCTGAACCCAAACCCGATGCCGAGTCGTTGCCTCCCCAATGATTGGTGTCATAGATTTGGGTAAAAACATCTTGGATTGGCAGTTGAGTTCCTTGTTTTTTCAATTTTTCAAAATACTGAGTATCAAAAGGGAGGAGTTCTTCGGGCTTCATTTGCATTTAACTAATTGATTGTCAATGAATTAAATTCATTTATCGCAATTGATATGTAAATATACAAATATCGTCCGATTTGCGGATAAATAAATGCCTTGTCGGTGTGATTTGAAGTTTTGTCCAATAACCCATTTTACCAGCCTTCAAACAGATTGGGTAAATTTCATTAATGACCAAAGGCTTGAAAATGGGAGCTAGAATATTATTTTGGGAGGATTATTTTAAGTCAAAGCCAAGTGTCGTAAATCGCGCTAATTTGCCTAACTTGCAAAATATTTGGAATGAAGGAGGTGTATTTACCCAAAATATTTAAGTAATGAATTGATAATCAATCATTTAGAAAAAAGATTAAAAATACTCACTCCAAATTTTAAACTTTAAAAAAGCTCAAAATCATCAAATTTTTATCTCCAACAAATGGACTTGAATCAATTAACTGCCATTTCGCCGATTGATGGTCGATACCGCCCAAAAGTAGCCGAATTAGCCCAATATTTTTCAGAATACGGTTGGATAAAATACCGAATTTTGATTGAAATTGAATATTTTATTGCCTTGTGTGAACAACCATTGCCGCAATTGGCTGGTTTTGACAAACAATTGTATCCGGCTTTGCGCAAGATTTATGAAGATTTTGATGAGGCTAAAGCCTTAGAAATCAAAGAGATAGAAAAAACCACGAACCACGACATCAAAGCCGTAGAGTATTTTATCAAACAACAATTTGCCGCGCTGGGCGTGCAAGCCCAAAAAGAGTTTGTGCATTTTGCCCTTACTTCGCAAGATATCAACAACACCGCCATTCCGCTTTTGCTCAAAGATGCACTGACGCAATATTTTGAACCGGCTTTGCGTAAAACTGTGGAAAAACTGACCGAATTAGCCCAAAAATGGCAATCTATTCCGATGTTGGCGCGTACCCACGGTCAACCTGCCTCGCCTACGCGTGTGGGCAAAGAAATTGCCGTTTTTGTGGAGCGATTGCATAGACAAATCGATTTGTTGAAAACCATTCCATACTCGGCAAAGTTTGGCGGGGCAACCGGCAATTTTAATGCTCATCACATTGCTTATCCCCAAATTGATTGGGTCATATTTGCCAATCATTTTGTTCGGCAATTGGGTTTGGAAAGGAGTCAATTGACCACGCAAATTGAGCATTATGACAACTTGGGGGCTTTGTTGGACACTCTAAAACGAATTAATACCATTTTGATTGATTTGGCGCGCGATGTGTGGCAGTATATTTCGCTCAATTATTTTAAACAAAAAATCAAAGCCGGTGAAGTGGGTTCTTCGGCGATGCCCCATAAAGTAAATCCGATTGACTTTGAGAATGCTGAAGGCAATTTGGGCATTGCCAATGCTTTGTTTGAGCATTTGTCGGCTAAATTGCCCATTTCGCGCCTTCAGCGCGACCTGACCGACTCCACCGTTTTGCGCAATTTGGGTGTGCCGATTGCCCACACTTATTTGGCTTTGGAGGCTTTGCAAAAAGGTTTTCAAAAACTCGAACTCAATGAAGCCGCGATTCGTGCCGATTTGGAAGACAATTGGGTGGTGGTGGCGGAGGCAATTCAGACCATTTTGCGCCGCGAAGGCTACCCCAACCCTTATGAAGCACTCAAAGATTTGACGCGTACCAATCAAACGATTAATCAACATACTTTGCAAGATTTTATTCAAAATTTAGGAGTAAGCGAGGCAATCAAAGCCGAACTGCGAGCGATTTCGCCTTTTAATTACACCGGAATTTGAAAATCAAACAATGGTTTTTAGTTTCTAGTTCTGAGTTTCGTGTTCCGAGTTTCAATACTTTACAATTTCTTTCGGTGTTTTGCATAAAGAGGATTGCCGCTTGTATTCCTACCTCTTGGGATTGATTACAAAATAAGGTACACACTGCAAATACATAACTAATTGATAATCAGTTGGTTATATATACTGTACAAATTTCAAATCGATAAATATAAATCATTGATAATCAACATTTTGCGTCTTAGCGTCTTTGCGTGAAAACATATTTTGTATAGTAGTATTTATTAATTTCCAATTCCTTTTTACAATACCTCGTTGATGTTTTGTAACTAATTGATTATCAATGATTTATAAAATTTAAAAGATTCCTCAATACTTTTCAGGAAAATTGTAAAGCGGGCTGTCTAGCCTGCGCGCGTAAATAAGTTTAGGCTTGGAATAAAGCTAGAATTTCCTTAAAATGGGCAAAAAATCATTTTAAATTTTGGCTCTATCGTTAATTTGGTTAATTTATAGTAATTTTTCAAGATTATTTAAACCCTTAGAAGCCGTTTTAAAATCATTTTGCCCTATTTTTAGTTTATTTAAATCTTCAAAATTTTATTTTTTTTTAAATAATTAACGACC
>JALONJ010000542.1 GCA_025455045.1 Microscillaceae bacterium | reverse complement strand
GTTCCACGCAGGATGACGGCTTGGGGGGATTTTAGATTGTTTTTTAAAGATTTATTTTTTGTACTTTTTCAATATTTCTCAAAATATTCACGTTAATTATTATTTAATTATCTGATTATCCGCCAGAGGCAAAACACAGTCAAAAAACTGTGCCTTAGCAATGACTACAAACCAAAGTAAATATTTACAATAATATAAATAGCTGATAATCAGATAGTTATATAATTCCTAATTCCTAATTCGTAATTCCTCAAGATTTTTTAGATTGATTGAATGCTTTGTCGGCAAAATAGATAATCAAGCCCATTGATACAACCAACAGGGCAATCAAAGACTCTCGAGTGCGGGTAGTAAGCAAAAAGTACATTGTCCAGCCGGTAGCCATCAAAAAAATTGCCGGAGTGATGGGGTAGCCCCAAGTTTTGTAAGTGCGTTCTAAACGAGGTTGGCGAATCCGCATTACAAATACCCCCAATACCGTAGAAAAAGTAAAAATATCCAGCGTAAATGCTATAGCATACAAAATAGCATCAAACGAAGCCGTGAGAATCAAAATCAAAGAAATGGTAGATTGCATCAAAATTGCATAAAAAGGAATTCCTTTTTCGTTTTTGAAAGCCAATTTTGCCAAGAGCGGCAAGTCTTCACCCATTACTTGGGTTACGCGCGGTCCGGCAAAAACCATTGCACTGATAGACGAAATCAGCAAAAGGGCAATCATTCCGCCCATAATTCGCCCACCCACTTGCCCAAAAAATACTTGTGCCGACAAATAGCCTACCTCCAATGGTTTGCTAAAATCCTTGGCTTGCTCGGCGGCAAGTGTACCTACCGGCACGGTGTAAAGAAATACATAATTGAGTAGCAAGTAAGCCACCATTACGACCAATGTTCCCAAAAATAGCGAGCGTGGTACGTTGCGGCGCGGATTTTCGATTTCGTTTGCCAGATAAGCCGAAGCATTCCAACCCGAATAGGCAAAAGATACAAATGCCAACGACACCGCAAAACTGCTCCCAAAAATCAAACTCCAATCTCCGGCTTGTGGCAAGATATGAATGTTTTGTGGAGCAGGAGTCAAGAATAAACCGCCAAAAATAAAACCGACAATCAAAACCACTTTGACCGCCGTAGAATAGCGTTGAAAAATACTCCCCAAGCCAATGTCAGTGGCGTGAATAGCCGTAATTGCCAACAAAACTACCACTGCCACTACGGTACTTTCTAAGCCCGGAACTACACTTGAAGCATACCTACCCAAAGCCATCGAAGCCAAAGCTACCGGTGCCGAAAAGCCTACCGTAGCCGAAATCCACCCCGATAAAAACCCAAATGCCGGATGATATATGCGTGATAAGTAGTTGTATTCGCCCCCTGAGCGCGGAAACAATGCCGCCAACTCGCCATAACTCAATGCGCCACACAAAGCTACAATTCCCCCCACCAACCAGAGCATCAATAAGGGAAAAATAGACTGAATACCCGCCGCCTGATAACCCAAACTCGTAAATACCCCCGCCCCAATCATATTGGCTACTACTATAGCAATTGCCGTATTGAAACTGATTAAACCTCTCGACTGATTTGCCATTTCTTTGAATTGAATGTTTGATTTTTAAATATAAATACCTGATAATCAGATATTTAACCTTGTGTAATGATATAAAAAAATCAAAAACGAATTTCCTGATTTTTTGACCGCGCAAAACTAACTAAACTATCGAGATTTCAAAACTAAATCCCAACAATAGTTCCATAGCAGGTTTTTCGTTGGAGATTTTTACGGCTAAGTTTTTGACAGAAACAATGATTAAGTTTTGACAATATTGAGGTTCTTTTTAATATTGTTTAATCAAGGTTTACAAATCAATGGCTGATTTTTTCAAAATGTTTATTTTTAAAAATTAAAAACCATAATCATCTCATTATCAGATATTTACAAATAAAATTTGAAAATTCGAAATTTAAAAACTTAAAAATTAGAGCTTTCTCAAATCACCCTATCATATTCTAAAACAATGAAAATCATACCCTACTGCCTTCTTGCGAGCATTGCATTATTGATTACTTGCTCTCAAAGCTCTAAAAATCAGGCAATTACCCAAAATAATCAGCCGGTCAAATCAATCAATACCGAAAAACTCCAAAAAGCGATTGCGCAATTGGCAAACGACTCGGCAATGGTTGCCGGAACTTTGGCATTTTCGCTTCAGTCTGCCCAATCAGGCAAAAAAATACTCAATTTCAATAGCCAAAAAACCGTCAATGTTGCCTCTTGTTTTAAAGCCCTTACTACCGCCGTGGCTTTGGCAAAATTGGGTAATCGCTATACTTTCAAAACTACGCTTGAGCATAGCGGGAGGATAGAAAACGGCAATCTGAAAGGTGATTTGTATATTCGTGGCGGGGGCGACCCTACTTTGGGTTCAATGCTGATGCCGGGCTTAGATTTGGGCAAAACCCTGGATATTTGGGTACAAAAAATCAAAAATGCGGGTATTCGGCAAATTGAAGGCGGTGTTATCGCCGACGAAGAATTGTTTAATCCCAACCTTATTCCTTATGAATGGACTTGGGGCGATATTGGCAATTACTACGGCGCACCTGCCGGAGCTATCAATGTATTGGACAATACCTATAAACTTTATTTTCGCCCCGGCAAACTAGGCGCAGGGGCGGTCATTCTCAAAACCGAACCCAATTTGCCCGATTTAAAATTTGTCAATGAAGTAAAAACCGCCGAAGCCGGAAGCGGCGACCAAGCCGTCATTGTTGGCACACCTTATGACCCGGTAAGGATTGTAAGCGGCAAAATTCCGATGGGTGGAGTATTTGCCATTCGCGGTTCGTTGCCCGACCCGGCGGGCTTTTTGGCGCAACAATTGACTCAAAGGCTCAAATTTGCCGGAATTGCCATCGTAAAAGCCCCTACCACCAGCCGACAATTGAAATTAAATCAAACGTGGCAGACCGAGACGCGCCAATTGATATACCAGCATCTTTCGCCCAGTTTGAAAGAAATTGTCGATTTTACGAATTTTTACAGCGTCAATCTCTACGCCGAAGCCATTTTAAAAATCTTGGGTTGGCACGAAAACCAACGCGCTTCCACGCTCTCGGGTACCCAAGCAGTCCAAAAATATTGGGCAAACAAAGGCATTGATAATCAGGGATTTTATATGCAAGACGGGAGTGGTATGGCTTTGGCAAATGGTATTACGACTCAGCAGTTGACCGAGATTTTTTACTCGTTGAGTCGTGAGCCTTATTTTCAAAGTTTTTATACTTCATTGCCGGTGGCGGGCTTGCACGGCACAATGAAATCGGTAGGGGCAGGCACTAAATTGCAAAATAATCTGCGCGCCAAAAGTGGCGGTATGACCCGTGTATTGGCTTATGTGGGTTATTTTCGCACACAATCGGGCGAGTTGATGTGTTTTGCGATTGCCGCCAATCAATATTTGGGAAAATATGCCGCCTTGAAAAAGAAAATAGATGAGATTTTACTTACAATGGTTATGATTTAAAAAAAAGGCTCTTAGAAGCTGTCTTACTCTACCCTACTAAAATTATAAGTCATTGATAATCAAGGATTTAAAATTTGTATTTCAGCCCATTTAGGGGCAAAACCTTGGTAAAAAATGGGGAAAAATCAGCATTTAGCCCCTTTTAGGCAATGCCGTTAAGCTAAGGGATTTAAAAATTGTAATTCATTGATAATCAAATAGTTATAAGATTTCATTTGACTGTATATTTTTGGTTATTTTGGTCCTGAAATTTCACTAGATTTATGTGAAGATTTTAAAGTATATTAAAAAAGTACAAAAAATTAAAGTTTTAAAAAATAATTCAAAATCCCCCAAGCCCCCATCCTGCGTGGAGCTTTGTTCAATTGCTATCTCTTAATAACCTG
>JALONJ010000541.1 GCA_025455045.1 Microscillaceae bacterium | reverse complement strand
TTATAATCACCTCATTATCAATTAGTTACAGAAAACCTATTTTTAAATATTCTAAAAAATCAAACATTCGTTTAAAATTTCTACAGTGGGAATTGCTGAAGTAAAATTTATTTTAAGTTTTTTCACCCAATCCTATTTTTTAAATAATATCAATGATACCCCTTTTGCCAAATAAATGACTCGTAAATATTTGATTGTCAATAAGTTAAATATTATTTAATAACAATAAATTAAAATATAATTAATTGAAAATCAAGCAGTTATATAATTTCTAATTCCAAATTATTAAACTTACCACCTTGCCGCCATCAATAAACTCAAGTCTTTGAAAGCAAGGTTATAGCGGCGAGCAATATCCAAATTGGTAAGGCTACCTTTATACGCATATACCCCTTTCATAAACCATTTATTATGAAAAATCATATCATCAATTCCACCACATTCGCCTATTTCAATAAAATAAGGGGTGAAAATATTGCTCAATGCTGTACTTGAGGTGCGCGCCACCCGCGAAGCAATATTGGGTACACAATAATGAATGACATCATATTTTTTGAAAGTCGGATTTTGAATAGTAGTCATTTCCGAAGTCTCGATGCAACCCCCTTGGTCAATACTCACATCGACAATTACCGAATTGGGGCGCATTTGGGCAACCATTGCCTCCGTAACAATGACTGGGGCGCGGGTGCGCTCGGCACGTACCGCCCCAATGACCACATCGGCGCGGGCAATGGCTTCGGTCAAAATCCATTCGTCAAGCGTAGAAGTATATACTTCGTGTCCGATGGCATATTTGAGGCGGCGGAGTTTATACACGTGATTATCAAAAATTTTGACTTCGGCACCTAGTCCAATGGCAGTTCTGGCGGCGTATTCGGCTACAGTTCCGGCTCCGATAATGACCACTTTGGTAGGCGGCACTCCCGTAACCCCACCCAAGATAATGCCCTTACCATTGGCATAACTGCTCAGATATTCGGCAGCAATGAGCATCACGGTACTACCGGCTATCTCGCTCATAGCGCGCATAATAGGAATACTCCCGATTTTATCCTCGATAAATTCATACCCCACCGCCGTAATTTTCTTCTTCATCAAAGCTTTGAGATATTCGGGGCTGAGAGTAGCCAATTTGATAGCAGAGATAAGAGTGCGCCCGGGTTTCACTTTTTCAATTTCCTCAAGCGTGGGCGGTTCTACTTTAAGAATAATCTCTGATTCATACACTTCTTCGGACGAATAAGCGATTTTTGCCCCCGCATCGCTGTATTCTTTATCGTCAAATTGCGAGGCTTTGCCGGCATTGCTCTCCACCACAATTTGATGCCCATTGCGAGCCAGCACCGCAACGGATTCGGGCTTGAGCGGAACGCGTTTTTCATATACGCTATTTTCTTTGGGTATGCCAATAGCCAAGATTTGCTCACTCTTTTTGACGGGAGCCATTTGCTCTACCGGATAAACCAGCAGTTGTTCTTTGGTGGCGGGGTCAATACTAGCCGTTTTTTCTTTGCTCATATTAGTCTCAAATCAATTACGCGCCCTTCGGGGCTAGGGGTGATAGAAATTTTAAGATATTGGGGAGGAAACAAATCTTCAATTTTACTCCCCCATTCCACAAAACAGTAATTGCCGCTATAAAAATATTCTTCATAACCCAAATCAAGAGCTTCCTCAGCGTTGTTTAGGCGATAAAAATCAAAATGATAAATTGGCTTGCCTTGAGTGGTTTGATATTCATTTACCACCGAAAAAGTGGGACTTTGGACTGTATCTTTCACTCCCAATTCGTGGCATAATGCCTTGATAAGCGTGGTTTTGCCTGCTCCCATTTCGCCTTCAAACCACCAAACTCGAGGTTCGTTTGCCGATTCATTAGCGAATGTAAGAATTTTTTTGGCTACTTCGTTGATTTCGTTTAATTTTTGGTAAAGAATTTTCATTATTTCTTAAACAAAACAGCTATTTGATGAGCGTATTTCGGGCAATCTACGATTTTTAATATCGAGTTTATATTTTTTAAATACGAATTATAATTTATTTAAACCATTGATAATCAAGTGATTATAGCTACTTTTTGATTTTTAATTTTCAAACCAGATTTGTGATGCTTCAAAAACGAATAAATGTATAACTCATTGATTATCAAATAGTTATAATTTAAAACTAATAATTGGTGATTATTTGCTTGAGCAAAATTAAGCATATTATTCAGAAAACCATCCAATTGTATTGCCAGAAATATTCCCAAGATTTGTGATTTAAAATCCATCGCCAATAAAAAGATTTGTTTGTTAAAATTATCATTAGACCAAAAAATATTTGGTTAAAAATATTAAACTATTTCAAGAAATTTTTGAAATATTTAATTATACCTTTTATCTTTATCGAGTCAATTACACAATTTTATTAAAACCAAAAATTTTTTAATTTATGCATCCATTTTTATCTAAATTTTTAAGGAGCGTGTTGCTTTTGGTGGCGATATCCTTGAGCTACGCTTATGCCCAAGTTACCATTAGTGGGCAAGTACGTGATGCCGAGGGCGAAGCCCTCATTGGGGTCAATGTAACTGTCAAGGGCAAACTAATCGGAACTGTAACCGACAGCAAAGGAAACTTCAATCTTACTGCTAATGTCAGCCCGCCTTTTACGCTGGTGATTTCGAACATTGGTTTTCAATCGCAAGAATTAGAAATTACCGGCAATCAATCCGGCATCAGCATCAAGCTCGAGGAGCAAAATCTGGTTGGCGAAGAAGTAGTGGTTTCGGCCTCGCGCGTGGAAGAAAACATTATGGAGTCGCCGGTCGCCATTGAAAAAATGGATATTTTGGCAGTTCGCAATGTCTCGACGGCTACTTTTTATGAGTCTTTGCAAAATTTGAAAGGCGTAGAAATCGCTACCCAGTCTTTGACTTTTCAATCGGTCAATACGCGCGGGTTTGCCGCCACGGGCAATGTGCGTTTATTACAATTGATTGATGGAATGGACTCGCAGTCGATTACCAATAACTTTTCGTATGGCAACTTGGTGGGAGTCAATGAGTTAGATGTAGAGAGTGTGGAACTTTTGCCGGGGGCATCTTCGGTGTTGTACGGACCGGGAGCTATCAATGGCACTCTGCTCATCAACTCCAAAAACCCTTTCAATTACCAAGGCTTAAGCGTGCAAACAATGTTTGGAATGATGCACAATGGCAATGAAGACCAAGGCGCGCCTCGCACCCCTTATTACAACTTGGGCTTGCGTTATGCCAAAGCCTTCAACGATAAAGTGGCTTTTAAAATTAACTTAGGCTATGTAGGTACACCCCGCGATTGGTATGCAACCAACATTCAAAATACTTTAAGTGGTGGCTTGGGACTTTATGACAACACCAATCGGCAAAATAATCCCGGCTATGATGGAGTAAATGTGTATGGGGATGAGGGTTTTTTTAATCGGGTAACTTTACCTTTAGGTCCAACGGTTGAAGCAAATTCCCCAGGTTCTCTCCAAATATTTCCTGGAGTTTGGGTGCCCTTTGTGGCACGCGGCACTCCAAATGCGGTAGAAATTGCCGATGATGTATTTGTGCAAGGCAGACCCATCTCGAGAACTGGCAGGTTAGAGCCAGCTCTAGCTAATTACAATGCTTACTCAACCAAAATTCATACGGCTTTGCACTGGCGAATTGGTGGCAATTCGGAATTAATAACCCAATTAAATATTAACAATGGCAGAACCATCTATACGGGATCAGGACGTTTCAATGTTTCTAACTTTTATTCCGGGCAATTAAAATTAGAATTGAAAGGTACTAATTATTTTGTTCGTTCCTATATCAATTATGAGGATGCTGGAGATTCGTATGATGTCCAACAATTGGGGCAGTTTGTAGAAAACGGTTGGAAGCCAAGTTTCGAGTTTATTGAGGG
>JALONJ010000106.1 GCA_025455045.1 Microscillaceae bacterium | reverse complement strand
AGGGTTGCTTGGTTTCGTTGTTTCTTTTTTATCAAGAAAAAAGAAAGTTGTAAAAAAAAGTGTATTTATAATCACCTCATTATCAATTAGTTACAGAAATCCTATTTTTAAATATTCTAAAAAATCAAACATTAGTTTAAAATTTCTACAGTGAGAATTGCTGAAAACCTATAAATACTTGACCAAGTTTTAGCTCCGATGAATAATCAATTGATTCTCAAAAGGCTCACTTTACATTGAACATAAAACCCAAAGTAATGCAACTTTATAAATACAACTCATTGAAAATCAGATGATTATAAAATTTCTAATTCTTGAATTCAAGAAGACTCATAAAATTTCATAACTAATTGATAATCAATTAGTTATGAAATTACTATCAAGCATTGTAAATATTCACATAATCATAATCAAAATCTATATTTTTGATAAATAAAAATACTTATTTTTGAATAAATGATGATTAAAAGTTATCAAAAATGGATTTAAAAGTTTTGGAAAATTTTGTCAAACTAGCCACCATCCGCAATTATCGGCGTACTGCTGAGGAGGTTTTTATTGCTCAACCTGCCCTGAGTCGCCAAATCCAGCTTTTGGAAGCCGAAATTGGTGCCGAACTTTTCAAACGTAGCAAACGGAGTGTGAAACTTACTGAAGCGGGTAGCTATTTTGAGCAGGAAGTAAGCCGTTTGCTGGAGCAATTCAAAGAAGTAACCGATCGTACCCGCCAAATTCACGCCGGAGAAGCCGGTGAAATTCGCATCGGACACGCGACCAGTTCTATGCAGTCGGTATTGCCTGAGCTATTGAAAGCCCTGCGGGTGCGCTTTCCCCAGCTCAAAACTACCTTGATAGAAGCCACCAATTTGTTTGAAATCAATGCTTTGTTGCATCGGGAAATAGACTTGGGGTTTGGTCCCAACATCGTTACTCCGCCCGAAATTGTCGAGAAGGTAATTTATACCGAAAACTTTGTCTTACTTTTGCCCGAAAACCATCATTTGAATCAAAATAATTTTGAGAGTTTGGCGCAAGTTGCCCAAGAAAATTTTATCATACCGCCCAAATCCGAAAGTCGTGGCTACGTCGAGACCATCGAGGCAATGTGTCAAGCCGCCGGTTTTTTGCCGCAAGTAGCCCAACAATCAGGACATTCGATGACCGTTTTGCGCTTGGTAGAAGCCGGTATGGGCGTATCCATTGAACCCAAATCTTCGTTAAAACACTTGAATTTGCGCATAAAATCGATTGAACTCAACAAAATTCCCCAAAAAGTAGAGATGAAGCTACTCTGGCTCCGCGAGCGTACCCGCGATTTGGAAAAATACTTAAAAATTATGGACGAGACCATTCAGCAATTTGACGCCCATATTTGATGCTTAGGAATGAGTTAAAAATAAGTTGGGCAAGTCAATTGGTATAAGTTGTTGATAATCAGTGTATTGCAGCTTGTCTGCCTTTGGTGGACGTGTTCCGCCTTTGGCGAATCAGCACACTAGCATATTTTATAAACTTATCCGCCTCTGGTGGATTAACACATTACGTAGTACTTAAATTTAATGATTATGGAGAACGTTTTTTCTTTTCAAAAGGTCTGGTTTGGCGTAGATTTGGGAGATATTCGCCCAATTGATACTACGTATGGTGGTGAACCGTTTGATTTATTGCCACCAATTGATGCCCAGTATTTAGATGGCAATTTTGGTTATTTGAACAATGAAGCAATTGAGGAAGTAGATAAAAGAACCCCTGATTTTGTCGATAAAACCTTCAAACCAAGTCAAGAATCGAATATTTTGAAAGAAAATCCTAAATGGAAGGGTAAAATAGAGGCAATCCAAAACAGCCTGCCCTCGAATTTGGCTTTGCCAAGTGCGTTGGTGAAATTTATGGCGGCTCCAACTGCTCAGGGTTTGATACCTTCGTGTACTGCCTGTTATTTTGATTTGCCAAAAACAGCAAAATCTTTTCATTGGCTTGGTGAAAAAGGATATATTTTTCATTTTTACCGAGACCAACAAGATTGCCTGTTTTGGTATTATTATGTACGAGAAACCGGTGAAAGTTGTATTTTGGCATCATCTATTCCTTTTGAAGATGAAGGTATTGAAAATGAGCTTAATGACGAGGTTATCCAAAGAGAGGTTTTTTATACGGCGGCAAATTTTGAAGAGTTTATCTACCGCACTTGGATTGAAAATTTGTTGTGGTTTTCCTTAGAGGAGGAAGAAGACCTAGATTCCGAAACCCAAAAACGCTGCGACGAGTATATCAATCATTACCAACAAATTAAAAATAAGCAATAAAAAGCCTTTGATTTGGTAAATCAAACGGGCTTGTTTGACAATATTTCGGACGGTTTTTATAAAAATTGACTGTATCTGCCTCTAGTGGGGTGGAGGCTTAGAAACTGTCCGAACTATTTACTTAAGCCTTGTGAAAACAATAGTTTCAAATGGCAAATTTTACAATCCTTGGTTTTGAAACCCGCACAAATTTATCAAGCTCTGTTTTGAGTTTTATACTTTCGGTATTTGACTTGAAAATAAAACATTGCCAAGCCGGTCAAAACGATGCCACCTATTGCCATCAAATAACAAGCATATTTGAAAAAAGCCAACCAACTCAAATCCGGTTGTCCAAAATTTTTGTAAAATAAAACACCTACACTGCCCAAATACCCAAATGAATCGGCGACATACATCAAAAAACCGACATTGGCAGTATAGCGAAAAGCTCCCAACCACCGGTCAAACATCAAATTATTAAACGGCACATAGCTCAAATACAAACCCAAACCCACCAAAGTCATCCACCAAACCGGGCTAAGGTATTGATTTTCAAACAACCAAGTACTGATGCCCACCAGCAAAAAACCCGACAATATCAAACAATGATAAATCATAAAGGCTTTAAAATTGTCTTGAATTATAAATAATAAACTGATAATCAATAAGATAAATATGGTGATGATAGTCTCGGTAAAAGCGAAAATCTGAGGCGATTTGCCAAATCCCAAGCTTTGCCAAATTTCGGGAGCAAAATTGTCCCGAAACTCTCGAAAAGCCGTAAGCAAAATATAACCCAGCACCAAACTCACAATTCCAAAGGCAAACTCGCGGCTAAACTTTGCTCGCTCTTGCGCATTCATCGCTTGGCGGCGGGTTCGCATCTGCACATCTTGGGCGGTAGGCGGCGGAATTTGCTCCAACAGCCAAACAAAACCCGCCAAAGGCAAAAAAAACACCAAACCCAATACAAAAGGCATCCAAAACTGGCTTATGCCCCCAACTTGCATCAGCAATTGCCCACTGGTCTTGACCAAGCCCGCCGCAAATATAAAACTGCCGGCAAGTGCCGCCCCCAAAAACTCGGTAGTGCGCCGACCCTCCAGATAGCTAAATACCAAACCCCACAACATTCCCAAAGGCAAACCATTGAAAAACAAGCAGATAGCATTGTAAGGCATAGGCAACACGGCAAAACCTAGCAAAGCCAATTCGGCAATGGCTACCAAAACCAGCATTGCCCGTCCGCGATTTTTGCCCGACATCTCGGCTACTACGCGAATTCCAATAAATTTTGAAACCATATACCCCAAAACTTGGGCAGTAATCAACCAAATTTTATAATCAATGCCACCGAAACTCAAATCGCTAAACGTACCTACAGCAAAACTTTTGCGATAGGTGTACATACACGAATAAGTGCAAAAGGCTGATAATGAGGCATATATCACAAAACTTGGTATAGCCGCATTTTGTAGCCAAAGACTGAGTTTAGTAGATTTCATCTAAAAAATATTCATTGAATTGATGTTCAAATTTTTTCATTCGCCGAGACGAGAATACTTAGGATTGGACGGATTTGCATCGATAAATCCGTACTTATCAGTCTAATCTGCGTCATCTGTGTGCAATTTTTACCTACAAAATGGTGTAATTGGGTAAAAAAATTAATGATGATTAGCCAAATCACCCGATAGTATTTAATTGTCAGAACACTAAGGCAAAAAGCAAATTTTTTGATTTCTGAAAAAGTATCGAGAACTCATTTTTTAGCTAACTGCTTGTCTTTCAATTGCCTAGCTCCCAACTCGGCACCAGAAACTTGAAACAAGAAACCAGAAACTCGGAACAAGAAACCAGAAACTCGGAACAAGAAACCAGAAACTTGAAACAAGAAACTTAATAAACTATTGTCATTACAAAAGCCCGTTTTCCAAAAAACTATAGTAACTCTGGTCAGTAAAAATCAAGTGGTCGGTAAGGATAATATCCATCAACTTGGCTGCCTCTTTGATTTTGCTGGTCAAATCCTTATCGGCTTGGCTGGGTTTCAAATTGCCCGAAGGGTGATTATGCACCAATACAATACCCGTTGCCAGCTCCTCCAATGCCGCTTTGAGAATCAGTTTAGGGTCAGCCACTGTTCCGGCTACTCCGCCGCTACTGATTTTCACTTTTTTGATGACAAAATTGGCTTGATTCAACAATAAAATCCAAAATTCTTCATAGTGCAAATCCCATAAATGCGGTTTCATTAGTTCATATACATCTTGGGCAGATGTTATTTTGGGGCGTTTTTGGGGTTCACTTTCCTTGCGTCTCCTGCCCAACTCCAAGGCACTCACGATGCTAATGGCTTTGGCTTCGCCGATTCCTTTAAATTTTTGTAAATCCTTGACTGACAGCTTTGCCAAGTCATTCAAATTATTTTTAACATCTTGCAAAATCAGCTTGGCTAAATCTACCGCACTCATCGAGACTGTACCCGAGCCTAGCAAAATGGCTATCAACTCCGCATCTGATAGAGCTTCTTTGCCTTTGAGCAATAGTTTTTCGCGGGGTCGGTCTTCTTCTGCCCAGTCCGTTATTTTGAGGTAATTATTGGATTCGCGCTCATTGTCCATTTTTGTATTTTTTTAGCAGAGTGATGTGGTATGTAGAGTAAATCGCTTTTTTGCTTAAATTCGGTCATAAAAATAGCAATTATGCCGGAGCTTACAACAATTTATTCAAAAGACTTTTTTCAAAAAATGAAGGATTCTTGATAGGGGATAAAATCTTGATTGTCAATATTTTATGATTTTATATGGCGAATAGCGGTTTTTTCCAAATAACGCAAAATTTTCTTAACTTTGGTAAAAATTAATTCATTATGCTAATCAAAACAATTCCTGAGGCTTTAATCTACGAAATGGCGAATGGTAAACCGATTTATTATCGTGGCTATAAAGAGGTTTTGGAAAAAAGAAAAAAAATAGAAGAAATTATGAGTTGTAGTAGCTTGCAAGCCTTGTTGATTGCGCGAATCATCAAATTTTTGAATCGTTCATTAGACGACAATTTATGGGAAGTTTTTACCAATGAAATGGGAGTTCAAATCAAAAAAGGAGTAACTCGGGCTTGCGATATTGCAATTTTTGAAAAGGCTCAACTCGCTGATTATCAATACAATGACAAACTGTTTAGCCTTGCGCCCAAGATCGTGATTGAAGTGGATACCAAAGCTGATATGGAAGACGAAACTACTCCACTGGATTATTATTTCAAAAAAACTCAAGAATTATTGGATTTTGGAGTCGAGAAATTACTCTGGATAACCACCGAAAGCCAAAAAATAATGCTTGCTATGCCCAATCACGACTGGATTACCAGTGATTGGAATACCGAAGTGGAGATTGTCCCCAATTTAAAACTCAATGTTGCCGAATTGATTAAATAAATTAATTTACGCTTTTGAAAAAATGTAACTCATTGATAATCAATAAGTAAATGTGCTAATTTGTTAATGTGCTGATAATGAATTAATTATGTAAAATATAATATAAACTTCAGTGCAAGTACTTATTTTAAATTATCATCAATCCAGAGTCGACATTCTAAAATATGAAACGAAGTACTATCCAATTGGTCATTGTCTTAGCTACGGTTTCGCTTACCGGCATTATCATCATCCAAATATTGTGGTTTCAAAAAGCCTTTGCCCTCAAAGAGACTCAATTGAATCAAAGTATTCAGGTATCGTTGAAAAATGTTGCCGAAAAAATCCTGTTTTATAACAACAATCCTTCTACTTTGGTCAATCCGGTCAATCAAGTTGCCTCCAATTATTATATTGTGATGATTAATGATGTGATTGATGCCAAAGTATTGGAATTGTACCTCAAGCAAGAGTTCGAACACCGCGAAATTTTAATTGATTTTGAATATGGTATTTATGATTGTAGTACGCAAAAAATGGTGTACGGCAACTACGTCAAAGCTATCAAGACTGCTTATGAAAAGGGCGAACCGCAATCGCAAAAGCCCCAGCCTACAGTTTTGCCGATTTTGAACCGCGAAAACTATTATTTTGGGGTTTATTTTCCGACTCGTAACGAATATTTGATTGGGGAGTTGGATATGTGGGTTTTTACTTCTTTGATTTTGTTGATTGTGGTGATATTTTTTGCTTATACAATCTTTGTAATTTTGAAACAAAAACGCCTGTCCGAAATCCAGACCGACTTTATCAACAATATGACCCACGAGTTCAAAACACCTATCTCGACTATCTCTATCTCTAGTGAAGTATTGATGAAACCCAATATCATCGAAAATCCTGAGCGATTGCTCAACTATGCCACCATCATTCACAATGAAAACAAACGACTCAAAAATCAGGTAGAGCATATTCTGCAAATGGCAACGCTTACCAAAGAAGACTTGCAACTTCACAAAGAAGCCCTAGATGTTCACGAGCTAATCCACAAAGTTGTTCGTAATCAGGAAGTTACGCTCAAAAAATTTGGTGGTACGATTCGCCTACACCTCGATTCTCAGCCGGTTGTGATCCACGCCGACTCCTTGCATTTGACCAATATGATTTACAATTTGCTCGATAACGCCATTAAATATTCGAGAGAAGCCCCACAAATCGATATTTATACCGAAAATAAAAAAAACGGGATTACCATTGCGATTGCCGACCAAGGGATTGGCATTGCACCTGAGACCAAAAGACATATTTTTGATAAATTTTATCGAGTTCCCAAAGGCGATGTTCACGATGTAAAAGGCTTTGGCTTGGGCTTAAATTATGTAAAACTATTGGTTGATGCCCACAAAGGCAATATCAAAGTGGAGAGCGAACTCGGCAAAGGCACAAAATTTACGATTTATTTGCCTTTTTGAGTAGTTTCGGGTTTCGGGTTTCTAGTTTCGGGTTTCGGGTTTCGGGTTTCGGGTTTTTAGTTCAATACTTCGGATAGTTTTATAAGTAATTGATTATCAGATAGTTATGCGATTTTAAATATTTTATGTAAAAGCTGACCGTGTCCGCCTTTGGAGGAACTTGTCCGCCTTTGGAGGATTATCAGATACTTAGTAAATAACTCGGAAAAGAATCCCCGCCTCTGGCGGGGCAGGGGGCTTATAAAACAGAAAATGTCCGAACTATTGAAAATCGGAGATTAACTCATTGCCGCAAATCTCAAAACCGGCAATCAGGTAGCCAACACGCATAAGTTAAAATGATAAATCCTTGATTATCAAATAATTATCATTTAAATTTGCTTAACGACTATTTAAAACGTTTAATAATTCAATGAAAAAAGGCAGAATTTTATTGGCTGAAGACGACACCAATTTGGGGTTTGTAATCAAAGACAATCTCGAAACCGCCAATTTTGAGGTAGAGCTTTACCCCGATGGCGAAATGGCACTTACTGCCTTCCAGCACAAGGAATTTGATATGTGTATTTTAGATGTAATGATGCCCAAAAAAGACGGCTTTAGTGTAGCCCAAGCCATTCAACAACTTAAGCCCGAAACGCCTTTTGTCTTTTTGACCGCCAAATCAATGAAAGAAGACCAACTCAAAGGGCTTAAAATGGGCGCGGAAGATTATATCACCAAGCCTTTTAGCATTGAGATTTTGCTGCAAAAAGTAGAAAATATCCTCAAGCGTACCCAAAAAGGCAGTAGTGGGCTGGCAACCCATCAAGAAATATTTGAAGTTGGCAAATACACCTTTGATTTTAAGAATCAAATGCTCAAACTCGGCAAACAACAACAAGAGCTTACCCAACGCGAAGCCGACCTTTTGCGCCTATTCATTATCAATAAAAATAATGTAGTCGAGCGCGACAAAATTCTGAATCTATTGTGGGGGAATGACAGCTACTTCACCGGTCGAAGTCTTGATGTATTTATCTCGCGCCTCCGCAAATATCTCAAAGATGACTCGAACCTCGAGATTTCGAATATCCACAGTGTAGGCTTCAAATTGGTTGTGAAAGAATAGTTTGTGATGGAAAACGACATTTATTACACCATTCAAGCCCCCGCCGAGGCAATGTTGAAAGAGAAAGGCAGTCGATTTTTGGCATTTGCCTATCCGATTGATAATGAGGAGCTTATCAAAGAACAATTGCAACAATTGCGCAAAAAATATTTTGATGCTTCGCACCATTGTTACGCTTATATTTGGGGAGAAAAAAGTGAAAACTATCGCGCCAATGACGATGGCGAGCCTGCCAACTCGGCTGGTATGCCTATTTTGGGGCAAATTCGCTCACGCAATCTGAGCAATGTATTGGTGGTGGTGGTGCGCTATTTTGGCGGCACCAAATTGGGCGTAGGCGGACTCATACAAGCCTACAAATCCGCCGCCGCCCAAGCCCTAGACAATGCCCTGATTATTGAGCAGTTTAGCCAAGCCTCGTTTACCATTCGCTTCGAGTACGCTCAAATGAATTGGGTAATGAAGGTTTTGAAAGATACTGAAGCCCAAATAATGGAACAAACAATGGATTTGGCTTGTCAAATCAAGTTTTCGGTACGAAAGGCAAAATCCCCAATCATTGCCGACAAACTCCAAAATTTTTTGCAACCCTGATAGCTCTCGAGCCGTATCAGGGCTGACAAAACAAGCTAAGTGCCTCATTATCAAATCGATACACTAGGGGTGTAACTCACCGGCTTGCTCCCAACCAATGACAATATTTTGGGTTTGGGTGTCAAACAAAATATGACTTTCATTGCGAAGCAAATCCACGATTGCTGTCAAATCAGGCAAATTTTCTACCTTGAGGTCAAAAATATCATCATTGTTGTTGTCCAAACGCAAGCGTACCCAAAAATAGTGCGTCTGGGGATTGACATAAACGGTATAAGCCGTAATTTTTTTTAAGTTCATATATTTAATTGTTTGATTTTCAATTAGTTATAAAATTAATTGCCTTTCAAATTCGGTTTCAAGCTAAATAAAAAACCTGAAAATTTCAAATAATTTTGAAAAGGAAAAAAACTTGGGCAAAAGGCTAAAACCGACTCACCACCCCAAAATGAATTTTGGAACGATTGAAAGCCAATTCTTGCGTTTTAGACTTGCCCAAAGCATATACAAAATTGAAAATTCCGCCCCGTGTGGCAAAACTCAAGCCCAAACCCAAGCCCAAAGGGGTATCACTGCTAATATTTTTTAAGATTTTGGTTTGCAAATAGCTCTGGTCATAAAAAAAGAAAAAATAAGACTCCGGCTCAAAAAAGAAGCGGTACTCTGCTGTAGCAATGGCATAAAGCGAAGTAAAAAACACATTCTCGTTATGTCCGCGCAAAGTCGCCAGCCCTCCCACTCGATACAAATCATTCAAAAACAGGCTTTCGTTAAAAACTCCGCCGGCATTGAGGCGAGCAAAAAATACTCCACGCTTACCCAAAGGCAAATATTTGGTTAGTTCGGATTTTAGCAAAATTTGATTGCTTCGCAAGGTAATATCGCGGTATAAAGTATCATTCAAAAACGGATTTCTGAGAATGTTTTTGTTGCCATAGCGAAACGAAAAATTGACCCGATTGCCCCGCCGAGGATTGAAAAAATTGTCCAAATCATTCCAATCGTAGCCCAAACCGTAGGAAAAATAAGCCACTTCCGCAATTTGGGGGAGTTCTTGCGCCACTACAAACAAATTGGCATCGCCTAAGTTCGACTTGCGATTATTGAGGCTAAAATTCAGCTTGCCTGAATTGGGTAAATTATAAAATAGCGTAAATTGAAATTCATTATTGACAAAATTGGAATCTTGGCGCAAAAGATTAAAATTGACTTTGAAATCAAAATTGCTTTTGAACAAAACCGGATTCTCGAATTCCAATTCCAGCAATTGTGAGTTGATTTGCAGGCGTTGCCACTTGACTCGAAAATTTTTACCGGCGTTGAACATATTTTTCAAAGCTAAATTCAGTTCGCCGGTCAAAAGCAATTGGCTGGGTTGCTCGGGCGTGGTGCGGCGGGCTTCGTTGGGCTGAATACCCAAAATGCCATCGGCTTGATTGGCGCGATTTTTTTCAATAAATAAATTGACAAATGCCCTTTGCGAAGCAAAATTGACACTTGGCGGGCGTTGTACGCGCAGGTAGGGCAATTGTTTGAGCAATCTTTCGGCATCATTTACTCGAGATTGGTCAAAGGTTTGATTTTTTTGAATTTTGAGGTAGCGCGCCAAAAAACTCGGTTTTATTTTGGCATTGCCAACAATTACCAAGGTATCAAATTTGATGGGTACACCGGCATTGTAATTCATAACTCCTTGAATATCAGTATTTTGAATTTCCAATGAATCCAATTGCACGGTCGCAAACGGATGCCCGTGGTTTTCGGAATAGCGCAAGATTTTTTGTTGCAAACTTTCAATTTCTTGCCAGCTAAAGGGCTGATTTTCAAAGTATTTGGTTTTAAAATTGATGTCATCTAAAATGGCTTCGCTTACATTGCCGATTTTGAGTTTGCGCCACCGATAGCTTTCGCCGATTTTCAAGTCAATTTTTAAGGTATCTGACTGATAATCAAGGCTTTGGAAAGTAGCCCCTAAATACGAGTCCTTTTGCAATGATTGGAGGAGTTTTTGGGCAACTGCCCAAAGTGTCAAGGAATCATCGGCTTGTTTTTCATAACGATAGCGATTCAATATTTTGCTTTCCGGTTCGGCTACCTTGATTTGCAAAATCCATTGGCGGAGGCGCAGGCTATCCGGCAATTCGGGGTTGGTTTGGGCAAAAACATTGAAAATACATAAAGTATTGATAATCAGGTAGTTACAAAAAAACCACAAAACTTTATGCCACATACATATCAATAAAAATATGATAGACCTGAACTGTTCCATCGCCCCGTTGATGATGAGCAATGCCAACTTTTACACCTTTCTTTTTGCTTACTCCAGGTAGCTCTTGAAAATTCAGCAAAGGATATTCATTTCTAAATTCGGGTTTTGCGCCTAATTGTAAAATGTATTTTTGATAATTTTGCCACAAATCTTCAAAATTTTGGGCTTCGGCATACACAATCACAAAGTTTATTTCGTGTCCGGCGGTATCGTAGTCGTGCAAAAGTTTGTCTAAATGTGAACTAATCACTGTATTTTTTTCTCCGCACGAGTCCAAACGAAAAGCCTCAATTACCGAAACCGGTGTACCATTTTGTTTGCGAATCATTATATCCACTTCTCCGGCGGTTAGTTTTGCCTTGCCGCTACGGGTTTGGTCACTGGCATTGTAACCTTTATCTCGCAAAAAATCGGTCAGGCTATCATTATGCAAATCCTCAATTTTTTTGGTCGATTTTCGCTCCATCATTCGGACTGCTTTGTCAATCAAATCCATCAAAAGTTTTATCAAATCTACTTCTTCGCTTTGGGTATTGATGTTGATAATGGTAGGTTTTTGCGAAAAACCTATTAATAATTGTTCTAGGGTTTCGTTTTGTTTTTTTAAATCTTTATTGCGTATTCTGGCTATCTTATAAGCATTTCTAAATCTACCAATTTCATTCTCTAATTGTAATCGCAAAATATCTGCGTCCATTGGGCTTACACTATCATCGACTTTCATTACCCATTTATCCATATTTTGGCGGGTAAGCTCGACATATTCCTCAAAATAGCCCTGCATTTCCTCGATACTGATTTCATTGCTTCCATTGGTTACTAGCAAAAGCGTATCGTCAGATTCCTCGCGCACTTCAAAGCGGATTTTTTTCTTCTTAGCTCCGGCTACATAATCTTTAAAAAACAGTAAATATTGCTGAATGGGCGTTTTGAGTTCTTTATTTACTTTTAGAGTGAAATATTTTTTGTCGGTATCGGGGAATTTTAGTTTTTTAATAAGATTGAATAGTGGCAAATCACCAACCTCAGCACTCATAATTTCATCAAGTTCAATATTTCTTAGCTCGGGAAATTCTTCAAAAGGATTTGATAGAAAACTCAAAAATCCTAAATTTTTTAAATTTTCTATTTCAAATGGGAATTTCTTGATATGATTATTAGCAATACTTAATGATTTTAAATTTTCTAGTTTATAAATTACGTCTGGGAATTGTGTAATATTATTTGCAGAGATATATAATTCTTTTAACGATTGTAAAGAAGCGAATTCATCAGGTAATTTATTTAATTCATTATCAACAAGATATAATATTTCTAATTTTTTTAGATTTTTAATTTTAGGAGAAATAGCGGAAACTTGATTGTCGGTTAAATATAATTTTTTAAGCCATATTAAATCGAAAACTTCCTCTGGAATCTCCTTTAATTCCAAATTACTTAAATTTAGTTCCTCTAGTTTTTTTATCTTCTCCTCCTCAATCCTTCGCTTTGCTTCTTCAATATTTTCCATTTTGATTCATTTTTAACAAAAATACAAATTCTTTTTCAAGCCTAAAAACCTTTATCTTTGAAAATCAAAAAACTCATAACTCATAACTCCTTGACTGCCTTATACTTACATATTCCGTTTTGCAAACAGGCTTGTTATTATTGCGATTTTCATTTTAGCACCCATTTACAAGCCAAAACCCAAATCGTAAACGCCATTTGTCAAGAAATTGCCTTACAAAAAGATTATTTGGGTACAAATTTACTCCACACCATTTATTTTGGCGGTGGTACGCCCTCTTTATTGAGTGAAAAAGAATTGAAGCAAATTTTTAATACGATTTATCAACATTTTTCCATTGAAAAAAATGCCGAAATTACTTTAGAAGCAAATCCTGATGATTTGAACCGCGAAAACTTAAAAATTTTTAAAAATGTGGGCATCAATCGCCTCAGCATTGGGATTCAGTCATTTCACGAAAATCATTTAAAATATTTGCATCGCGCCCACACTGCCGCCCACGCGCAAGGCTGTGTAAAACTCGCCCAAGACCTTGATTTTCAGAATCTTACCATTGATTTAATTTATGCTATTCCGGCCGCCCATCACCAAATTTGGGAAAACGATTTACAAAAAGCTATCGAATTAAATGTACCACACATTTCGGCGTATTGCCTCACCATTGAAGCCAAAACGGTATTTGGCAATTGGCTCAAAAATCAAAAAATCAAAGCCATCGACGAAGAATTTGCTGCCCAACAATTTGAAATATTGCTTAATACCCTGAAAATCAATGACTTTGAGCAATACGAAATTTCCAATTTTGCCCGCCATCAACTATACTCTCGGCATAATTCAAATTATTGGAAAAAGGGCAAATATTTGGGCATTGGGCCTTCGGCGCACTCTTACAATGGATTTTCGCGGCAATTTAATGTAGCCAATAATGCCAAATATTTGCAAAGCCTTGACAATCAGGTTGTTCCGGCAGAGGTAGAGATGCTTTCGGCCGTTGACCAAGCCAATGAATACCTCCTGACCGGCTTAAGAACCCAATGGGGCGTTGATTTGCAAAAAATCAAATCGGAATATGGTTTTGATTTATTGGTTTTACAAAAAAAATATTTGGATAAATACCTGAAAATCAATTATTTACGATTAGAAAACAATTACTTGTATTTGACCGAACAAGGTAAATTATTAGCCGATGAAATTACAGCCGATTTGTTTTTTGATTTTTAAGATTTATATGATTTTTTTGAACAAAAAATCATCAAAATCGCCAAAAATTGCTTATATCAATCTTGCAAAAATCATAATTTATTGATAATCAAATAGTTATGTAATTTATAAGAATCTTTGCTACTTTTCAGGAATTGCCGAAGGCAATTCCATTGAATTCTGAAAAGCTCTCGCTTTTCAGTGATTCTGAACATTACCAACCAAGCTATCGCTTGGTTCATTAATGCTCAGAATCACTGAAATTGATAAATTTCAGAAAAAAGATTTTCACTCCTGAAAAGTGGTGAAGAACCATTTTGAAGTTATAACTCATTGATAATCAAACATTTATATAATTTACAATTTCCAATCATAAATTCCATAGATTCTAAAAATCAATATTATGTATAAACTTATAATTCAGCCTTTATTATTTTTATTATCGGCTGAAACCGCCCACCGCTTCGTATTCGGGTTATTAAAAATTGCTTTTAAAATTCCGGGCGTGCGGGGCTTGACCGAACAACTTTTTTATTATGAAAATCCTCGCCTCGCCAAGACTTTGATGGGTTTGCAATTCAAAAATCCGATTGGACTTGCCGCCGGTTTTGACAAAAATGCCGAACTCATTGATGAATTTGCGGCTTTTGGCTTTGGATTTATCGAGATAGGTACGGTTACGCCCCAGCCGCAAGCCGGCAATGATAAGCCCCGCCTCTTTCGCCTTAAGCCCGACCAAGCCCTTGTCAATCGGATGGGATTCAACAATGAGGGCGTAGAAGCAGTGGTAGAACGCCTAAAAAAGCGGCGTAGTAAGGTGATTATTGGCGGCAATATTGGCAAAAACAAAATCACTCCCAACGAACAAGCCCTGAACGATTACTTGATTTGCTTTCGGGAGCTGTTTGCTTATGTAGATTATTTTGTGGTCAATGTAAGCTCGCCCAACACGCCCAACTTGCGGGCTTTGCAAGAAAAAGAACCTTTGCAGATGCTTTTACAGGCTTTGCAAACCGAAAACCGAGCAAAAGCCAGCCCCAAACCTATTTTGTTGAAAATAGCCCCCGACTTGACCAATGAACAACTCAATGATGTAATCGAGGTGGTGCAAAATACCCAAATTGCGGGGGTAATTGCGACCAATACCACTGTTTCGCGCGATGATTTGTACACCAATGCCAAACAACTTGAGAAAATCGGAATGGGCGGGCTAAGTGGCAAGCCTCTGCAAAAACGAGCAACCGAAGTGATCAAGTATTTAAGACAACATCTTGATAGTCAGATAGTTATTATTGGAGTTGGGGGAATTTTTACCGCCCAAGATGCCCAAGAAAAACTCCAAGCCGGAGCCGATTTGGTGCAAGTTTATACCGGCTTGGTGTATGAAGGGGCAGGAATGGTGCAAAAAATCAAAAAGCAATTGCCGGGGTAGTTTGGGCTTTGCCAATCGGTTTATTTTACATCTTTTGGGCAAAAAGTTTTTAAGATTAAAACTTTCAGTTTACATTTAGGTTTTGAATAATTAATATACAAGTGTTTTTTTATGTCATTGATTAACCCCCTGATAATCAATAGATTATAAATAAAAAATATGAAAGTCCTTGACAATAGTGATAAATATCGCAATATTTTAGAGCAAAATAATCTATTGCTTGTGCTGCAAGCCAATCAGGGTATTCAATATGTCAATCCTAATTTTTGCCAATTGGCTGATTGTCAAGCCAATGAATTGCTCAATGTGCCTTTTTTAGAATTATTATCTGATTATCATTCTGGCAATGATTACCCAAACATCAACGAACATTTGGTTCAAGGCAAAGTATGGGAAGGTGAACTGAATCTACAGAATCCTCGCCAACATACTTTTTGGGTTTATATTACGATTTCGCCTATTTTTTCGGCTCAGGGGGCGATTTCGGAATTTATTATTTATGGTAAGTCGCTCGATGCCCGCAAAAAACAAGAATATACTTTAAAAAGGTTTCGCAAAGCCCTTGACCAGTCTTCGGAAATGATTTTTATGGTTCGTGCCGAAGATGCCGTTTTTTTAGATGTCAATGATACTGTCTGTGATAAATTGGAATACCCGCGCGAAGAATTGATTGGCAAAAGGGTAATGGATATTGATGTGGATTTTCCGGTACGCAATAGCGAGGAGTGGCAAGCCCACTTGCAGGAAATCCAAAAAATGCCCAATCAAACCCTGCATATTCAAACCAAACACCTGACCAAGACTAAAAAAATCATTCCGGTTGAGGGAGTTTTGCGCTATGCTGAGTACGAAAATGAAAAATTTGTCATTGGTGTTTTCAAAGACTTGAGCCAAAAACTCCAAAATGAAGCCTATTTGAATACCTTGGCGGACAATTTGGATTTTAGCGTCTGGATTATCAACCAAAACTATGAATTGGTGGTATTCAATGAGGCTTATGCGAATGACCATTATATTTTCTTTGGCGAGATTCCTTATGTAGGATTTAGTTTTGCTCCCGAGAGTATAAAAATTCGCCCCAATGCTATAGAATATTGGTATCGCCAAACTCAACGCGCGCTAAAAGGCGAAAAATTTGTAGATAATTTATATATCCAAGAAAAATATTATGAAATAGCCTTTAATCCTATCAAAATTGAACAAGAAATGCGCGGCGTGAGTATTTCTGCCCGTGATATTACCATTGCCAAAACCGCCGAACTAAAAATCTTGCAAGCCAACCGCAAACTGGAAGAAATGCAAGATTTAGCCCATTTGGGTTATTGGTCGTTTGATTTGGCAAGTCAAAAAATTGAATGGAGCAAGCAAATTTATGCTTCTTTTGGTTTAGACCCCAATTTACCTCCGCCTGATTTTAGTACTTACCAGACCTTGATTCACCCGCAAGACTTACCTATTTTATTACAAAGTATTCAAAATACCATTGAGCAAGGACAAAGCTACGAAGTAGAGGCTCGCCACCGCCAGCCTGATGGTACTTACAAGTGGATTTTGGCAAAAGGTATTGCCCTCAAAAACGAAAAAGGCGCAGTAATCGGCTTGGAAGGTAGCAATTTGGATACCGATGCCTTGAAAAGAAGTCAGGAAATAATCCAACAAAATGAAGTCAATTTGCAAGCAATTTTAAACAATACTGAAAATCGTATCTGGTTGATTGACAGAGACTTATGCTTGGTGGCATATAACAAACCTTACCAAATTATCCACGAAGAATTTTATGGCGAAAAACCCTATCTGGGCTTTGACCTTAAGCGTGTACCGCCCCACGTAGATGGTAAGTTCTTTACCCGTAATTATCGCAAAGCCTTTGCCGGGGAAAAAATTGTTGAAGAACTGGCATACAATCAACGCCATTATGAAGTTTCATTTTATCCGGTGGTCAAAGACAATGAAGTAGTAGAAATTTCAATTTACTCCAAAGATATAACTGACCGCAAACAAACCGAGCAACAAATTGCCCAATCCAAAGCTACTCTCGAGGAGGTACAATCCTTTGCCAAATTAGGCTTTTGGCAATTTGATTTGTTTACCCAAAAAATCGAGTGGTCAGCCCAGACTTTCTTGAGCCTGGGTTATGAGCCAAATCAAATTTCTTTGGATAAAATCACGGATTTTCAGAATTTGGTACATCCTGAAGATTTGGAAAAAGTGTACAATTCGATAGTCAAAAGTGTACAAAAAGATATTGAAGTAGAATATGAAGTCCGTTTTTTGCAAAAAGACGGTAATTATCGCTGGTATTTGACCAAGTGCCGAACCCTCAAAGACCAAAATCAGAAACCCATAGCCCTACAAGGCACTACGCTTGATATTCATAAGCGCAAAGAAATCGAGAATGCTTTGCAAGAATTGTTGGAAAATGAGAAAAAATTAAATGAAGAACTCTCGGCTCGTGAAGAGTCGCTCACTGCCAGCGAAGAAGAACTTAGGCAAGTAAATCAAGTCCTTACCCAAACCAACGATGAACTTACGAAAGCCAATGCCGAGCTTGACCGCTTCGTATATAGTGCTTCTCACGACCTCCGCGCGCCTATAGCCTCAGTTTTGGGCTTGATAAGCCTCTGCCGAATGACCGAAGATGTCCACAAAATTTATGAGTACTTGAGGTTGCAAGAAGTAAGCATCAGGCGATTGGATAGTTTTATCCGAGATATTTTGGATTATTCGCAAAATACTCGCCTTGAGGTCAAAAAGGAATCTATCAACTTTAAAAATTTGGTTAAAGAAACTTTTGAGCAATATTCATTTTTGGATAATTTTAATGAAATCGAGAAAATCATTGAGATTGAGCAAGAAGAACGCTTTTTTTCGGATACGCGCCGCCTCAGTATTGTACTCAACAACCTGATTTCCAACGCTATACGCTATTCCAAGCTCCCCCAAGCCCAGCCTTTTGTGAGGCTAAAAGCCGCAGTAAAAGACCGCCGTGCTTATCTAGAGATACAAGACAATGGAATAGGCATCGAGGAAGAACATCAAAGCAAAATTTTTGAAATGTTTTATCGGGCTACGACCCACAAATCCGGCTCGGGTTTGGGTTTATATATTGTCAAAGAGGCTATTCAAAAACTGCAAGGTGAGATTCACCTGACCTCTGCCGCCGGTCAAGGTACTTTGATAAAGATAGAACTGCCTGACCTTAGAGGCTGAACAAACCAAAATTACACTATTGTTCATACCTGATGAACATTTATACTAAAAAAAGACTGCTTATGATTTTGCAGGCTTTGCCATAAAAAATTCAAAAGAGTGTCAGCAATTCCCACTGTAGAAATTTTAAACGAATACTTAATTTTTTAGAATATTTAAAAATAGCTTTTCTGTAACTAATTGATAATGAGGTGATTATAAA
>JALONJ010000540.1 GCA_025455045.1 Microscillaceae bacterium | reverse complement strand
ACTTTGTGGACTTTTTGAGCCTTTAAATAAATCATAATTTATTGATTTTCAATTAATTACAGAAAAAATCTAAGAGGTAAAAATTTAACAAAGTTCCACACAGGATGACGAGTGGGGAGATGAGTTGGGTTATTTTCAAATATTTCATTTTTTGTACTTTTTTAATATGTTTTAAAATATTCACGTTAAATTAACTCATAACTCATGATTCATAACTCAACACTTCCAAATTATCCGCCCAACATTGAGCCACCATCAACCACCAAAGTCTGACCCGTAACAAATCCGGCTTCTTCGGAGCAGAAAAACAAAGCGGCATTGGCAATGTCTTCGGGCTGACCGAGGCGGCGCACCGGAATACGCATTTTCATTTGTTCGTACATTTCGGGGGGTATAGTTGCCAGCATATCGGTTTCAATCGGACCCGGAGCTATGGCATTGGCGGTGATGTTGAACTTACCCAATTCGCGCCCCCAGCCTTTGACCATCGCAGCTACTCCGGCTTTGGCGGCAATATAGTTGGTTTGCCCAAAATTGCCATAAATACCCGATACCGACGAAATATTGACAATTCTGCCAAATTGTTTTTCGGTCATAAACGGAATCACCGCTTTGGCGCAGTTGAACACGCCGGTCAAATTGACCGCAATCACCTGATTCCACTGCTCTTCGGTCATTTTCATAAATGAAGCATCGCGCACAATTCCGGCATTGTTTATCAAAATATCAATGCGTCCGTATTTGTCCATTATTTTTTGGGCGGCTTCTTGCACCGAGGCGAGGCTGGTGATGTCCACATTTTCCATAGCTTCTACTTTGAGCTTTTGGGCTTTGAGGGTGGACTCAACAATATGGGCTTTTTCTTTTTGAACATCCCAAATGATGACGGCGGCATCTTCTTTGGCAAATTTTTCGACAATGCCCTTGCCTATGCCCTGCGCACCGCCGGTTACGATAGCTACTCGATTATGTAATCTGTTCATTTTAAATTTAGCAAATTAGTAAAAAAATAAATTCAAACTAAAATTAGGGGTTAAATATCTGATAATCAATCCATTGACTGTCGGATTTTGTTTTCATAAACTAAGTTTGATTTTGACTTAGTAAAATTATACAAAGACTTTGAAAAATGAATTTTTTTTATCCAAAAATCCCCACAATCTTTTACAACCAATGGATTGAATTTTGGTTTAAAAAATTGGGGTAGTGAAATAATTTAAAACCTTAGACAAGTATTAACTACAGCAAAAAAGCCCACCCAATTGTCGGGAAGGCTTTAGAAAGTTTTTGCTTTTCATTGAATTGGACAAGTATTGTCTCAATCAAAATAGACAAATTGCGGCTCGCGGTTGTCTTTGCCCAAAAAATTGAAGTGCAAACCTACTACCTTGCCGCCTTCCTCAATAGAACCAACATTGACAAAAAAATCGGAATGAGGATGGTCGCTATATACACTCGTTTGACCGGCGCGGGTGATATTGACAATACTGCCATACTGCCAACGAATACTGCGGTCGCGGTTATTAAATTCCAAAATTTTGAATTTGGGCGGTTGATTTTTGTACCACCAATAAAAACCTCCGGCAACTGCCCCTAAGCCAATGATTAAACCAATTCGCTGTTTGTTTGTCATTTCTCTGCTTAATTAAATGATGTAAAAATGAACTTTTGAAAAAAATCCGAAATTCGAAAATTTATTTAAGTTACTGATAATCAAATACTTATTGAATAAATGATGCTTAATTTTCAGCAAATTTAAGCTAAATAGTTTACAAAATTTCAATAGTTTACCTAGTTTCTAATTGCTTGCTTTCTTTTTTTAAATAATTGACTGATAATCAGCTAGTTACGAAAAGCACCAGTTTTAAGCAATTGTACCAAAATTGACATTGAGAAATTGACACCTTGTTCAATCCGTATTTGTTTGTTTTTTCCAAACCAAGCAAATAATCTGCTTTGTCAATTAAATCTTAGCCATCGCTATTCCGATAAATTATAAAAATGCCTAAATTTGTACTATTATCAAGCGTTAGCAAATTCTTGAGGTTTGGCTTCGGGGTTCAAAACAAAATTTGTATATAACTATTTGACAATCAGGATTTTAACTAAATAAAAAATTAATTTTTCATCTTTAAGATACCAAGTAAAACAATGAATAAACGCGTAATTTTAATGATTTTGGACGGTTGGGGATTAGGCACCAACCCCGCAGTATCGGCGATTGCTCAAGCCGATACTCCTTTTATGGATTCTTTGTGGGACACCTACCCCCACAGCAAACTCGAGGCTTCGGGTCTGGCGGTGGGCTTGCCACTAGGTCAAATGGGCAATTCGGAAGTGGGTCATATGAACATTGGGGCTGGTCGAGTAGTGTATCAAGATTTGGTTAGAATCAACAAAGCCATTGAAGATAAAGAGTTGGAAACCAACCCGATTTTGGTCGATACAATCAATTATGTCAAGAAAAATCAAAAAAAATTGCATTTTCTGGGACTTTTGTCCGATGGCGGGGTTCACTCCCACATTGAGCATTTGAAAGCCCTTTGCAGCATTGCTCATCAAAACGGACTTTCGGAGGTGTATATTCACGCTTTTATGGATGGGCGCGATACCTCGCCCGAAGGCGGAGTAAAGTATTTGACCGATTTGCAAAATCACTTGAGCAAAACAACCGGCAAAGTGGCTTCGGTCATTGGTCGCTACTATGCTATGGATAGAGACAAGCGTTGGGAAAGGGTAAAACTAGCCTACGACTTGCTCGTAAAAGGTGAAGGCAAACCCGCCCAAGATGTAATCTCTGCCGTGCAACAGTCTTATAATGAGGGAGTTACCGATGAATTTATCAAGCCGATTTTGGCGGTAAATGACCAAAACCAAGCCCTTGCCAAGATTGAAGAAGGAGACGCTATTTTGTTTTTCAATTTTAGAAATGACCGAGGCAGGCAACTCACTCAAGTTCTTAGCCAGCAGGATTTTGTCGATTTTGGAATGAAAAAAATGAATTTGCACTATGCAACAATGACTATTTATGATGAATCATTCCAAAATGTAAAAGTTTTGTTCGAAAAAGATAATCTAAACAATACTCTAGGCGAAATAGTCGCCAAAGCCGGCAAAAATCAAATCAGAATTGCCGAAACCGAAAAATACCCGCATGTTACTTTTTTCTTTTCGGGAGGGCGCGAAGAAGAGTTTGCCCACGAAAAACGGATTCTTTGCCCTTCGCCCAAAGTGGCTACTTATGACCTAAAGCCCGAAATGAGTGCCTACGACATCAAAGATGCCATTGTTGCCGAATTAAATCAAAAAACTGTCGATTTTGTGTGTCTCAATTTTGCCAACCCCGATATGGTAGGGCATACCGGCGTATTTGCGGCGGCAGTAAAAGCCTGCGAAACGGTGGACAAATGCGCCCAAGCCGTAGTTGAAGCCGCTCTAGCCAATGGCTATACCGCCATTTTGATTGCCGACCATGGCAACTCCGATATTATGATAAACCCCGATGGCTCGCCCCATACCGCCCACACCACCAATTTAGTTCCTTGTATTTTGGTAGATAAGGATTATCGCCCCAGCCTCAAAGACGGCAAATTGGGCGACCTTGCACCTACTATTTTGACTCTAATGGGTATAGATATTCCGGCAGAAATGACCGGCAATGTGCTGATAACTGGTTAGATTTAAAAAACACCCAATTGATGGATAGTTACAAAAAACGCAAGCAGTTTTCGCTGCTTGCGTTTTTATTTTATACGAAAAATAATTAAGTAATTGCTTTTGGAATTTAGGCTTAAAAAACATAATTTATTGATAATCAATGAGTTATGCTATTTTTAATCTTTAAACAGCAATTCCTACTGTAAAATAATTGAACAAAACTTTTATATTTTAACTTTTATATTTATAAAAATAACAAAATATATAAGTAATTGATAATCAGCAT
>JALONJ010000539.1 GCA_025455045.1 Microscillaceae bacterium | reverse complement strand
TGATTATCAAGAGTTTCAGATTCTTCGCTTCGCTCAGAATCACTGAAATTGATAAATTTCAGAAAAAAGATTCTCATTCCTGAAAAGTGGTGAAGAACCGTCAAATTAACATAAGCAATTGATTATCAATGTATTACGATGAAATTTACTTTTTATTTATTTTCTTTTTTCTTTGGTTTATCATTTTATATGCAGGCTCAAAACCTCACTATTATGAGCTACAATTTGCGCTTCGATAATCCGCGCGATAGTGCCAACAATTGGCAATTTCGCAAAGAAGCACTGGCGCAACTTGTGCAAAAGCACCAGCCCGATTTGTTGGGAACTCAAGAGGGTTTATACCAGCAAATTGTGGACTTAGCGGACTTATTGCCCGATTATCAATGGATTGGCGTAGGGCGCGATGATGGCAAACAAGCCGGAGAAATGATGGCAATATTTTATCGTCCGGCGCGAGTAGAGCTATTGGCTGCGGGGCATTTTTGGCTTTCGGAGTTGCCCTTAGAGGCAGGCTCGCGCTCGTGGGAGTCGGCGTGTGCGCGGATGCTCACTTGGGGCAAATTCAGAGACCGACACACGGGCAAGCTATTTTGGCATTTCAATACCCATTTTGACCATTATAGCGCGCAAGCGCGAGCAATGGGGGCAAGACTCATCAACCGGAAATTACCCGAAATAGCTGCGGAAGGGCTAAGTTTTTTGACGGCGGATATGAATTTTACACCTCAAGACGCTACTTACCAAATAGTGGCGGAAAAATGGGCGGATTGCCAAAAATTGGCCAGCAAAATCCGCCATCAAAACTCTAGTTTTAATGGTTTTGCGGCTAGAAAGCCCAATATGTTGATTGATTATGTGTGGGTCAATGCGCCCCAAGCCGTGAAAGTAAAAAGCTACGAAATAGATGAAAGCAAAAAGTCGGACGGTAGATTTCCGTCCGACCATTTTCCATTAATTATTCGGTTAAAAATATTGTAATCCATTGACTCAGGTTTGCTTTGCGCAAAGAGTCAATCGTTTAGTTATCATCTGGGCTGCCCGATTCGCTAGGCTTGTCCAAGAGTTTTTGGGCATCTTGGTCGGCTTGGCGTTTGGCTTTTTTGCTGGTTTTGGGGAGTTTGCGCTCGCCTCGGGTGGGCAAAGCTCCCCCACCGTTTTGCCACATTTTGGTTTCGCGGGAGTCGTATTT
The DNA here is from genome assembly GCA_025455045.1 of Microscillaceae bacterium. GTDB lineage: Bacteria > Bacteroidota > Bacteroidia > Cytophagales > Microscillaceae > JALONJ01. The sequence continues at coordinate 2,755 of JALONJ010000539.1, read as the reverse complement.
GAGTTTGCCCGGTTTGGTTTTTTGATAGTTGGGCAAATCGGATTTTTTGACAAATTTACCGCTTTTGAATCGCTTGCGGCTGTAGTTTGCCGCAAACCGGTTTTTGTTGGGTGCGCCTTTGTAGGTAGAGGTAACAGAGCCTTTGGGTTTTTGTTTGACCCGAATGGCAATCGGTCCTTTGAAATTGGCAAGTTTGGTGGCTTTGCGTTGGCGGAGTTTGGGAATATTCAAATAAGGGACATTGCCGGAGTAGTCAGAAATTTCGCGTTGTTTGTCGCGGACTTGGCGGGCGCGTTTGTTGGGATTGAAACGAATGTTACCACTATAATTGCTGGCTTGGCGGCTTAGTTTGGCGCGTTCTTTTTTGGCATCGAAGTATCGGACATTGCCACTGTAGTCGGCGCGATCGGCAGCCCCGTACTCGATGTCTTTTTGATGGTATTTGACTTTGCGCATCGGAATTTTGCCAGCGAATTTGCTGAGTTTGCGGTTTTTATCGGCGCGTTTTTGCTCGATGTTTACATATTTTTCGTTGCCTGAGTAGGCAGCGCGCTCACTTTCGCTATCGATTTTATCGCGTTTGGAGGGGGCTTTTACTTTTTGTACCAGTTTTTTGCCTTCGCCTTGGTATTCGGTTTCGCGTTCTTTTTCTTTGCCGAGATAGTTGTTGCGTTTGTTGTCGTTGCGGCGGTTTTTGCGGCTTTTGTCTTTTTGTTTGGTGCTGTTGATAAATGAGGGATTGGTGTTTTGGGCATAGGATTGCTCGACTGAGCCAGCCAAAATAGCCAGTACCAATAGACAAATGATGCTAAAAAAATATTTTGTTCCCCGAGAAATGGTCATATATTGTTTGTCGTTTTTTTTGACTTGCTTTTTTTGTAATTAATTGATTATCAACAACTTAGGAATTAGGAGTTATTTAATTGTCTGATTTTCAGCCAGAGTCAGACACGGTCAATTGATTATATTTTTAAAAGGTTTACTTTATTTCGTATCAATTCCTTAATAATTTTTCTTGAATTAATTTTGCGCACCGGATGGAAGCCGTATGGAGGAGACCCCGCTTGGCAGGGGCTTGAGGCGACCGGTGGGTGGCGAAACTTGCCCCTGCCAAGCGGAGGCTCCTGCTTGTCCGACAGCCGGGATTTTGCGCCCAAATTTTTATTTTCTTGCACAAAATATTGATTATCAAGTATTTACGATTAAAATTGATTAATCAATCAAAATTTGAAAATTTATTTTACGCCTTGCAAATTGCGGGGGTCGGATTTGAAACCTTTGTCGGTGTAGGCGTTGTTTTTGCCTTTTTTGACACGGCGTTTGGATTTGACCAAGCCGGTTTTTTTGTCGCGCACTACTTGAATGTAACTGTCTTGAGTGTTGAGTAGTTTTTGGCTTTGGGCGCGAATGTCGTCGGGGGTCATTTTGCCTTTGTCTTGCACACTGATAGTACCTTGGTTAAAATCCATATAGGCGGGGCATTGTCCGCGTTTGCTACAAGCCGAAAATAAGCTGAGTAAACTGAAAATCCCGAGAATAAAGCTATATTTTTTCATTTGTCGTATTGATTATTTCTTGTTTTAAGGGGCTGATAGTGAATGAGTTATGTGTGAATGATGTTTTTTGAATATTGGCGGTTTTTCTTACATTGTTTGTCTTTTGAATCTTATTTTTTAATTCCACAAATTTGCTTCCAAATAATTATCAATTTCGGTAAGAGTAGCCAAAGCACCTTGAGCAATGCCCAAATGAGGTGGTTTGATTTTGAAATCGTGCGGGTTAATTCTGACGGTTTTTGCCCCATAATGGGTGATTAACTGACGGGTTTTGATGCGAATGGTTTGGACGTGAGGACCCGAGCCTATTTCAAATACGATGATTTTTTTGCCCTGATTTCTTTGCAAAAATGCCTGATAATAAACATCTTGGGCTTTGGAACGAGCCTCGAGGTAATAGTAGTCTCGAAACATATATACGTTGGGGCGCGCCATTGTTTGCTTATCGGGGCAAAGCGGGAATTTGTGGGCATTGATTGATTGTTCTAACGTATTCAAATCCAAATCGTTGCGCCAAATTTCGCCAAAAACTTGCGGCTGTACGCTTTGCAAATAATTGAGTGAGCCGTGCAGTTCGCGGATGTGGTCTTCGGGAAAACCGGCTTTCTGGAAATGGCTGTCAATGTTGGAGGTAAGAATGAAATAATCTAGCTCAAGTTTTTGGATCCATTTTTTTAGGATATAAAAACCGGCGTGGGGGTCGGTATGGGCGTATTCTTTCATTCGGCGGGCAAATAGACTCCATATCCATTGGGGATTGTCGATAAACATTTGCGGATTGGATAGTTCAAAGATGCTTTGCTTGTTTTCGGCTTCCAAACTTCCCCAGCGTCCGTCTTCGCCCCGAAAGGTCTTCATTCCTGAATCTACGCCCATACCCGCGCCGGTGAGTATGACCATTGCTTGAGCTTCGCCTAGCCATTGACCAAGTGTAGAAAGTTGCGCACTGTCCATTATGTAAAGTATTGATTATGAGAGGGTTATGTTTTTAAAAGCAGATGGAAAAGTTTTTCTTCAAGATCTTCAAAATAATTTTTATCGAAAATAGTACATTTTTTTGGCTCTTGCCTTAAAGCAGACTGATATGGGTTATTTTAATATTTTTAAAGGTTCTTTACCCATTTTGAGGAAGTTCTGGCTTTATTCTAAGCCTCAACTCATTTACGCGGGCAGGCTAGACAGCCTGCATTACAATTTTC
>JALONJ010000538.1 GCA_025455045.1 Microscillaceae bacterium | reverse complement strand
AAAGCGAAGAATCTAAAGCGTTGATTATCAAGAGTTTCAGATTCTTCGCTTCGCTCAGAATGACAAAGCGAGAGGGATTGCCAAAGGCAATTCCTGAAAGGTGGTGAAGAACCATTTAATTATTTTTCATAGCTAATTGACTGCGCCTCGCGTCTGACGAATAATTAAGAGATTATGTCATTCTCAATTCCCAATTCCCGAAATCATATCGCCTACATACTCAATAAACTTTCTACCAACTTTGCCATATCTTGGGAATCATTATAAATATGCGGAGCAATCCTAATGGCATTGCCGCGAAACGATACATAAATTTGTTGGGCTTGAAATTTTGCCTGTACTTTTTCAATAGACAAGTGTGATGGCAAGCGAATACCAAACAAATGCGCACCCCGATAAGCCTCATCTTCTACCCAAAAACCGCGATTTTGTAATATTTGTAATGATTCTTGAGTCAAATAACGACAATAGCTTTGAATATTTTGCGGCTTCCAAGCATTGATTTGTTGGAGGGCGGTAAGCATCATCGGAATATTGATAAAATTGCTGCGCTCACCTACTTCGTAGCGCAAAGCCCCGGGTTCGTACTCGGCTACATAATTGACCAATTCTTTAAAGTTTTCACTGCCTAAGCGATTAATCCAGTTTTCTTCCAAAGGTTTGCCATTGTCAAAAAACTCCCCAAAATAAGCCAAACCAATGCCATAAGGACCCATCAACCATTTATAACCGGCACAAATCAAGGCATCGGGTTGGATTTTTTGAACATCAAACGGCAATGCCCCTACCGATTGCGTGCCGTCAATTGCCAACAAAGCCCCTACCTCGCGGGTACGAATACGGATTTGTGGCAAGTCGAACCAAGTGCCATCTGCCCAATGCACATTGCCCAAAGCCACCAAGCGAGTGTTTTTGTCAATAGCAGTCAATAATTTTTCGTTCCAAATTTTACCTCGATGCTCGAGGCTATCGGGCGGACTGATAATTCGGACTTCGGCATCGGTTTCTTGTGCCAAGCTAAGCCAAGGATAAACATTGCTGGGGAATTGTTCGGCGGCAACAATTATGTTTTGCCCTTTGCCCAAAAGCAGATTTTTGGCAACGATAGCCATTCCATACGATACCGAGCTGATGATTGCCACGCGCGACTCCGGCGCATTGATGAGTTGGGCAAACTCTTGTCGTACCTCATTGGGCTGGCGAAAAAAATCACCGGGAAATACTTCATAGGGTTCGCGCTTGCGTTGCAAACCCAATATACCGGCTTGCTCTACGCTTTTGAGCAGTGGCGACATATACGCGCAATTGAGATACGTAACTTTGGGGTTGAGATTAAAAAGATTTTTTTGGGCAGTAAACATAAGAGGTTTGTAATTGCGTTTGTTGATTTTTAATAAAAAAGGCTATATATATTCAGGCTTGCCGGATGGGTGTCATCTGATTTTACAATTTTGCTAAAAATGTACGAAGAATCAAAGTAAAGCGGGCGGGTTTTTTGCGGATATTAGGGCTACTTTGGTACTCTAGCTATGGAATTAGGAATTAATAATTGAGAATTAAGAATTATTTAATTACCTGACCGTGTCCGCCTTTGGAGGATTTTCAATTGATTACGTTTTGGAATCTATCAATTAAAAAAGGTTCAATCGTTCATTTGGGGATTGAGTCCAAACCCTAAGGGTTTAAATTATCTTGAAAAATTACTATGAATTAACCAAATTAACGATAGAGCCTTAAAAAAATCATAATTGACTGATAATCAATTAGTTATATAATTTTTAATTTTGAATTAAAAATGCCAGATTCCTAAAAAGGCTGGGGCTGTCTTCCAATTAATTGCCTTGCCGATTCAACTTTTTGAAAAAAAAATCTAAATTTGCAAACAATTGATAATCAAGTATTTATAAAATCGAAATTTTAAAAAGCAATACATTAAGCCATATAATCTATAAACCCATTGACAAAGCACTATTTATACATCTTATTCGGTCTGTTTTGGGGGCTAAATGCTTGTAATTCAAGCCCCGACGAATCAGCCAAGCGTGGCAAAGCCCTAGCCCAAGTAAAAGACCTTACTCTATACGAGCGCGACCTGTTGGGCTTGGTGCCAATGAATGCAAGCAAAGCTGATAGTGCCGAAATCGTGAACCGATATATCAATAACTGGATTCGCAAGCAACTCCTGCTTGCCAAAGCCCGAACCGAAGTCAAAATTGACGAAGCCGAAATAGAACGCAAATTGCTCGATTATCGCTATGATTTGATAGCTTTTGCCTTCGAGAAGGCTTATATTCAAAAAAACTTGGATACCAAAGTAAGCGAAGCCGAAGTAAAAAAATACTATACCGACAATCCGGCAAATTTTGAACTCAAACAAAATATTGTCAAAGCCAATTGGGTCAAAATTCCCGCTAATTTAGCCGAAAAAGATAGCCTCAAGTATTATTTACAAACCAAAAACCCCAAACTTAAGGAGTTTTGTGTCAAATATGCCGAGCAGTACGCGCTCAACGATACTACTTGGATAGACTTGGAAACGCTTATCAAAAATACGCCCTTTCGCCAAATTGCCAATAAAACCGATTTTTTGCAACAAAATACCTTTGCCGAAACCAATGACGGCAAATCGCTTTATTATTTGGCAATTCGAGAGTTCAAAATTTCCAACCAAACTTCACCCCTTGAGTTTGTCCGCAATCGGGTGGTCAATATGATTATCAACCAGCGCAAAGTCCAACTTGCCAAAGATTTGGAGAAAAAAATCTTTGAAGAGGCAAAAAACAATAAAGATTTTGCTATTTTTAAATAATTTAATCCCCTTTTGTCAGGCGATATGGCTCTCTGCCAAAGTATGAGCGTTGTCAGGCAACAAGTTTGAAAAAATAAGCAAGATTTGTTATTTTTCAAGGCAGTGCTGTTTATCTTTGCATCAAAGAGTTGATAATTGATTGATAATCAATGCTTTATATTTTTGTTGAACCCTCGAAACCAACCTACCGATATGCGCTTGTTTGAACCTACAAATCTCGAAAAATCCAAAGTTGGTATCTGTCTCTGCGGTGGCGGCGCGCGGGGCATTGCTCACGCGGGAGTATTGCAGGCACTGGAAGAAAACAACATTGAGATTGAGCGCATTTCGGGGGCAAGTATGGGGGCAATTGTGGGGGCTTTTTATGCCGAAGGCTTGTCGCCCAAAGCTATTTTGGAAATTTTGGAAAAACCACGTTTTTTTAAGGCATTTAGTTTGGGGATTCCTGACGGGGGCTTGACCGATATGAGTTATTTGAAAAAAATGCTCAAAAGCAATATCCAACAAGATGATTTTGACGGACTGAAACGCCATTTGTACGTTTGTGTAGCCAATATCAATACTGGAGCTTATGAAATCATTGATGAAGGCAAGCTCTCTTTGGTAGTGATGGCATCATCTTCTATCCCTCTGATTTTCAAGCCGGTACGTATGAATGGCAATTTGTATGTTGATGGCGGCTTGCTCAACAACTTGCCGGTAGAGCCGATTCGCGCCCATTGCGAGGTAGCCATTGCTGTCAATGTGAACGATTATGGCGCAATTGAACAAAAAATTGAGGGCTTATGGGCTATCGGCGAGCGGTGTAGTAACCTGATGATTTGGGAAAATGTGCAACGGCGAATCCCGATGTGCGATATTTATATTGATGTAAAAGGGGCTTATTCCTTTGGAGTATTTGATTTCAAATTGGCAGAAAAAATTTTTCAAGCCGGTTATGAACAAACCCAAGCCCAAATGCCCGAAATTTTAAAAAAAATCAGTGCCAAAACCAAAAAAAATCCCTTGACTTCAGGAAAATTGTAATGCAGGCTGTCTAGCCTGCCCGCGTAAATGAGTTGAGGCTTAGAATAAAGCCAGAATTTCCTCAAAATGGGTAAAGAACCGTATTATAAATTCAACCACCTGATTATCAGCAAGTTACAAAATATCTATTTAGTTTCCTTAAATCTTCCATTAAAAAAAATAATTTTTTTTTGCTAGTCAGGTGACCTTTTATCCCAAGCCAAAGTCTTTAGTTTAGAAATCAACTTTATTTGAATGATGGTTTGCCTTTGGAATCAAAAACCAAGGGCAAGCTTTTTTTGGAAATCAACTTTAATTCATTTTTTAAAAAAATTAATTCTATTTCTTATGAAAAAAAATAGAAATTCCATTTTAAATTACTTTTGCTGGGTTCTGCTCGCTATGAGCGTATTGGCAGCTTGCAATCGGGCTGAGATTGAAGACCCCAATCCCGAACTTGGCGATACCGAGCAAGAAGCTATTACCACCCCTGAGTCGCCCACCGTTATCAACTTGCTAGAAGGGCAAACCGGCATCACTGCCCAAACCGAATTTGAATTGGTCGGCAATACCCAAAACGGTGGCAAAGCCCAGTTTATCGGACAAGGCTTGTTGCTTTATACTCCTGCCGAAAGTACTACCCAAAGCACCGACCAAGTACGTTGCCGCCGCCGCAACGGAGCCGACAAGCCTTGGCACGACATTATTATTAGAATTGTCATTGTCAAAGATGCCAATGCAATGCCTTGCCAATTGGGGGCTGTCCCTGATTTTGCCTTCATTCCCCCTAGCGAAGCCTCTATTTTGATTGATGTGTTGGCAAACGACCGTTTTTGTAACAATCGCCCCGACTCATCGAGCTTGCAAATAGCCATACAACCGGTGTACGGCAAGGCTGAAGTAGTGCCAATCACCAGCCTGAGCAATCGCCCGCGAGTTCGTTATTCGCGTACCCAAAATACGCCTCCGGCGGGTGGGCGCGATATTTTTGTCTATAAAATTCACGAAAAAAACAACTCCAACAATATAGGCTACGGGGTAGTAGTGGTCAATTATGGCAACCCCGACCAGTCTTGTCGTTTGAAAGGCGTAGAAGACTTCTTGACTATGCCGCCCCGCGATACTACCCGCAAAGTGATAGATGTATTGCGCAATGATATATTTTGCCCTGAACTGATGAATTGGGAAGAATTTAAGATTTTGGTTGAGCCGCGTTATGGCAATGCCCAGATAAATAGCGACCGCCGAATGGTTTATAAACTCAAAAAAGGTTTAAATATCCAATCCGGTATGAACGACCGCATCAAATACCAAATCCAATACAAAGATGGGCGCAAAGATACCGCCAATGTATGGATCAGGTTTGATGAGCCGGTTGTATGCCCTGCCGTTTTGCCCCAAGCCAATGATGACCAATACACCTTTAGAGCCGATACCATTCGTTTTGACCGGGTCTTTTTGCCGGTTTTGCGCAATGACCGCTTTTGCCCACCACAATTTAATCCGGCTAAGTTTGTAGTTACGCGCAAACCCGAAGTAGGTGCGGCAATTGTGTTGAATGGGGTGATTCAATTTATACCTCCGAGCAATACTTGGCGCGGGCGCGTAAAGTTCCGTTATCAAATTTGTGAAGGTTTTGCCCCCAACCCCAGTACTTGCGATGATGCCGAAGTAGAAGTAGAGATTAAAAATTGAGTGTTTTGATGCGTCATATATAAGTAATTGATAATCAGCAACTTATATACTATTTATTCACCATATCAAAATCCATAGCCTAATTTTTTGCAAAAATTTGGCTATGGGTTTTCAAGTTTTAATAATTTGCAAAGTAATTTTATTGAGTTTAAACCAAACCACGTAACCTATTGATTATTAGATATTTACAAAAAAACAAAGGCTCTATCGCTAATTTGGTTAATTCATAGTAATTTTTCAAGATTATTTAAACCCTAAGGGTTTCAAAAACCCTTAGGGTTTGGACGCAATCCCCAAATGAACGATTGAACCAAAACATTAAACCAACCCGCCATTGCATCACCGAATCTAGGGATTGAATGACTATTGAAGAACTTATATCGGGCTGTCAAAAACAAGAGCCAAAAGCTCAACACCTACTCTATCAACGCTTCGCGGGGCGGGTGATGGGGATATGTATGCGCTATGCCGACTCGAGAGATGATGCCAAAGACATTTTTCAAGAAAGTTTTATCCGCGTATTCAAAAACATTGATAAACTCCAAAACATAGGTACTTTCGAGGCTTGGCTTCGGCGGCTGGTCGTCAATACTGCCTTGAGCTATTTGCAAAAAAACAAAAAATATCAAACCCAACTCAATGAAGAAGTTTTGATCGAAACTGCCGAAAACGAAGATTATCGGCAAATTTTAGCCGGTTTTAGTCGTGAAGATTTGGTCGCACTTATCAATCGTTTACCTACCGGCTACCGCACCGTATTCAACTTATATGTCATTGAGGGATACGCCCACCAAGAAATTGCCCAAATGTTGGAAACTTCGGAAACCAACTCCAAAAACCAATTGATGAAGGCAAAAAGGGCTTTACAAAAAATGATAAACGAACAAAATTTGTACGAGAATTATGAGCGAAAATTGGGATGACGAGTTTGAAGATATTTTCCGAGAACGCTTGAGCGACTTCGAAGCTGAACCTCCGGCGGAGGCTTGGGCGGAGATTGCCACTCAAGTACAATCAACTCGTGCATGGTGGAACAATTGGTTTTATTATTTACCCATTGTAGTTCTGTTGGTGGGCGGTTTTTTTGTATTGATGCCTCGCTCTACCACAAAATTAAATTCAAATTCAATTCAAATTCAAAATTCAGATTCAAAAACCAATAAAAATCCAGAACTGGCTGATAATCAGGTAGTTATAAATAAATTCAATTCAGATTCAAAAACCAATAAAAATCCAGAA
>JALONJ010000105.1 GCA_025455045.1 Microscillaceae bacterium | reverse complement strand
GATTATCAAGAGTTTCAGATTCTTCGCTTCGCTCAGAATCACTGAAATTGATAAATTTCAGAAAAAAAGATTTTCACTCCTGAAAAGTGGTGAAGAACCTTAAGTTGTATCTGTTCTGGTCTATAAAACCCTCAGTTTGATTAATTAATTAACAAAAGTATGAAATTAGTTAATCTTTTTATCGAAATTGCACCTAAAAATGTTTTTTCTTATAAATCAAGTTCTCAACTTGAGGGCTTATGCAAAATAAATTAGTGAAATTTTAAGCCTAAAAACTTGAGATAAAAGAAGTTAAAAAATATAAATACCTCATTATCAATTATTTACAATACAAGTTATTATACTTTATTCACTCATTGAGTCTTATGCTTCCTTTTGATTTAAGTAATTTATCCGTTTTTGCTCTATCGGTTTTGGCAATGTTTGCCGTAGTGGTTTTGCGTTATTTGGTGGTTGCGGGGGTGTTTTTTACCTACTTTTACCAATGGCGATACCTCCAGTGGCAGGCGCGCAAAATCAATTCAAAACCTTATCCGGCAGGGCAGTTTGGGCGCGAAATTTATTGGTCGGTTATTACTTCGTTTATTTTTGCGATAGCTGGGGCGGCTACGGCTATCTTGTGGCAAAAGGGCTACACCGCTATTTATCTGTATATCAATGATTTAGGGTGGTTGTATTTTGGCGTGAGTATTTTGATAGCTATGTTTATCCACGAAACCTATTATTATTGGTTGCATCGTTGGATGCACCAGCCTTCGGTATTTCGTTGGGTACATAAGGTACATCACGATAGCTTGATAGCTTCGCCGTGGACGGCTTTTTCGTTTCACCCGCTTGAGAGTCTATTAGAGGCGATTATTCTTCCGATGATTGTCCTTTTTCTGCCTATGCACCCTTATGCCATTGTGATTCATCTTAGCATTATGACGCTATCGAGTGTAATCAATCATTTGGATATTGAGGTGTATCCGCCCTATTTTGCGCGTCATTGGTTGGGCAAGTGGTTGATAGGGGCTACCCATCACGCCTTGCATCATAGCCAATTTAAGTATAATTATGGTTTGTATTTTACCTTTTGGGACAAATGGATGCACACCGAAAGCCCGCAATATTTGGACAAATTTGAAGGAAAAGCCAAGCCTAGCAGTCATTCCCAAGAATTGAGCTAACTATTTGATAAACAGTTGATTATGTATTTTAAATGCCATTTATCAATGAATGGTTTAGGAATAAATTACAAGATAAAGTAAAATTTTTAAAAACATAATTGATTGAAAATCAGGTGATTACACAATTCCTAATTTCCGATTATTAATTCCTAATTCCTTGACTTCGTTTGCAAATTCAGCTTGGCTATTTGCCCGACCGCGATAAAATGGTTTTCTTTGCAAGCAAATCTAAACTCAAATCAATGGAAATTGGCGGTGGACAATCTCGGACTTATTTGTGGGCTTTTGGGGCAGTGTTGGGCGTATATGTATTGGGGGCTTTTTTAGATGTAATGGATGTAGATGCGGCACAATATGCCCTGATGTCCAAAGAAATGATAGAATCGGGTAGCTATCTGCAAGTAATGGAAAGAGGCAAAGATTATTTGGATAAGCCGCCTTTATTGTTTTGGTTTACGGCTTTGGCATTTAATATATTTGGTATATTTAATTTTAGCTATCGGATTTTTCCAATTATTTCTACTGTTTTGGGGGCTTATGCCACTTATCGTTTGGGTAAATTGTATTATGACTCCCGCGTAGGCAAACTGGCGGCTTTGACCTTGGTATCGAGTCAGGCATATTTTTTAATCAACCACGATGTACGTACCGATACTATGCTTACCAATGCCATTATTTGGGCAATATGGCAGCTTGCTGAGTTCAATCAAACCAAAAAACTAAAGTATTTGCTGGGGGCATTTGTGGGTATCGGTTTGGCAATGCTTGCCAAAGGACCGATTGGGCTAATGGTGCCGGTGTTGGCATTTGCGACCGACTTTGTAATGAAGCGACAATGGACGGCATTTTTTCGCTGGCAGTGGTTGCTAGGCTTGGGTATAGTTTTGCTGATCTTAGCTCCAATGTTGTATGGCTTGTACTATCAGTTTGATAACCAGCCGGATAAGCTAATGTTTGGCAACAAAAATAACTCAGGAATTTATTTTTATTTTTGGAAACAGAGTTTTGGCAGGCTCACCGGCGAAAACGACTTTGTGCGCGGCACGGGCGCGGTAGATAGAGATTATTTCTTTTTTGTTCATTCATTTGCTTGGAGCTATTTGCCGTGGGCATTGTTGTTTTTTTGGGCTTTGGGGCAAGACACCTTGCAGTTGTTTCGCAAAGGCTTCAAAATCAATGACCAAGAAGAAGCCCTGACTTGGGGCGGCGTAGTATTGCCTTTGATTGCTTTGTCTTTTTCGCAGTTCAAACTCCCACACTATATTTATGTGATTTTTCCTTTGGCGACCCTTATTACTGCCAAATTATTGACCAAACTCATTTATCAATCTGACCAAATTCGGAGCTTCAAAGTAGGCAATGGCTTTTTGGCGTTTACGGTGGGGGTTTTGGTCATTTTGGCGCATTTGTTGGCTTGGTATTGTTTCGCTCCGAGTCAATGGACTGATTATCTGATAGTTAGTCTAAGTGAATTGTTTTTTGTAGGAACAATTTATTATATTTTCTTCAGCAAAAATCGTTTTCAAAAACTAATTTTACCGCCTTTGTTGGCAATTTTGGGAGTCAATTTACTGCTCAATGGGCATATTTATCCCCAATTGTTTGGCTATCAAGCCGGCTCGGTGGTGGCTCGTTATGCTCGCGCGGAGGTCAAGGTAAATCCAGCAAGGTTTTATGTGATTTTAAAAAATAATGATGACGGCATTTATGTTCACTCGCTCGATTTTTATAGCCAAAAGACCTTAGCCGGAGAAATCAAAGATGAAAAAGAGCTTTTGGACATTGCCAAATCCGGCAAATGCTGGCTTTATGCGGATAGTCAAGGGCTTAAAGCGGTGGAAAACTTAAATCAAAACACCAAAATTTTGAAAAAAGCCTTTCGTTTTCATATTTCGCAACTCAATATCACTTTTCTAAACCCCAATACCCGCGCTTCCGAACTCAAAGATATGTATTTGTTAGAGTTTAGTTTGAAAAATTGATATGGGTTTTTCGTACTTTTTTAAGTAATGAGTTAATTATAAGATGTGCTGATGTGCTAATGTAATACATTGATTATCAATTAATTAATAAAATATTGCATCTAAAAAATTGATTATCAAGTATTTAAAACAGATTTATATTGGGTGCATTTCAAATTTACCACCTTATTACCCTCTCCTTCGGAGAGGGCAGGGTGAGGCAAAAGAAATGCGTAAATTTGAAATGCACCCTTTATATTTTACATCTTTACTATAAGAATTAATCCTCCAAATTGTAATAATACTTTTTTAATTGTTTGTAAAACTCTTGGTATCCCCCCGGATAGTGCTTCTCAATAGCAGTCATACTAGAATCTCCATTACAAATACTTTTGATAATTTCTCTAAAAGCGTCAATATTTAGGTAATATAAGGCATTTACCAGCCCCCAAGATAGTCTATACGATTCATCTTGGGGCAGTGCTTGCCAATCTCGAAGAGATAAGCTCATTAGTTTAGGAATATTATACTTCCTTCGCAATAAAGTGGCAATGGTATTAATTCTTTGTGAGGAGGGCTGATTGGATAATCCCTGTCCGGTAAACTTTAGGTGCTCAAAAAATTCGGCTAACCCTTCGTTAAGCCAAGCGGGGGCTAGTGGGCATTTTTTTTCAAGCACTGAATGGCTCAATTCGTGAAAAAAAGTTTCAATAAAGTTGGGGGTTTTTAGAATTACTATTTCATCTAATTCCGAATTATAAAAAGCGTGGCTATGAGGACGATGTTTATGGTACAATTTGGTGTATTTTATATAGTCAGATTCCCGCCCAAAAAGCCTTACCTTTATATTTTGGTGAACTGTATCATTAAATAAACGATTATAAAAAGAAATTTGTAAATACAAACCTTGCTTCATTGGACTTAATTCTTCCTGAGAAATTTTTACTTTATACAATCCTACTTGTAAATTTTGTGCATAGATTGAGATAGGAAAAAGTAAAAAAAATAAAATAAAAATTTTGTTAATAAGTTTCATAAATTGATTTAAGTTGAGTTTTTGGCAAAAGGTCAATAAATTTTTTTTGTAAATAGCTGATAATCAAATACTTAATTTTTTTTAAATTTACTAATTGTCTTCAAATGATAGCAAAAATAAAAAAATGGATAATCTTAGAAACGTTTTTGCTAAATAAAAAATAATGATATGGCTCCAAAATTATATGAATTTTCAAACCCAACAGGCTCGAGGTGGCACACTGCCGAAATTTGAAAATTCGAGAATCAAGCTATCAATTGCTTCCAAGTGCCTTTCATTAGGTTGTATTTGAGCGTGCTGGGCAAGGCTCGCCAAAAATATTTATTGATTTCGACCGCAAAGGAGGGTTGCATATAGCAATTAATTACGCAACCCTCGCAAGCCGGAAGTCGCCCCTCTAGAGCTATCAATTGTTGCACTTGGGGAGATTGGTACAAATTATATAAATCATCTTCAATCGGAATTTCTTCCAAACCTAGATGATAACAAGGTAAAACCAACTTATTTTCGGGCGAAATGACTATAGTTGAGCTGCCGGCTTTGCATACGGGTTTGTCAATATGATTGCCACCATCGAGGCGCAGGGCGATGAAGGCTTCATTCAAATACACATTTTTCTTTTTGCCCCAAGCCGAAAGCTCGCGTAAGGTGCTGATAGACAAGCCTTTGCCGGTTTTGACGGCATTGTAATCAAATACCGGATTGAGAATCAAGACCAAACGATTGGGGAGGATAATTTCTTCATACATTTGGGCAATTTGATCGATATTTTCTTCAAAAATGGTAAACAAAATATCGGGTTTTTCGCCCAAATCGCGGGCAATTTGGATAGATTGCATCACAAAGTCGAAGCATTTTACGCCACGTCCGGCATCGTGTTGTTCGCGGATAGGCGAATCCAACGAAAAATGCAACATATCTACTTTGCCTTGCAACTTGTCGGCAAGTTTTGGGTAGAGCAAGCCATTGGTCGTAAGGGTGGTGATGAATTTGAATTCTTTGGCAAGAGTGAGCAATTCACTGATTTGGCGATGCAAAAGCGGTTCGCCACCAGTGAAATCAATGACTTTGACCCCCAACTTTTTTAAATCGCGGAAGTTTTTTTCGGCGTTCTCGAGGGTAATATAAGGCGAAGGTCGCTCCCAAATATCACAAAATTCGCAACTGGCATTGCAACGATAGGTAACATAATAATTGCATAAAACCGGCTTTTTGATGAGGCGCATTATTTAACTATCCTATTATTTTGATAAAAAAGTATTTTTCTGACAAATTTACGTTTTATTGCTCAATAATTCAGACAGTTTCTAGTTTCTAATTCCAAATTGTTTGCTAAACATCTGATAATCAGATAGTTATATAAAGTTTTTAAAATAGCACAATCCAGCTATACAAAATAATTTCAACTTCAAGTCAATGAGTTATTTTTTTCTCAATTGGTAAGCTATATCATTTAAAAGAAGTAATTATTTAGGAGGGTTAAAATAGTTATAAAGTTCTGATTATCAAATACTTAGCTTGTAAATAGCAAGTTGTTTTAACACTGTTAAATAAAAAAATAAAAATACAAGTACCTGATTATCAAGCAATTAATGTTTCAATATTTTATAAACTTTCAGAATGTTTTGAATTTTACATTTTTTAAGTGTTTGATTATCAGTGTTTTACATAAATTTTGACCTACCTAAACAGTTACTAAAAGAATGTATATAATACTTGGTAAGTATAGCAGTTTGAATGACTATATGCTACGTTTTGTATGTAGATGCAAACGTAGCATTTTTTTATTTTTGTCCAAAAACCAAATGCCTGATAGTAATATAATACTACTTTTTGCTCATAAAATTAAACAAGAAAGGCTTAAAAGAGGACTTTCTCAAGAAGAATTTGCCGAACTGACCGGCTTCCATCGAACTTATATTGGAATGATAGAAAGAGGCGAAAGAAATATTACTTTGACCAATGTGGAAAAATTTGCTAATGCTTTGAATCTACAAATGAAAACCCTCTTTGATTTTGATGCAACCGAATAAAAAATTTATTACCATCAGTAATAATAAAACCCTCATTGAAGATATGCTGATGGATTTAGTCTTAATGCCAAGAATAAAAGCCTTAGAATGGGCAAAAATTACAAAACAAACTCCAAATTTAAAGATTGGCTATCCCGGACAGCATTTAGCATCTTTAGTGGTAGGAATGGAAGGAGCTAAAACAGGGGCGAGAGGTAATGATATTGTAGATGGTTCGGAGGTAAAATCTTGTAGTAGAGTCGACCAGTTAGATACTTGTAATGAGTGCAGTGAAAAAGTTTTAAGGATTGAATTACAATGCCCAAATTGTAAATCATTAAATATCAAGCGAGTGGACGATAGCAAATGGCTGTTTACAATTCGTAGTGAAAATGATTTGAAAGTTTTAACTCAAGATGTAAATAGAGTAATTTTGAGTATCGCCGATTATCCTCAGTTTAGTACGCGGAATTTTGAGGATTTACGTTTTCAAATATTTGAGATTTGGACACAATCGCCAAGAAACAAGCATTTTGTTACGCTAATGACAAATTATTATCATAAAATTTACCTCGAACACAAAAAGAAAAATACTAATAAAACGCCTGCACCGAAGAACTTTTGGACTTATTCTTATCAATTTTATATGTGTAATCCTATTAAAATCTTTAATTGCATTGTCAAAAAGGCAAATACAAAACCAAGCATTACCATTGATTATTATGTCTCGCCTGAAAAAGATAGAAATTCTTTGCCTTCCGAAGCGATGCCTATTGATATTTTGAACAAACAAGAACTTGCTATAATCGCTGAAAAAACGAAAATAGATTTGCAAGAACTCAAGCAAAAATCACCTCTCATCAATGAAGAATTGAGAAGATTACTACCTCTGAGGGGTACTGATAAAATTTCAGAGGCTAAACAACAATATCAACGGTAGCAAATAAATTCGTAGGTTCTAAAATTTCTTTGATTCTTTCCGTAATAATTTGATGATAAGTTTTATCCAATTCAATGGTGATAAATTGCCTTTTAAGGGCTAATGATGCCAATGCAGTAGAACCACTACCCCCCAAAAGGGTCAAGAACTAAATCATTTTCATTACTGCTGGCTTGTATCAGTCTTTTAATCAACTTAAGTGGTTTTTGAGTAGGGTGAAAGCGTTTTTCTTGATAAAAATCAATATCTCGCCACACATCTGTAATACCCATTTGTGGGTTAAAAGTTTGGGCTATCTTTTCATAAGGTAAATCAAATTCTAAAATTTCTTGTAATTTTTGCCAAAGCTCCAAAGTTGGCACTTGTTCACATACATTATTGCCGGTATAAATACTCCACATTCCACCGCCATTGCTTTTTACACCTAAACGCTCATTTATTTCTTTGGAAGAAAGATTCAAAGATTTTTGTCGTTCTTTCAAAATTTTTTTTATGAATGGCTTGCTATCTTTGATAATAAATAAAGCACTTTCAGTGGTATTGGGAAAAATTCTATAATCTTTTGTAGCTCTGCCCGATACCGCCCTCATTCCCTTGTCAATGATTATTTGTTGACGCAACTCTAGATCTAAATCATCAAAATATGGTATCAAAAGAGCCAAAGTTCTAAAATAGCCAAATAAATAAAAAGAGCCACCTTTGCGCAATACTCTAGTTGCTTCGCTAATCCACTCAATACTCCATTTGATATAGTCTTGTTCTGTCCGCCATTCATAGTCCCATTTTTCACTAATAACTTTCCAATAAGGAGGATCAGCAATAATTAAATCAATGCTTTCTACTTCTAATTTCTTGAGTTCTTCTAACGAGTTACCTAAGATGACTTCTCTTTTCACTTTGATACGCTTTGTATGCAAATATACAAGTTTAATGCTAAATTTTCAATTAAAAATTAAAAAAATAACCATAATTTATATTTTCCCTTTATATGGCAATAGTTCGGACAGTTTCTAGTTCCGAGTTATTTACTAAGTATCTGATAATCAGCTAGTTACATAAAATATTTGAAATAGTATAACTTGTTGATTATCAATTACTTACAAAAACTGTCCGAAGTATTGATATGGAATATTATAACTCAATAGCTTTGGAAAATAACCGAAAAAATATTTTGTCAGTTAATTATCTGATAACCAGACACTTATAAAGAAACATTTTTAATCCAAAATCTCCAGTCCATCATAAGCCAAAAATACGTTGGGGGGCAGTTCACGTTCTACGCTGGCGTGCAAGCCCATTTTATGGCTGATATGCGTCAAATAGGCTTTTTCGGGTTTGATTTGTTCAATCACCTCTAGAGCTTGCTCAAGATTGTAATGCGAAATATGCGGGTCGCGTTGCAAAGCCCCCAAAATCAAGTGCTTGGTGCCTTTGACTTTTGCCAATTCAACTTCGGAAATATAGTTGATATCGGTCAAATAGCTAAAATCTTTGATTCGAAAACCGAATACCGGCAAACGGTGATGCAAGCCTTCTACCGGCAATATATCTACGCCACGAATGTTAAATACTTGATTTTCAATGGGGTACTCCTCTACACTCAATACGCCCGGGTATTTGAGTTCTTTGTCCACAAATATATAAGCAAACTCCCGCTTGAGTTGCTCCAACACCGATTGGCGGGCATAGATTGGAATATCGCTCTCTTGGCGGTGATGAAAACTTCGTAAGTCGTCCATTCCGGCAGTGTGGTCTTTGTGTTGGTGGGTAAAAATAACTGCATCTAATCGATGGATTTTAGCTCTCAACATTTGCTGACGAAAATCCGGTCCGGTATCAATCACCAAATTTAGCCCATCAACCTCGATATACACCGAAACCCGCAAGCGTTGGTCGCGGTAATCCAAAGACCGACAAACTTCACAGTTGCAAGCTATCACCGGCACGCCCTGCGAAGTGCCACTGCCCAAAACCACTACTTTCATTGTGTTCAATTAGTTAATTTTCATTGATTTGCATTTCAAATTGCAATTTTACCAAGTTATTGTATATACCATTGGTCAAAATACTCAGTTCTTCGTGCGTACCCGATTCGGCTACTTTGCCCTCATTGATTACATAGATTTTATCTACTTTGCGAATGGTTGCCAAGCGATGGGCAATGATAATCGTAGTCCGATTTTTCATCAATTCGTCCAGTGCTTCTTGTACCAGTTTTTCGGATTCGGCATCCAGAGAGCTGGTAGCTTCATCTAAAATCAAAATTTTGGGATTTTTCAAAATAGCTCGGGCTATGGCAATTCTTTGTCGTTGTCCGCCCGATAGTTTTACCCCACGCTCGCCAACTAAGGTTTGTAAACCCTCGGGAAAACCGACAATAAACTGCCAAGCATTGGCTTTTTGGCAGGCTTCAATCACTTCGGCTTCGGTAGCTTGGGGGTTGCCATAAGCTACATTTTCTTGAATAGTACCCCCAAATAACAAGACTTCTTGAGGCACAATACCAATGTGGCGGCGATAAAAACTGAGTTCGTATGCTTGACAATTTTTGTCATCAACCAATATTTTGCCTTGTTCAAGTCCATAAAATCGATTGAGCAATTGCACAATCGTTGATTTGCCCGCGCCACTATGCCCAACCAAAGCTATTTTTTCACCCACATTGACAGTCAAGTTGATGCCTTTCAAAACTTCCACATCTTGGCGGGTAGGATAAGAGAATTGCACATTTTCAAATTCAATTTTACCTTTGATGGGGCTTGATACCTGACCATTGCCTGCCAATACTGGCATCGTTGAGTCTGTAATCAATGTATTGGATTTTCCTTGGGTGGGTTTGGGATCGGCGAGGTTGATTTCCGATTCTTCGTCCAAAATCTCCAAAATACGCTCCGATGCTCCTACGGTTTTTTGCAATTGCCCGTACAGCTCCGCCGTACCTCCCAAAGAACCCCCTATCAAAATTGAAAACATAATAAAAGTTGTCAATTCGCCCACTTCCATCGCTTGGCTTTTGACCAAGTAAGCTCCATACGTCAAAACTGCCACCAAGCCGCCAAACAATACAATGATGACAAATGTGGCAAACAAACCCCGATATTTGGCAACCCGAATAGAAGTATTGACTACCTGATTGAGCGATTTTTTGTAGCGATTGAGTTCAAACCATTCATTGGTAAAGGCTTTGACGGCTTGAATTGCCTGCATTGTTTCTTCCACAATTACGTTGGATTGTGCCAGTTGGTCTTGCGATTGTTTGGCAAGTTTGCGAATAAATCGCCCAAAGATGATTGCGGCAATAATCAATATCGGAAACGTAATGGTCATAAAAATCGTGAGTTGCGGCGACCTCACAAACAAATAAACCGTACCCAATCCAATAGTAAGTATTTGGCGAATAAACTCGGCAATGGTAAACGAAAGCGTATCTTGTAATTGGCTAATATCAGAAGTAATGCGGCTGTTTAGCTCGCCTACTCGCCGTTTTTCAAAAAAACTAATGGGTAGAGTAATCAATTTGCCATACAAAGTGGCGCGAATATCTGCCATTGTGCGCTCACTGACTTGGGCAAACAAATATACCCGCAAAAACGAGAAAAAACCCTGCAATACTAATACTGCCGCAAAAGCCCAAGCCACACTCTCGATGGAGGTAAAAAACCACTCGGTTTTGCCAATTGCCACGTTCCAAAATTGACCCGCCAAAATCGGCATTGCCAATACCGTAAGTGTGGAAAATATCAGAAATATAAAACCAATGATAAAAGTGATTTTGTAAGGCAATACAAAGCGAAAAATTCGCAAGGCTTTGTTGAGTTCTCGGCGGTTGAGCCTGCGTTTTTTGTCTTCTTCGGAGTCGTTATTTAATCTTTTTGCCATAAATCTTCAAAATTTGGTGCAATTTCGGAGATTTTAGCCAAAAAATGCGTAAGCTATTCGAAATGTCCTATAAAAAAGTGTTTAGTTACTATTATTTATGGGTACATTTCAAATTTACGCGTTTCTATTGCCTCACCCTAGCCCTCTCCGAAGGAGAGGATATAAGGTGGTAAATTTGAAATGCACTCTTATTTATCAACCTTGCTACAAGTTTCAATTCGGAAAGCGAAGGCTAAATGTAGTGCCTACTCCTAAAGTGCTTTTGACTGAGATAGAACCGTTGAGCTTTTCTACCAAGCTCTTTACAATTGCCAAGCCCAGCCCGCTAGAGTCCTCACCGGCGGTGGGGCGCGCCGAAAGTTTTTTAAATTTTTTGAACAATTGAGGCATTTCGCTTTCGGCAATACCTTGTCCTTGGTCTTCAATAGTTATTTCCCAATCATTGGGCAATTGATTTAATTGAATCAAAATGTTTTTTTGTGGATAAGAAAATTTGAGGGCGTTGCTGATTAGGTTTTCCAAAATTCTTTGCAAATACTCTGGCACGGTTGGCTTGATCTCTACATTACTAATCATTTGAAAATGAATTTTGATTTGCTTGTTTTGGGCGATTGCGCCAAAATCGTTTATGATTTCTTGCACAAAATCTGCTATTTGTACGGCTACCAATTCCGGCAATTCTATTTCCGACTCAGCATTGTTGATGACCAACAAATCCCTGATAAAGTTGATGCCTTGCTCACAGGTTTTTTTCATCAAAGCCACGAAGCTCTTTTGCTCCTCATTCAATTCGCCGGTCAAATGCAACAATTCAAGCAAGCCCTTTTGCCGATTGAAGGGCGCGCGCAAGTCGTGGGCTACTACTCCCACCAAGCCGTCTTTTTCGCGGTTGAGGTCTTCGAGGCGTTCTTTGTGTTGATTGACCGCTTCAAGGGCTTGAATGAGGTGTTGATTGGATTGATTTAATTCCTCGATATTTTCATTGAGTTGTTGAGTGCGTTCTTGAATTTTTTGTTCCAAATTATTATTAATCAACAACAATTCGGTTGAAAGTTTTTCATTTTGAGAAAAAGCCTCCGATGACCTTTTTGCTAAGATAAGAACTTGGGAAAAAAAGTAAAAAAACAAGCCAAGTGTCATAGTAGCTCCCGTACTTATCAAGTAATTGTAATACAGCACATCATTGATACCGGCTATAAATAAAAACCACACGCCAATCGTAAAAATAATTGCCCCATTGCGCTTGTGCCGAATCGTTTGAAACAAAACCCAAGAAGCATAGCCTACAAAACCCAAAAATACAAACTGAAATGGAACAATGATTTGAGAGCTAACACTTGCCGGAAACAAAATTGTAAAACCAATAAAGAAACCAAAAAGAAGATTAAGAATTTGCACCGCGATGGAGTGAAACTCTTGCGCAAACAAACATTGTATAAACTTGTAAGCCATTACAAAGCCGACAAAAAGCGATAAATACTCGAGCTTGATAAGCAATTCCCAAGGTATAGCCGGAAAAACCTTGACCCACAACAAATCTCCCAAAGAGCCTTCGCGCACAATGGTACACACACACAACAAAGCAAAGTACAAGGGCGCGCGATAGCCGGGACGGAAAAAAAACAAAGCAAAATGATACAATGCCATAAACAATACTGCCCCCAACATAATAAACTCTCCGGCAACCAATCGCTCGTGCCATTGAATGACGGCTTCGCGCTTGCCCAACAATGGCTCGTGCCACATACCGCCCTTATTGTAATGATAATTAGAAATATGAAAGGTAAGTGTCAGAGTATCAGGCACTTGGTCAAATATATGCAAGTAGTTTTCATAGCGGGCTTGGGCAGTGGCGGCATCTTTGCTTACTTTGCCTACTTCTTTGATAAGTCGGTCATTGGCAAATACTCGATAAGCAGTGCCTTGAGTGGAAAAATGGATAGCCAAACTCGCCAAATTTTTGGGAAGTAAAATGCGAGCTTGGTAGGTAGCAAAACCATAAGCCCCCAATTGTTTGCCTCGCCATTGCGTTTCATTCCACTCACTGGGAATATGAATAAATTGCTTATTATCAAGACTTTGCATCGTTTGAGCCGGATAAAATTCGCTATGGAAAAAATGCCATTTTCCCCGCAAGGGAATAATAGTCGCATCGTCCAAAGTCGCGTGCCGCAAATCCAAAACCCCATCGTGCATCTCAGTAGGTTGGGCTTGCAGAGCCATTGAACAGCCAAGCCAGATAATAAGTAAGTAATATATCTTCACATTGGTAGCAAAAAATAAATTTTCTAAATCCATAAAAATATACAAACACCTGACAATCAAGTAGTTATGATATATAAAATGCCGGAAATAAAATCAATTGTTTAAAGTAAATAAAATATTTTGACAATCATATTATTTTGCGAGACTTGTATCAAGATTGCCGATAGTCTTGTATCTCTATGATTAATTTAGCCACTTTGTCATTCAGTTCTAGTTCGCCGTCCATTCTCAATACTTTACAATGCAATTTTTTAATCCAGTCATTATGTACTTTTAATGACCTGCCTTCAAAATCAGGATTTTCGTATTGACTCGCCCACTCCATAAAAGCCTGATGATTCAGTTGTATTGCTTTGTTTATCTGCAATTCGCCTCCGTACCGCTCAAATTCTCTTTTTTTAAGCCTTTCCATTCTGATTTCGTTATCAAGATGTATAAATACCGCTAAGTCAAATGAAGTTTCCCATTCCTTACCCCAACTAACCATTGAACCGCTAATAATTACATTTTCATTGCTTAGAAAATCATTTTTAATTTTTTCATTTCGTTCATCAAACGATACTTTTTCAGTAAAAGGGGGTTCGGTTGGTTTCCAGTAATAGTCATCGGCATCGAGATGAACAAAGCCAGTTATTTTCGCCATTTCTTTACCTAAAGTCGTTGTTCCTGAACCAGATGCGCCAAATATCAATATTTTCATTCTAATTAATTTTTGATTTCATATCCCAAATTACAGATAAATGCTCAACTTTTGCATCATAATCAACTCAATATCAGCCAGAGGCAGACACAGGAATTAGGAATTAATAATTAGAAATTATATAAATACTTGATAATCAATAAGTTATGATTTTTGCGCATTTTCAGGAAATTCTCGTTTTATTCTAAGCCCAAACGCATTTGCGCAGGCAGGCTAGGCAGCCTGCGTT
>JALONJ010000104.1 GCA_025455045.1 Microscillaceae bacterium | reverse complement strand
CCTCCGAAGGAGGGGTGAAATTATAATTTGTTGATTTTCAATTAATTACAGAAATATTTTAAGACATAGCAATTTAACAAAGTTCCACGCAGGATGACGGCTTGGGGAGATTTTGGATTGTCTTTTTAAAACTTTAATTTTTTGTACTTTTTCAATATTTCTCAAAATATTCACGTTAATTTAACGTGAATGTTTTGAAGTGTATTAATTTGTTGTTTTTAAAAGATTTGTAACTATCTGTTTATCAAGTATTTATAGAATTTTATTTGCAAAAGGTGGCTCAACAACAAACCATTTAACCACCAAGAACACGAAGAAAATACCCACAAAGTTCCGCTAAGACCTTTGTGCTTCTTAGAGCTGACCTTTATGAACTTTGTGGTAAAATTACCCTGTGGTATAAATATTTGATAATCAATCACTTACCCCAATGTTTGCCAATACAAATCATTTTAACAATACTTCGGATAGTTTTTGTAAGTAATTGACAATCAACAGGTTATGCTATTTTAGATATTTTTTTGTAACTAGCTGATAATCAGGCACTTACTAAATAACTCGAAACTAGAAACTGTCCGAACCATTGCTTAAATGATTTCCTAAAATACCCAATTTTATACGAGTATAAACGTTTTCTGCCAACCCTTTTGCCAAATAATTATCATATAAGCAATTGATTATCAATAAATTAAGCGTGATTTAACAACAACAACTTAATAAACCACGCTCCCTACTCAAGCGGAAAATAAACCCGAAAAGTAGTACCTATATTCATTTGGCTACTTACCTCAATTTTGCCTCCCAAAGACTCTATTTGGGTTTTGACCAAAAATAAGCCCAAGCCTTTGCCTTCCACGTGAGAGTGCATTCGTTTATACAAGCCAAATATCTTATACAAATTTTGGGGGTCTAAATCCATACCCATTCCATTATCTTGGACTGATAAGCACACAAAATTATCTATTTTTTCGGTTTTAATGACAATCAAAGGCGGTCGGTCGAGCGATTTATATTTGATGGCATTGGACAATAAATTGTGCAAAATACTATGCACATAGCTTTTGATGGAGTACAATTCCTCGACCGTTTTTAGCTCGCTGATGATGCTTGCCTGATGTCTTGTGATTTCGTTGTGCAATAAAAATTTCTCTTGTGCTATTACTTCTTCAATACGGATAGCCTCGCGGGTTTTGTGTAATTCGTTACGAATCCCGATTATTTGGGTCAAATCTTTGATAATTGTATCCAAATCGCCGGTTGTTTTTTTCAGATACGCCAAAATATCCGCTTTGGGCAGGCTCGCCGAGTCATCATCTAAAAAATTGACCAAACCAGCGATACGCGCCACCGGAGCGCGCAAGTTGTGCGAAATAATATAGGAAAATTGCTCCAAATCTTGATTTTGGCGGGTCAAGTTGTCCAGTGTGTCTTGCAATTCTTGGGTGCGTTGTATCACCAAATCCTCCAAATTGTTTTTTAGCCGCTCGATTTGTTGTTTTTGGTGATGCAGTTCCTCATTTTGGGCAGCAATTTCTTGGTTTTTTTCCTCGAGAGTTTCATTAAAAGATTTTAACTCTTGTTGTTGCCAGACCAGTTCTTCGTTTTGGGCTTCAATTTCTTGGTTTTTTTCTTCCAGCTCGGCAGTGCGTTTTTTAACCTCTATTTCCAAGTTTTCTTTTTGGTTTTTTACCAATTCCAAGTTTTTTTGTTGGGCAATTTGGCTTTCTTTTTTGAGTATTTGAATGCGGTCAGCCAGTGCCAATGAGCATAGAACCGTCTCGATGACTATAGCAGTAAATGTAAAATATTCGGCATAGATTGATAGTGGAAAAATAGCATTGTAAGACAAAACCACCGAAGTCGTGAGAATGGTAAAAATGCCCCAACTAATCAAATAATAAATAGCCGGTCGATAACCATAATACAATACGACCGCCCCAACCCAAATGTGAAAAATCCGATTGACAAACAAAAAGACAATGCCAAAATTGGTCAAATATCGCCCCAAGCCCACTACACTCAAAGCGATTTGCGCCCAAGAAATAAACAAAGAAACCTGCAATAGACGATACAAAAGTTGATTGTATTTTTTGACTTGCAAAAAATGAAGCGTAAAAATCGTAATAAAAGGATTGTACAACAAACTGATGAGAAAATTGTACTGAAATATGGCGTGCATTGTCTCGGGAAATAATACCCCGAGATAACCACGAGTAACAAAAATGCTCAAACCTATCAAAAAAGTATATAAGACATAAGCCAAATACGAAAAATCGCGGGTGAAAAAATATACCGCCAAGTTGTAAAAAACGGCGAATAATATAATGCCAAAATATAGCAACTCAAGCATATACTTGCGGAGCAAAAAATCAATGATATAACTCGAGGCTACCACATAGCTCTCGACATACATATAGCGGCTTGCCGTGAGCCGTACATAAAAAATTTGCTGGGCATTGGTTGTGGGTATTTTGAAAACCGGATGCGTAGGTGGAATATTGCCTAGTCGCCACGCAAAGTTTCTGCCCGCCGTTTGTCGAACGATTTTGCCGGCAGCGTCTTGATAATAAAAAAAGACCGAATCCAGCGTAACGTGATCAATCAAATAAAGATACTCTGCATTGCTTGGATTTTGAATAGTGAGTTTGAGCCAAATGGCGGATTGAGTTGCTCCCAAATTCAAAATTTCTTGGTTAGGTGTTTGGAAGGGTTGGGGCAATTTGCCCGCAATAATTTGTTCAATTGTGAGTTGGCGACTAGGGTCTTCGTAATATTGTAAAGTATTGCCAACGGCAATCAGATTTTGCTTTGCTTTTAGGTTGATAATTTTTTGGGCTACTGCCAGCGAGCTATAGCCAATTATCAATAAGAAAAGAAAAATATGCTTCATTTAGTTTTTGCAAATTGTAAGGAACAAAATAAAAATAATGCGTACAATATTTTTTGGTAACGTATTGATTTTCAGGTAATTATAAAATCATTCATTTTACATTATTCACTATTCATTCCTAAGCGCCTTTCAATCATCAACTAACGAATATTCAAATACTTATGTTCTCAGTGATATGTTTTTTTGACAAAATAGACTTTAAAATATAAATAATTGAAAATCAAGTAGTTATTTGATTTCTAATCCACGGATTCTTCTTCCAACATTTCTTCGGTCTCGACGAGACTCTGAATTTCTCGAATCCGTGAGTCCAATTCCAAAAGGCTGTCATCTAATTTTCTTTTGATTTCGAGCATTTCTTGCGAGCCTATTTTGATCAAATCTTGAATTTGAATCAAACCCTTGACTCGACAAAAAGGACCACGCAACAAATGCGCATTGTAATGCGCGTGATTTTTGAGCTTTTCATTTTGTTGGGCAAGTTCGGCAGTGCGTTGGGCTATCATACTCTCGAGGCTTTGGTTGAGGGCAAATAATTCGTTTTTTTGCCTTTCAATGATTCTTTTGGAGTTGTTTAGCTTTTTGATATAACCTTCAATCACATATAAGATGTAAAAAACCACCAGATTGAACAGCAACCAATACAAAATTCCATCAATAAAATAATATTTATAATCAATCCAACCCAATGGAATATCGCGGTCAGTGTCAAAAAAAGTGAGTGTAGCCGGCGAAAAAATCATTCCCAGCAAATTGCCCAACATCAATACCCCAAAAATAATTGGCTCGCGTTGGTACGAAATCATCAATTGAATCAGAATCGCGTGAAAAACCAAGCCAAACGGATAAGCCAAATAATAATCGGTAGGAGTGCGCAACAAAATAATGGGAATATGATGGAGCAAAAGCGGCCACAAGACAATAAATGCCAAACGGCTGAGGCGAGTTTTGCCACGGCGATTGAGCAGCAGCCCCCCAATGCACACCATAATAATGATAGGTACAACAAACTGGTCAAAGTGTAATTGATGCATCGGCTTGAGGTAGGCTTCGTAGTCAATCGCCATAAAAATCAGATACACCACAGGCAAACACAAAAATACGATGTTGGAAAACACAATTCTGCGCCCCAGATTGTCTTCATAGCCCATATCAACTCCCCACCAACTCAACTTCGAGAACCACCCTCTTATCTTTTGAAGCATAAAAATTTTTGATAAAGTAGATTTATTAATTTTATAGTAAAAAAAACTATTAAAATTGAGTATTTTTTTTATTCTTTAAAAGAAAAAATTAGATATTTTACTATTTAAAAAAATGAGCGTGTTCAAGAGGAATAAAAGCAAAATGATGCGTCAAAATGAATACTAAGCCTTTGCATCTTTATTGACAAAGTATTTTTTATGCCAATCGGCAAGAGGTGATTTTTAAAAAAAAAATGAAATAAAAAAATATAAATCCTTGATAATCAGCATATTATATAGTTAATTATCCAACAAAAATTAAGTTATCAAGGCATTTATATATAAAATGCTTGCATAATTTGTGTATCTTTGCTAGTAAATTATTATTTTACATTCTTCATTTTTTTAATTGATTATATTTTTTGAGTATAACTAATTGATTATCAATAGTTTATTTTTTAACATTTAATGCTAAGTTATTAATCTATGGGGAAAACTATCAAAGAAATAAGGGTGGAATTGGTTCACTCAATGATTGAAAAATACCTTGAGTCGGTGGGTTTGCCCAAAGACGAGACTTTCAACGAAGAAAAAGAATATTGGCATTGGAAACACGGCTCGGCAAATATTGAGGTCTTTGTCCAATCGGTCAATGTCGGCGAAAGCAAAACCCGTGAATACTTACGGATTTTTTCATACCTTGCCGAAGTTCCGGCTATCAGCACGCACGGGCGCGAACAATACCTGACTCGTCTTTTGGAAATGAACGACAAAAATCTGGGCGTAAAACTTACCCTGATGAAAGACACCAATAAAGTATATGCCACGTATGAGCGCGATATTTTGGGAATGGATTATGGCGAATTGGCTACTTGTATTGCCGACCTCGAGTGGTGGGCTGATAAATTAGATGACGAACTGCGCAGCCCCTACAATTGAAAAAATTGAACAATTGGCTTATTTATTTGGATAATATTTCAAATAATTTTGATTTCTGAGGCATATAGCTTGTCTTAAGTGATTTTTTATTTAATTTGGCACACCAAAATTGCCCCAAAATGGACAAACATAGCCAAAAACGGGCAGTAAAGTTGAAAACTTCCAAATGATTATTTGATAATTACAATACAACTACTTGATAATCAATTAGTTACGTGTAAATCAAACCTGACAAAGCATTTTAAATTATTGGTTTCATATATAAAATTTTTACTAAATTGGCTTTTTTCAAAAACTTCAAAGACCTTTTTATGGGTGATATTGCCATAGACTTAGGCACAGCCAATACACTCATTATTTATAAGGACAAAATTACGGTCGATGAGCCTTCTATTATCGCCCTTGACCGTAAAAACGACAAAGTAATTGCCGTGGGCAAGCAAGCAATGCAAATGCACGAAAAAACCCACGAAAACATCCGCACCATTCGCCCCCTCAAAGATGGCGTAATTGCCGACTTTACCGCCGCCGAATTGATGATCAAAGGGATGATTAAAATGATTAATGCCGGAAGCCGCTTTTTTCCGCCCTCGTATCGAATGGTGATTTGTATTCCTTCGGGCATTACCGAAGTGGAGAAGCGCGCTGTGAAAGAAGCCGCCGAACATACCGGCGCGCGCGAAGTGTATATGATACACGAGCCGATTGCCGCCGCGATTGGAATTGGTATCAACATTGAAGAGCCGGTAGGCTCAATGATTGTGGATATTGGCGGAGGAACTACCGAAATCGCCGTCATTGCTCTATCGGGTATCGTGTGTGAGCAGTCTATCAAAATTGCCGGTGATGTGTTTACCCGCGATATTTTGGATTATATGCGCCGCCAGCATAACTTGTTGATTGGTGAACGCTCGGCAGAACAAGTAAAAATTGAAGTAGGCTCGGCTCTACCCGAATTAGAAACTCCGCCTGCCGATTATGAAGTGCGGGGGCGCGATTTGATGACCGGTATTCCCAAAACCATCAAAGTAAGCTACTCAGAAATTGCATTTTGTCTGGATAAGTCTATTTCCAAAGTCGAAGATGCCGTACTCAAAACCCTTGAAATGGCACCGCCTGAGCTTTCGGCGGATATTTACAACAATGGTATTCACTTGACTGGCGGCGGAGCTTTGCTCAAAGGCTTGGACAAACGCTTGGCGGTCAAAACCAAATTGCCGGTTCATATTGCCGACGACCCTTTGAAAGCCGTAGTGCGCGGTACGGGTATCGCGCTCCGCAATTTGGAACATTATAAATCGGTTTTGATTCCCTAGTTTCTGGTTTCTGGTTTCTGGTTTCTGGTTTCTAAATAATTGATAATCAATTGGTTATTAATTATTTGAAAACTATTATTATACAATACTTCAGATGTTTTTTTACAAAAAATTGAGGGCATCTGCCTTTGGCGGATTATCAGATATTTAGTAAATAGTCCAAAACTCGGAACTAGAAACTAGAAACCCGAAACTCGGAACTAGAAACTAGAAACCCGAAACTCGGAACTAGAAACTAGAAACCCGAAACTCGGAACTAGAAACTAGAAACCCGAAACTAGAAACCCGAAACTCGGAACTAAAAACAGTAACTCATTTTAATTTTTTTGCTGGCTGAGACTCACCTAAAATTATGCGCGCGCTTTTTCTGCTCATTCAACGATACCGAGTTTTTTTAGTATTTATGCTGCTCGAGGTTTTGTGTTTTTGGCTAATAGTCCGAAACAACACCTATCATAATGCAACTTTTTTTAATTCGGCAAATGTATATGTGGGTACACTCCTGAGCTGGTCAAATGGCGTAAGCAAATATTTTAATCTCACCCAAGTAAACCGCGATTTGGTAGCCCAAAACACTCGCTTAGAAAAACAATTGCAACAAGCCAGAGCGCAAGCCGGACAAAAAATACCCCAAAGATTCAACAATACCAGTATTCTCAGCAGTTATGAATTTATTCCGGCGCAGGTCATCAACAACTCCACCAACCGCCCCAACAATTATATCACCATCGATAGAGGCAAACTCCACGGCGTAGAGCCTAAAATGGCGGTTATTTCGCCCCTAGGCGTGGTAGGCAAAGTGGTTTCGGTAAGCAATCATTTTGCGACCATTATGTCGGTTTTGCACGTCAAAAATCGAGTTTCGGCGCAATTGCTCAAAAACAGCGAACTTGGCTCTTTGGTGTGGGAGGGCAAAAATCCGCGTTTTGCCAAATTGATAGAAGTACCGGTAAACAATACCATCAAAATCGGGGCAGGCGACACTATCGTTGCTTCGGGGTTCAATAGCTTGTTTCCGCCGCGCACCCCTATTGGCATCATCAAAAAAGTAAGCACCAAAGCCGGTCAGACCTTTTATGATATTGAAGTCGAGTTGGCAACCAATTTCAATAGCTTGGCTTATGTTTTTGTGATTAAAAATATCCTGAAAGTAGAGCAAGAAAAACTCGAGATGGAAACTTTTGAAGAAATTGATGAATGACAAGCTCTAGACTTTTTGCGGAAAAATATTTTTTAAAATATTTATAACTAATTGATTATCAATAAGTTATGATTTTATACAAATCCAGCATTTGCTTTTATAGTTTTTTGATAATTCTCTTCAATGTATAATTTAACTTTTTTAAGAATTTTTACAATCTGCCAAACATCATCTTCAGTAGCATCAAAAGCCCTGCTTACGGCATATTCTTTGGCTTGCAACACCACAAAAAACCAAAACCGCCCAATAGTATAAAGCCCAAAAATGGGTATATCAAAACTTTCATTTTTGGCTTGTGCCACCAGCATCGCTATCATAAGCTGTCCTTGTGGGTCATTTTGAGACTTGAGTTGCGGTTTATATTCATTCAAAAAGAAAAATGGTGTGCGGGGGTCTTGCTCGCCGGTTGCTACCAAAAATTCAACTCTACCTTTGAGGTCTAAGTCTTTTTGATGAATGTCCTTGATCTTTGCGCTAATCATTGCTTCAGTAAACGCTCGATATCTACCTTCAGCATAAAAATCTACTACATCAATCAGAGGTATGACAAAAAAAACCTTCAAATCTTCTTCATTCCACGCATTGGCAAAGCGTTTGAGGCGTTTTTGGAGGCGAATTATAGTCTTTTTTTCGTCTTCCTCAATAGTCGCCTCAGTCGTCAGCCATTCTGCCATCAAAGCCAAATGTTCATTTTGTTTGATGCCAAAAGTCAATTCAACTTCTTCATATTTCCAATTTTCAAAAGATTTCATACAATCATTTTTTTACAAATTTACAAAACCTTTACCGTAAAAACTTGCAAATAGCCGGAGTTTTCTCCCCTACTCAAGGTCTTTTGAGCGTTTCTAATCCATTTTAAATTCATTTTTTCAAATTTTTTCCAATTTTCGACAAATTAGGCTTTATACTTGCTCTATATCGAGCATAAACTTTTACATTCTTCGCATTCGAAAAGCAAGCCTCTTAAGTTTGAGCAATGAGCGACAAAGTCTTAGGCATTAAAAAAGTTGGGAATGACAGTTTCCAACCACATTCTTAAAACCTGATGATGTTTTGAATTATTTTTTAAATATTTGATTATCAATCAATTACAAATTATTCATCTATCACGGGACACTATTCACTCATTGAATCTGCTTTTTGTATTTCTAAAAATCATTTTAATCGTTCAGAAGTTTTATGCTGATAGCCAACGGAGAATTAATTTTTGAAGGCACCAACTCAATTGTTTATTATCAAGAAGAAAGTGAATTTCAGCGTCCGGTTATTGTCAAAGTTTTACGCAATGACCACCCTTCACCGGAGCAAATTCAGGCTTTTTTTAATGAATATGAAATCACCCGCACCCTTGATATCCAAGGCATTCGCCGCGCTTTGAAAAAAGGCAAGGTCGAAGGTCGTCCGGCAATTGTAATGGAGTACGTAGCCGGTGATGCTTTGCAAAACATATTCAACGGCAAAAAATTTAGCCTTGCTGAGTTTTTGCAAATTGGCATCAAAATATGCCAAGTTTTGGGCGAAATTCACCAAGGCAATGTCATTCACAAAGACATCAACGGCAAAAATATTATCCTTACCTCCGACCAAGAAGTACGCATTATTGATTTTGGCATTTCCTCACGCATCAATCTCAAAACCCAAAATTTGGGCAACCCCGAAAAACTTGAGGGTACACTGCCTTATATTTCGCCTGAGCAAACCGGCCGAATGAATCGAGTAGTCGATTACCGTACCGATTTGTATTCTTTGGGCGTAGTTTTTTACGAATTATTGACCGAAAAATTGCCTTTCGAGAGCAAAGATGCGCTTGAATTGGTACATTTTCATTTGGCGCAAGTTCCCTTAGCTCCCCAACAAGTCAATGCCAAAATTCCCGAAGTAATTTCCAATATCATTCTCAAACTCTTGAGCAAAAGTGCCGATGAGCGTTATCAAACCGCCTTCGGATTGAAAGCGGATTTGGAAAAATGTCTGCAACAATTGGCAGAAACTGGGCGCA
This sequence comes from Microscillaceae bacterium, assembly GCA_025455045.1. Lineage (GTDB taxonomy): Bacteria > Bacteroidota > Bacteroidia > Cytophagales > Microscillaceae > JALONJ01. The sequence continues at coordinate 5,475 of JALONJ010000104.1, read as the reverse complement.
TCGAGAATTTTAAATTGGGTGAGGAGGATTTTTCGGGCAAGCTGCAAATTCCCCAAAAACTCTACGGCCGCGAAGCCCAAATTGATTTTATGCTCCGCGCCTACGACCGCGCCTGCAAAGGCTCTACCGAGTTGTTGCTGGTATCGGGTTATTCGGGCGTGGGCAAATCGGCTTTGGTTCACGAAATTCATCGCCCTGTAACCGAAAAACGCGGTTTTTTTGTGGAGGGTAAATTTGACCAATTCCAAAAAAATGTTCCGTATTTGGCTTGGATTCAGGCATTTGCGGGTTTTATCAATTTGCTTTTGACCGAAGACAGCGAAAAACTTGCCGATTGGAAAAAGAAAATTCTCAAAGCCGTAGGCAACAACGGCAAGGTCTTGACCGATGTAATCCCGGGTTTGAGCTTGGTCATTGGCGAACAACCGCCGGTCGATGAATTGGGGGCAACCGAAGCCGAAAACCGTTTTCATTACGTAATTCAAAATTTTGTCAATGCCATTTCGCGCGCCGAGCATCCTTTGGTTATATTTTTAGATGACTGGCAGTGGGCTGATGCGGCCTCATTGGAATTGCTCAAAACCATTCATACCAATTGCAATGAAGATTATTTGCTGATTATTGGCGCGTATCGCAACAATGAAGTCAATGCTTCGCATCCTTTTGCGATGACTTTGGACGAGTTGCGCGAGGAGGGCTACGAACCCGAAAGAATTGAACTGACCAATCTCTCGCACCCGCACGTTGAGGAGCTTTTGTCTGATACTTTGCACTTACCTAAGCCGGATTTGGGCGATTTTGATGAGTTGGTTTATGAAAAAACTCAAGGCAATGCTTTTTTTGTCAATCAAATTCTTAAGTCTTTGTATGAAGAAGGCGTTTTGCATTTCGATTTTCAAGTCCGCCGTTGGACTTGGGATATTGAGCAAATCAAAGCCCTCAATATTACCGACAATGTGGTCGACTTAATGACCCACAAAGTCCAAAAGTTGCCTATTTCTACCCAAAATACTTTAAAACTAGCTTCGGGAATCGGCAGTCGTTTTAGTTTGCCTATTTTGAGCATTGTGGAAGATAATGCTTTTTCGGGCGAGTTTGACTCTACCCAACAACGCCTCGAAGTGGCAATGATGGAAGGCTTGGTAATTCCCTTAGACAAAGAATACAAGTTTGCCCACGATAGAATCCAACAAGCCATTTACTCACTCATTCCCGAGGAAGACCGCAAGGCAATTCACCTCAAAATCGGTAAATTGTTGATTGACCACATTGGCGAGGATAAACGCGAGCAATTTATTTTTGATATTGTCAATCAATGGAATTTGGGCATTGATTTACTTCAAAATGAAACGGAACGACATTTTTTAGCCGAGCTAAATTATATTGCCGGTACCAAAGCCCGCGACTCGGCAGCTTATGAACCGGCTTTCAATTATTTGCAAATTGCAATTAGCTTGTTATCCGAAAATAGTTGGGAAAGTGAATATAAATTTACTTTGCAAGTATTTTGTGAAGCCTTGCAAGCCGCATTTTTGAAAGGTGATTTGATGCTGACCCAACAATATACTGCCATAGTTTTGGAAAAAGCCAAAAATACTTTGGACAAAATGCCGGCTTTTGAAATTGAAATGCAGTATCATATTGCTCAAAATAATCAATACAAAGCCATTGAAGCCGGTTTGCGGGTCGTAGATATGTTGGGAGTGAGTTTGACAGATACTCCCTACCCCAATTTGAACGCCGAAAAACTACTCGATTTGCCCCTAATGACTGATGATAGCAAGCAGGCGGCAATGGAAATAATGGATAGTGTCATTACCCCAGCTTGGGGAACGAACCCCGATTTATTCAAAAAAATCACCTACACGATGGTCAATCTTTCGGTTGATTATGGCAATTGTGCCTCCTCGTGTGTGGGCTATGTATTTTATGGTAGTTTGCTTTGTGGTACGCTGGGCGATATCGAGACTGGCTACCAATTTGGCAAATTGGGGGTAAAATTATTGGATAGATTTCACGCCAAATTTTTTAAATCCAAAGTAGATAACTTGTTCATTTCCAATGTAATGCACTGGAAAGAACCGGCGCGCGCCACCCGCAAGCCGCACTTTGATGCCATTCAAGTTGGCTTAGAAACCGGCGAAATTGAGTTTGCCTCTTACAATGTAGTGGAGGCTTGCCATTATCATTTTATAATGGGCATTGGGCTAGAAAATTTGAAACTCAAATTTGAAAAAGATCGAGGCTTGATTGAGCAACTGCAACAAGAATACCACGTCAATTATTTAGCCCCTTGGCAACAAATGTTGCAAAATTTGATGGCTGAAAACGCCGAAACCACTCGCTTAATTGGGCATTATTTCAATGAAGACGAAGCAATGCCGGAGTTTGAAGCCGAAAACCAATTAACTTTGGAGTTTGTCGTTTTTCAAGCCAAAACAGTTTTGGCTTATTTGGTAGGCGATTATGAGGCGGCTTATGAATTTGTCGAGAAAGCCGAAAAATTCAAAGAAGGCGTATCGGGAATGTTGCACGTTACGATGCACAATTTCTATTATTCTTTGGTTTTGATTGCGATGTTTCCTAAAGTTGCCCGCGAACAAAAGTCGGCAATTTTGCAACAAATAGATACCAACCAACGCGATTTGAAACTCTGGGCTTTTCACTCGCCCGAAAACAATCAACACAAATACGATTTGATTCAAGCTGAGCTAATGCGCTTATCGGGGCAGGTTTTGAAAGCAATGGATTATTATGATAAATCGATTGAAGGCGCGAAAAAAAGCAAGTTTTTGCCCGAAGAGGCACTTGCCAACGAACTAGCCGCCAAGTTTTATTTGGACCAAGATAAAGAAAAAATCGCCAAAGCCTATTTTCAAGAGGCTTATCACAAATATCAATTATGGGGAGCTAAACGCAAACTCGAGAATTTAGAAAAAAAATACGATAAGTTTTTAAAAGGCATCACCAATCCGTTTTATGCCCCAACCGGCATCAAAAATACGACTGTTACTACCGGTACTACGGGTTTATTTAGCCTAGATGTCAATACCATTCTCAAAGCCTCTCAAACCCTGTCGGGTGAAGTAGTATTGGGCAATTTGCTCCAAAAAATGATGCGGATTGTGATTGAAAATGCCGGAGCCGAAAAAGGTTTATTCCTTCTACCCCAAGAGAACGGCTGGTTTATTGAAGCTGAATGTAATGTGCATAGCCAAGAAGTACAGGCTTTGCAATCTATTCCTATCGAGCAAGTCAATGGCTTTAGTGATAACCCCAAGCTCTCGACCGAAGTAGTGTATTATGTAGTGCGTACCCGCGAAAACCTAGTTTTGCACGATGCTACCAACGAAAGACGGGTAATTGGCGCGGCGTATGTGCAAAAGGTGCAACCCAAATCGGTGCTTTGTATGCCTTTGCTGTATCAAGGTAAATTGTCGGGTATTTTATATCTGGAAAATAACCTCACGACCGATGCCTTTACGCCCGCCCGTTTGGAGATTTTGGAAATGCTCTCGACGCAAATTACCATCTCGGTACAAAATGCCCTTTTGTACGAAAACTTGGAAGAAAAAGTCCGTGAACGCACCGCCGAAGTAATCACTCAAAAAGAAATTATTGAGAAAAAAAATCAGGATATTACCTCAAGTATCAACTACGCCAAGCGGATTCAAGATGCAACTTTGCCCAAATTGGAATATATCAAAGAGATTTTGCCGGAGTCATTTATCTTTTTCCGCCCGCGCGACATTGTTTCGGGTGATTTTTATTGGGCAACCAAAACCGACCCTATTCCCATTTATAAAGATAAAATCAATGATGATGGGTCAATGCGTAAAGTACTCGAAGGCTTTGAAAACGAAAAAATCATCATTACCGCCGCCGATTGTACCGGTCACGGGGTGCCGGGGGCATTTATGTCAATGACCGGTATGCACTTGTTGAACGAAATTGTGGAACTGCGCGGCATTACCAGCCCCGAGCAAATTTTGTATGAATTGCATAAAGGCGTGAGAACTGCCCTGCGCCAAGCCGAAACCGAAAACCGCGATGGTATGGATTTGGCTTTGTGTACCATAGATGTGGAGGCAAAAGTTGTCGAGTATTCGGGGGCAAAAAATCAATTGGTTTATATTCAAAATAAGGAGGTTTTTGAAATCAAAGCCGATAAATTGCCCATTGGTGGGGTTCAGAAAGAAAGTGAGCGCATTTTTACCAAACACGCCATCAATATTGGTGATGAAGGTGGCAAATTTATCCCTACATATTTTTATATGTTTTCCGATGGTTTTCCTGACCAATTTGGCGAAGAAACCGGGCAAAAATTTATGACCAAACGCCTCAAAAACTTGCTTTTGGAAATTCATCAAAAACCAATGGACGAGCAACGCACCATTTTGCGCAATACTTTTATGCAATGGATGGGCAAAACCAAACAATTAGATGATGTAATCGTAATGGGTTTTAAGATTGGCTAAATTAGATTTTCGGGTTTTTAAATTTAATCTCAAGATTTAATTTAATAAATAAACTTATAAATCATTGATTATCAACTATTAAGCGTTGATTATCAAGAGTTTCAGATTCTTCGCTTCGCTCAGAATGACAAAGCGAGAGGGATTGCCAAAGGCAATTCCTGAAAAGTGGTGAAGAACCTTTTTTTTAATAAAGAAATAATACTACTATACAATTATACTTTCTCGCAAAGACGCTAAGACGCAAAGTGCTGATAATCAATAACTTAGCCCCATTTAATTTCTTACTGGCTTAAAAAATGTATAGCAATATTTAAAGAAATAACTTTTGCTAAAGATTGATAAAAAACTAAAAATACCTCAAACCAAAGTCTAATCTCTACTTATGAATGGAAGCAGGCGCAAGCCTGCTTTTTTGTTTTCTCTCTGCTTGATTGCAAACCATAAAAAAAGCCTAACTCAAATGAGTCAGGCTTTTCAATCACATTAACATTAACAAAGTGTCCTGAAAAAACAGAAACACCGAAAGCAATCAAATTATTGATAAACAGCTTATAATCAATAACTTACATTAAAAATTAGCCCGCAAAGATGCTGCTTCGCGGCTAATTTGTTTACAGGGATAAGTTGCCCAAATAAAGGTATTAAAATAGGTTTTTCATAGTTTTTTAGTTTTTGTGAAGGCATTACGAAAAGTACTAGGGAAATGGTTGCCTGAAAGGGGTAAAAAATTGGTTGGAAAGATTCTAAGTAATGAGTTAATTATAAGATGTGCTGATGTGCTAATTGTAATACATTGATTATCAGTTAATTAATAAATTCAATTGTTTACTTTATTTTATTCTTGTTCCTAAGAAGAACTACAAAACACCAGCAATTGCCACTGTAGAAATTTTAAACTAATGTTTGATTTTTTAGAATATTTAAAAATAGGCTTTCTGTAACTAATTGATAATGAGGTGATTATAAATACACTTTTTTTACAACTTTCTTTTTTCTT
>JALONJ010000537.1 GCA_025455045.1 Microscillaceae bacterium | reverse complement strand
CAAGTTTTTCTAATAAATACCTCATTATCAATGCTTTATGTAAAACCCGATTCATAAAAATTCTAAAAAATTAAATATTCGTTTAAAATTTCTACAGTGAGAATTGCTGAAACTAGAACAGCAACTCCCACTATGGATAAGTGCTTGATTATCAATGATTGATAAAATTTTTATTAAATTGTAAAACCCTGATAATCAGACAGTTATAAAATAATTAGTTACCCACATTTTTAATCCCTTGATAATCAATAAGTTAGATGTGGCATAGTGGGAATTGCTGGAACTAGAAACTCGAGACTGTCCGAACTATTGATATACAAAACGTTTTGTCATCATTTTTTGGTGCCTCGAGAAGTTGGCAACGTACACCAAGCACGGCAATAATAAATATCATTCCGTAGTAAAAAAATCATAAATTGAATTATTAGTAACTCATTCATAAAAGCATAACAAAAATCCATAAGTATTTGATTATCAAATACTTATGGATTGTATAAAAATGATGAACGATAAAACTATTTAACCACTACCCCATTGCTCACCAAATCGGTGGGGGTTACGAAAACCAGTTTACCATCGGCATTTTCGGCGAGGAGTACCATTCCTTGCGATTCCATTCCCATCATTTTGCGGGGGGCAAGGTTGATGAGTACACACACTTGTTTGCCTACCACCTGCTCCGGCGTAAAATGCTCGGCAATGCCACTCAACACCGTGCGCTGGTCAATGCCGGTGTCTAGGCTAAGTTTTAAGAGTTTTTTACTGCCCTTTACGTTTTCGGCGGTCAAGACGGTGGCAATGCGAATATCAATTTTGGTAAAATCATCATAAGTGATTTCTTCTTTTTGTTCCATTGGTTTAAACTTGGCAGTAGCTTGGGCTACTTCATTATTTTTTTTCGTGTCTAAAAGTTTTTGAATTTGGGCTTCAATGACTGAATCCTCGATTTTTTCAAATAATAATCCTGTATTTTGAATTTCAGCATTAGGTTTTAGTAAATCAATTTTGCCGCCAAAATTCCAAGCTAATTCATTCAAATTCAGCATTTTACGGATTTTTTCGGCAGAATGAGGCAAGAATGGCTCACCCAAAATTGCCAAATTAGCTACGATTTGCAAACTCAAATGCAAGACTGTGGCTACTCGATTTTTATCTTCTTTGATAACTTTCCAAGGCTCATTGTCTTGCAAATATTTATTGCCCACGCGCGCCAAATCCAAATAATAGCCCAAAGCCTCGCGGAAGCGGTAATTTTCAATCGATTCACCAATCTTAGCCGGAAATTCTTTCAAATCGCTAATCAATTGATTATCAATAGTTTGCAATTCGCCTAATTCAGGAATTTTACTTTCAAAGTTTCTTTCGGTCAAGGTAACAGCGCGATTGACAAAATTGCCTAAAACTGCTACCAATTCGTTGTTATTACGCGCCTGAAAATCTTTCCAAGTAAAATCATTATCCTTGGTTTCGGGCGCATTGGCGCACAACACATAGCGCAAAACATCTTGTTTGTCAGGAAAAGCCTCCAAATACTCGTGTAGCCAAACTGCCCAATTGCGCGAAGTCGAGATTTTGTCGCCTTCCAAATTCAAAAACTCATTGGCGGGTACATTATCCGGTAAAATGTAAGAACCTTCGGCGTGCAAAATCACCGGAAAAATAATACAATGAAATACTATATTATCCTTGCCAATAAAATGCACCAGTTTGGTATCTTCACTTTGCCAATATGTTTCCCAATCATTAGATTTTACACTTTTAAAGCCCCTTCCGGGGGTTTGGGGGCTGAAGTATTCTTTGGTAGCCGAAATATAGCCAATGGGGGCATCAAACCAGACATACAAAACCTTGCCTTCGGAATCTGGCAATGGCACTTTGATTCCCCAATCCAAATCGCGGGTCATTGGGCGAGGCTGTAAACCGCCATCAATCCAAGATTTGCATTGTCCATACACATTATTTTTCCAATCTTCCTTATGATTTTCTAAAATCCATTCTTTGAGCCAATCTTCATACTTATCCAGTGGCAAATACCAATGACTTGTGTCTTTTTTGATTGGAGTTGCCTCGCTCAAAGCTGAACGTGGATTAATCAACATATCAGGCGTGAGCGTAGAGCCACATTTTTCGCATTGGTCACCGTACGCATTGGGATTATGGCAAACCGGACACTCGCCCACAATGTATCTATCGGCTAAAAATTTCTCTTTGATAGGGTCAAAATACTGCGCCGAATTTTGTGATATAAGGGTTTGATTATCAATCAGTTTCTTAAAAATTTCTTGTGAAGTTTCGTGGTGAATCTGATTGGAAGTCCGCGAATAAATATCAAAAGCAATTCCAAAATCGGCAAACGATTTTTTGATTTGATTGTGATATTTGTCCACCACTTCTTGAACTGTAATGCCCTCTTTTTCCGCGCGAATTGTAACCGGCACGCCGTGTTCGTCGGAGCCACAGACAAACACCACATCTTCCCCTTTGAGTCGGCGATAGCGCACATAAATATCGGCAGGCACATACACGCCGGCAAGGTGTCCGATATGCACCGGACCATTGGCATAAGGCAAAGCGGCGGTTACGAGGTGGCGTTTGTAAGCTTTGTTGGGCATAGTTTGTTGGAAAATTGTTGTTGCGAAAGTCGTAAAAATTTAAAATTGATAAATGAAATCTTTGTGAATTGGCGGCTTCCAGTTTTTTTAAAGAAACTAATTAAGCGCAACAAATATACTATAGTTTATTGGCTTTGTGCAGATTTTGAACGGCGATTTACAAAAAAACCCCAAACTTGCGCTTGAGGTTTTTGTTATAAGAATTTGATTATCAATTCATTAACCAATTGATACTCGTTTAAATTCCGATACAGTCAAACCGTTATTGGTTTCCTCGAGCAACTGACGGATGGTTTTGTTGTTATCTTTTACAAATTGTTGGTTCAACAAAGTGCTTTCTTGGTAAAATTTGTTCAATTTACCCAGAGCAATTTTTTCCAACATTGCTTCCGGTTTACCTTCTTGGCGCGCTTGCTCTTTGCCGATTTCGATTTCCCGCTCAATTACGCTGGAATCTACATCATCTTTGTCAATAGAAATCGGTTTCATTGCGGCAATTTGCATCGTTACATCTTTGCCTACTTCGTTGATATCGGCACTACCTACCCCAGTGAAAGCCGCCAAAACCCCTACCTTGGAGTTAGAGTGCAAATAAGAAGCTACTTTTTCACCTTTGACGTGGAAATAAGCACTGATTTCGATTTTCTCGCCGATTTTGCCCACGTATTCGGTAATGTATTCGGCTACGGTGCGCTCATCTACTTTCAAAGCATTCAAATCTTCCAAACCGGCAGGGCGATTGCTTACTACCAAGTCAAGAATTTGTTTGCCCAAATTTTGAAAATCATCGTTTTTGGCTACAAAGTCAGTTTCGCAATTGAGGGCGATAATCATTCCTTCGGTAGCCGCTTCGTTGGTATAAATAAAAACTGCACCTTCGGTGGTTTCACGGTCGGCGCGGTTTGCCGATACTTTTTGTCCTTTTTTACGCAAAATGGTGATTGCTTCTTCGAAATCGCCATTGGCTTCGGTGAGGGCTTTTTTACAATCCATCATCCCTGCGCCGGTGATTTGGCGCAGTTTGTTCACGTCTTGTGCGGTAATAGCCATTTTTATACAAAAATTAAGTTATCTAATGGGTAAAAATTTCGAGGTGCAAAGATAAAATATTATTCTGGTTTAATCAAATTAACGTGAATATTTTGAGAAGCCTCAAAAAAAACTATCCAAAAACAAAGCTGGTATTTTTTTTACTGTAAAAATTCGGTTGATGCTTCCAAACAGTAATTAACGTGAATGTTTTGAAATATATTAAAAAAGTACAAAAAATTAAATTTTTAAAAAAACAATCCAAAATCCCCCAAGTCGTCATCCTGCGTGGAACTTTGTTAAATTTTT
>JALONJ010000536.1 GCA_025455045.1 Microscillaceae bacterium | reverse complement strand
GCGTTTTTATCATTTAGCTCAATGGCTTCATCAAAATCGGCAATAGCCCCTCTATAATCCAGCATTTGAAATTTTACAAAACCACGGTTGGTATAGGCAATGGTATGCCCCGGAGCAAGGTTAATCACTTCATTATAGCAGTCAATTGCTCCTTTCAAATTACCCATTCGTGTGTTAATTACACCTAGTCCTAAATGAGCTTCGGGAAGTTTGGGATTCATTTGAATTGCCCTTTGGAGGTCTTGAATAGCCAATTCGTATTGAGATAGGCGCGAATACGCTGCCGCCCGATTTTGATAGGCTTCATAAGATGGAGCTTCTCTAATTACCTCATTAAAAACATCGACTGCCCCAGCAAAATCGTGTTTTTGAATTTTATTAACCCCAGAATTGAATAAGGCTCTTTTTTCAAACTCGAAGAAAGACTTAATTTGTTTCAACAATTTCATCAGAAGAATGTAAATTTATAGAGTGAACTCTGGCAAAATATTCTACCAATTAAAATTTTGATGATTGAAATTACATTAAATCAATCTTAAAATTTGATTATATGTTTAATATCAATCAAATTTTATAAATAAGAGTCAGTAAAATATTTTAGCGTAGCAATGCTTTCAATTTTTTTTTCATTGGTTTGTGCAATATAACGAAACTTAATCTTAATACTTGTTTAAAATTAAGTTCACAATTCAAATAGTTTAGTTTTCTTTGGGGTTATGGTTGCTATTGGCGTATTTGTATTTTTATAACTATTTGATTATCAAGCAATTACAATAAATTAGATTTACAATATATTTTCTTGAAAATGTAACAAAAAAACCGCCAAAAAAGTTTTAATTTTTGAGATGGGCAGTTTTAATATCTTTTAAAGCACTGACTGCTTGATTTGCCAAGCTTTTGATTTGGGTAATTTTATCCACAACAGTTTTGGAAGACTGCTGACCGGCGAGAGCCAATTGCTCTACTTCCAAACATAAAGCCGACAACTGGGTAGCTCCTACTTGGCGTGTACTGGATTTATACTTATGGGCAGCACTTTTGAGCGTACTGGCATCTTTGCCTTTGACTGCTTTTTCCATATCAGCTATCAAGATGGGCGTATCTTTAATAAATACATCTATTACATTTACCAAAAACGTTTTGTCTTTGCTTAGACTTTTCAAATTGTTGATGGTATTCATATCTATTACACTCATATCAATTTAATTTTAATTGAAAATAAAGAGTTATATTTGTTTTTGCAATTTACAAGTAAAATGAGCTGTTTTGCAAATTAAACTTTCAATATTTTTCGCCGATGAAAAAGGTAATTGTAGCTTCGCAAAATCCTACCAAAATTCACGCTACTGAGATAGCTTGGGTGCAAATGTTTCCTAATGAAAACTTCATTCTGTCGGGAGCTACAGTAGAGTCTGGTGTTAGTATCCAACCTATGACCGACCTAGAGACTTATCGGGGAGCTTTGAATCGCGCGCAAAATGCCCGGCAACAGCAACCCGATGCCGATTTTTGGATTGGCATTGAGGGGGGCATAGATACTCTTGATAACCAAATGTTGGCTTTTGCTTGGGTTGTGGTATTAGACAGTACTCAAATTGCCTCAGCCCGCACGGCTACTTTTGCTCTCCCTCCCAAAATAGCGCAATTAATTACTGAAGGTTATGAATTGGGGGTAGCTGATGATATGTTTTTTGCGCGCCGCGATTCAAAATTAAAAAATGGGGCAGTAGGTATCTTAACCGATGATGCTATAGACCGTGCCAATTATTATGCTCACGCGGTTATCTTGGCACTGATTCCATTCAAAAATGTTGATTTGTATGAAGAAAATACTTGATATTTTGTTGAAGTCTTAGCTTAGTTTTGTGGTATCATTGGAGATAAAATGCTGATTATAAATAAATTATATAAATTTGTTTGGGATAATATTAGGTATGCTTTAGCCAATTTTTAATGATGGATTCATTGTCAAGCAAATTACCAACCACATAAATTTTTGATTTTTTAAGGGTTTTAGAATCTAGTACCTTCTCTTTGATAACTCCCGCCGAGCGAGGCTTGCGTGAATGTATAAAAAACAAATTCTTATCGCTTTTCTCAATTAAACCCACGTGAGTATCTAAACCCACAATATAAATCCCATCGGGTTGTGTCTGCAAATGAGCTAAAAACTTTGTATAATCATTTTCTCGAATAGTTGTGATATGTTGGGGCTGACACAAATGTTTAATCAATGTTGCTGAAGAGGCTCGAGAAAGATAATATTTATCCAACTCAATACCAGCGTGTTTGAGTACAGTTGTAACAAAGTAACCACAGGCAATCTGACCTTTGCGTGGGGTTTCGGTAGTGCCATTAAAATCCCATTCTGTTTGCAACCAATAGGGAATTATATCATCAATGATACTTCTAAACAGATATTGGCGAGCTTCCTCACGTATTTTAGAGCGATTGGCTTCATTGCCGATTTTGTAATATCTTGAGAGTTGAAACTGACGAGTTTGAATATCAATTTTCAATTGTTCATATTGCCGTAAATGCTTCTTCAAATCTAAGACTTGAAAGGGATCTTCCATTGTATAAACCAAGTAACTTGGCGATTGTGGAAAAGGCACTTTGATAAGCAAAGAAACCAACACTAAAAATAAAATAATGGCGGCTGTTAAGTAATAGAAATAATATTTCATATTAATAAACAAAGTGGTTTTTGTAATCAGATAATCACGCATCCATTATCAAGACAAAACATTCAAATAATTGATTATCAGCTTATTACAAGGTTATGTCTTAAAATATTATATAAAACAATAATAATCAAGCCTATCCTTTAAACAAGTCAAGTTTACAATATTAGTCGTCTCTCAAATAATTAAATATTTGAATGTAAAAAAATAATAGATTCTAATTATTTATAAAACATTCATAATCAGCATTTTAAACTATCATATTCACAAATTTTTTCTAATACTCAAGTAATCAGCTACCTATAAAAGCATAATTCATCATTAGATTCTATTGACTAGAGTTGCACTAGCTTGAGCGGTTGGTAAAACCAATAAATCGGCAATATTGATATGTGCTGGACGAGTAACCACAAAAGCAATAATATCCGCAATATCATTAGCTGTTAAAGGTTCTATACCTTGATATACTTTTTTGGCACGGTCTTCATCTCCTTTAAAACGTACTATTGAGAATTCAGTTTCCACCAACCCCGGATTAATTGCCGAAACTCTGATATTATGTTGATACAAATCCATACGCAATCCTTGATTGAGGGCATCTACAGCAAATTTGGACGCGCAATATACATTTCCTTTTTGATATACTTCTTTACCTGCTAAGGAACCAATGTTTACAATATGTCCGTTTTGTTTTTCTATCATTTGAGGAATAACGGCTTTCGATACATACAACAGCCCCTTTACATTAATATCAATCATAGCATCCCAATCTTCTATATCTCCGTCTTGAATAAGTTCTAACCCATGGGCATTTCCAGCATTGTTGATCAATATATCAATATTTTTCCACTCTTTGGGCAAATTTTCAATTTGTTGAAAAACGTCTTGCTTATCTCTGACATCAAAATTCAGGGTATATACTTTTACTTTGGTTTGCAAGTTAGAGACAAGCTCATCTAAACGATTTTGTCTCCGCCCACAAATAATTAGATTGATATCAAGATTAGCCAATGCTTGTGCGGTTGCATAACCAATACCTGAGGTAGCTCCGGTAATAAGGGCAGTTTTCATTTAAACGATAAAGTTAATAATTTAGAATTATGCAAAATACAATAATGAAATATCTTAAACAAGCAAAATGTTGATGTTTTTAGCACCTTCCTAAAAAAGCGAACCCCAACAAATTTGAGATTTGTTGGGGTTCAATAATAAAACTGGCATCGACCTACTCTCCCACGTTTGACCGCAGTACCATCGGCGCGGAGGGGCTTAACTTCTCTGTTCGGAATGGGAAGAGGTGTTCACCCTCGCCTTAGACACCATTTGTATTATCTTTATAACATCTAAGAAAGTCTCTTTTTAGAATAGTAATTTTTTTCAATCTATCTTTCTGCTAATGAACTCAACGCCTAAGTCCACACTTCTTTATCCATCTGTACTTATTTGTCTATATTAGCTAGTTTTACGTATTACCTTAGGTATGTCCAACTAGAATATCTACTGAATCAAGTTCCCTCAATCCAATCAAAAGTCTCTACTTGGCATCCCGAAAAGCTCTCGGGCAATTAGTAAAGCTCGGCTTTGTCCTTTCAGACTTTACACCTGCTTCCTATCAACGTCCTCATCTCGGACAACCCTCAATGGAACTCTCATCTTAGGGCGAGTTTCGCGCTTAGATGCTTTCAGCGCTTATCTCTTCCGGACTTAGCTACTCAGCAATGCTCCTGACAGAACAACTGATACACC
>JALONJ010000535.1 GCA_025455045.1 Microscillaceae bacterium | reverse complement strand
ATTTTGCTTGGTAATGTTCAGAATCACTGAAAAGCGAGAGCTTTTCAGAATTCAATGGAATTCCCAAAGGCAATTCCTGAAAAGTGGTGAAGATCCTTTATTTTTACTAACAATACATCGGACAGTTTTTATATGTGATTGACAATCTGCCAGAGGCGGACACGGTCGATAGGTTATGTTATTTTAAATATTTTATATAACTAATTGATTATCAAATACTTAGTAAATAACTCAAAAATCAATGTTATTTTTCAAAATATCATTCATCTTATGGACAATATCATCTAAGTTGCGGGTACTGGTTTGGATATGTTTGAGCAACTGTGCCAACTCGGGGGGTAGATTACCGTCCTCTAGCAAATATACCAAACCTAAGATGTTGGCTACCGGGCGGCGCAAGTCGTGAGAGGTCATAAAAGCAAAAAGCCTCAGTTGCTCATTGTTTTTCAAAACCTCTCGATAAAGTTCCTTTTGGCGATTTTGCGATTTTTTGAGTTCATTGATATCTGTTATTCTAGCCATTCGCAGGGGTTTGTTGCCATACACAAAATCGCGGGTCGCTAAACTCCCCCAAAAATCATTACCTTTGAGGGTAAGGTAGCGGGTTTCGCGGAGGGGGTGTAGCTCATCTTCTGATAAAGCGCGCGAGTGGCGATTTTTAAAACCTTTTTTGTGGGGAGTCTCGAGTTCGGCGTGGCTTTTGCCCAAGAGCTGGCTTTTTTGTTCGGCTTCGAACAGTTCTAAAGCGCGTTGGTTGCAATCGGTAATACAGCCGGTATCACAATCAATCAAAAAAATGGCATCGGTCGCTTGATTAAAAACGGTGGCAAACAGGTCTTGACTCTCGCGCAGTTGTTGGGTGCGTACATCTACCTGATGCTCGAGGGTTTGATTAAACAAAGTAAGCTGATCGTTTTGCGCGCGAATGGTTTCGTTGGCATCTAAGAGTTTTTCGCGGTGTCGCTCCAAACGGCGATTGCTCAACTCAATGGCATCCATTGCATTGAGGAGTTGTTCGTGCAAGTTTTCCAGTTTGTCTTTGCGAACCCGAATTTTGTGATTGGCTTGTTGTAATTCTTTTAGCAAATTGAGATTGTATTGGGCATATTGCCAATTGTTGATTTGCAAAAGCAAAAGACTGATAATGATAATCAAAGCCACGACTACCATCACCAATTGGAAGGTAAAATAATTTGCCAAATCGAGATTATTGGGCGATAATTTGCCACCCAAAGCAAACACCAGCCAGCCATAGCCCACCGGCAATATCAAATTGAGCAACAAAACCCCTATAAAATCCCATTTGAGTTTAATCTCTAGAATTAAAAAAGGTAAAACCAACAAAATAAGCATAGCCACCGGCGTGGCTGTAAAATCGGCAAATATCTTCAATTCACGCCGAGCAATCGTAGCAATACACATAATGCCAATGATGGGCAAAAAAATACAAATCCCCCACCGCGCCCAATTTTGCCTACCTATTGTATTGAGCCACAAAACCCCACCAAAAGCCAAAATAGTTACTAAACCAAATAGTTGGATTTCGCCAAAGGGTTTTTGGCGTAGATCATTGAGAAGTAAGAATATAATACCTAAGCCAAATACAATTCCGATTTGATTGGCTAAGGTTATTCTTTGTTGTAAAGCATAATTAAATGACTTCTCTACGCCCAGATGCGATATTTTATGCCAAACTGAGTACAAACCTTGCATAACTTAAGAATTGGGTCAAGAATGGTTATATTAAAAAAATCCAATTGTCTGACAAATCTGGGATTTAGGGATAAAAAACCAATTCAGCGATGATACCTTGCCCGCAACAGATGTGTTTTGCCTATGGCAAATAATCGGGTATTTTCGGTTATATATTGAGTCATTTTTGCTGAGTATAAAATCAAATTTTGCTATTAACTATCCATTGTTTAACGAAATCGAGGAACTTTGGTTAATCAATACAAAACTTAAGTATTTGTAAGTAATTCATTATCAATGATTTACAATAAAAATAGCTTGTAAATTTAGGTAAATATACTACTCTCTGCCAAATTTTGGAAGGGTTTTTTGGGATTTTAAAATGCCAATAATTGATTGATTATCAAGTGATTATACTTTTGTCATCATACCATTTTTAAGCTATATTCCATCGCAAAATGCCTTTGGCGTTTCAAAAACCTGAAAAATACTTTTTGAGCCGGTTTTGGCAAACTAAAACCGGTTTTCGATGCGTCTATTTAAAACACGAAAGCTAGGGGGTATATGCCCTAGCTTGTTTGGGGAGCAGGTTTGAATGGGCGCATTTCAAATTTACTACCTACAACCCTCTCCTTTGGAGAGGGCTAGGGTGAGGCAATAGAAACGCGTAAATTTGAAATGCGCCCGTTTGAATCAATATTACAATTTATTCAAAGTGCTGATTATCCGTATTTTATAAACAATTATTTGCTTGTTTAATCAATAAAGCTGCCGGGAAGCCCCAAGAGTGGGTTTTTGCCATCGGTAAAAATCAACTTCGAGTTATTCGAACCCGATACGGCTCTAAAGGCTTCAATGGAGCGAAAACGCAAGAGTGCCGGAGAAAGATTTTTTATCAGCATTTCGTTGGCTTTGTTTTGCGCTTCGGCTTCTATTTTCATTGCGTTGGCTTTACCGGCGGCTTCAATTTCCAAAACACTTTTGCGGGCTTCGGCATTGGTTACTTGCACACTTCTGTCTCCTTCGGCTTGGATTAGGCGGCGTTCAGCATCGGCTTTTTCTTTTTGTTTCACAAACTCCATTCTTTGGGCATCTTGTTCGGCTTGGAGTTTTTCTTCAATGGCGCGCGACAAGCCGGGAGGCAATAGAATACTTTTGAGCAATACATTATCAATGATAATACCTTTGGGTTCTAAGATGGTCATCATTTGGTCGCGGATGGCTTTTTCAATGATCCCCCGCTCGCCCGAGTGCATATCTTTGGCATAAAACTTAGCCGTAATATCCGCCGAAGCCGAGCGAAATACCGGCAAAATAACCTCTCGCTCATAATTCATACCCACTTCTTGCAATAATTTGGGAACTTGGGTAGATTTCAATTGGTATAAAATAGAGATTTCGGAGCCAATGGTCAAACCTTCTTTGGACGGCAAGTTGGCATTGATTTCCAGATTGACAATGCTGATAGGCACTCGCAAAATGGTAGTTGTAAAGGGGTTCAAACCCTTGGGACCTTCGGTCAGTACTGTAGGATTGATTCTACCGAGTTTTCTTCTTACACCTACTTCGCCTTGGCGAATCACTACACAACTCGTCATAGAAGCAATGATTAATAGAAGGATAATATTTCTCAGATTTATAGTATTCATAGTATTAAAAATGATTGGTTTACTATCATATACTAATAATCTTTGGTTATTGTTTACTTGAGGCTAGTTTTTTAACTTTTTTTAAGAAAAAATATGGTTTTTTCGATTCTTCCGGCTTTGAGTTTCGGGTTTCTTGCTTCGGGTATCTTGTTTTAAGTTTGCTTATTCTTGGACTGTGGCGTATGGCTCATCATCATTCCTGAAAAAAGACGAAGAACCTAAAAGAATCTTCGCTACTTTTCAGGAATTGCCTTTGGCAATTCCATTGAATTCTGAAAAGCGAGAGCTTTTCAGTGATTCTGAGCGAAGCGAAGAATCACTGAAATTGATAAATTTCAGAAAAAAGATTCTCATTCCTGAAAAGTGGTGAAGAACCAATATTTAAAATAGCTTAACCTATTGATTGTCAATTACTTATAAAAACTCTCCGAAGTATTGAAATATAAAAGTTAAACTATTAAACTTTGTTGTTGGACTTCAAGTTATACCAAAATTAGGACATTAAATTTGAGCATTTTTTAGTTCTTTGATATATACGCTTAAATTTTGTAGATTATTTTTTAAGAGATTATTTGTTTGATTTCTTTGATGAGTTCGCCTTGAAGAGTACACTAAGAAACTGTTTTAAAATAG
>JALONJ010000534.1 GCA_025455045.1 Microscillaceae bacterium | reverse complement strand
TTCGCTTTGCTCAGAATGACAAAGAAATTTTTTTCATTCCTGAAAAGTGGTGAAGAACCAATTGAATTTATTAATTAATTGATAATCAATGTATTACATCAGTACATCAGCACATCTTATAATTAACTCATTACTTAATTTTGCAAAATTTGTTGGGTAATGGGCAAAAATTCTTGTTCAAAAGTCAAATCAAATTTACTCAGGGTGGTTTTTTCACCATTTTCAAACACAAATTCGGCTTCGTACAAGTTGTTTTTGGGGGCTTGCAAACGTGTCAAAGACTGCTCGCCCACCAACTTAACTACCTCATAATCAGATACTTCGTCATTAGCTTGGTTTTTGGCTTGGGTGGTAACTTTTTCGCCGGTGGTTTTCAATTGCTCGATTTTGAGGCTCAGAAAATCAATTTCATCGGCTCGAAAAACCTCCGCAACTGCCACCAAATTCTCGACAAAAGTAAAACGATAGCCGCCATTTTTCACTTTCAGGATTGAACCATTGATCAAACCTTGATTGGTATTGATTTCGGCAGCTTGTTCCTCAATACATTCCACATTAAAAAATCCCAAAGTACATTGAATTGGTTTTTGGTGGAGGTATTTGCCAAATTTTTCCCTAATCTCGAGTGGCAGTCGGGTATCTTTTACTTCTGCAAAACCCAATTGTTGTTTTTCGGCAAGCAAATTTTTGGCGTGGCGAATGGCTTGGCGATTGCTGGTAAAATTTTTGTGAAAAAATGCGCCACCAGTCCCTTTTTTACCTTCAGATACAACTTGCGCTTTGCCGGTGATTTTGATTTCCCAAAAATCATTGTCTTTTTCTAAATAATGATTCAAAGTATCGTTGGTATCGGGTCCGGGGCGATAAACCCGAAAATTGTTTTTTTGACTAAATGCCCAGTTTTCTTCGCGGGCAAGTACGTCCATCCATTGCGAAACTTCGGCTTGGGCAGCCATATAGCCATTGTTGCGCAAGCGATTTTTGACATCTAAGGTAGTGGTAGAGCCAAATTTGCTCATCAAGTCTTCGGCGGCGATGAGTACGGCAGTTTTATCAAGGGCTTTCATATCGCTCAAGTTAGGGGGTTGATGTAAAAAATTGAACTGTAAAAGCTTGCTAAGATATGAATAAAATGACATAATAATCTGATAATGAGATAATTAAATGCTTAAATTTTAAATTTTATTCATCTTGTTTTTTGAGTTTTCCCAATACCAGCCTTTGTTGCTGTTTATTTTTTACAAATATACTTAATTTTTTAAACTAAAAAGGTTAATATTTTAAAATTATTTTGATTTTTACTTATGGGAACACAAGCAACGGCGTGGTAGTCGCTTGTGGGGACACAAACAACGGCGTGGTAGTCGCTTGTGGGTGGGGACACAAACAACGGCGTAGTTATTTATTTTTAAGCCTATTGCTCAATACACAATTTCGCCTTTGGCAAAATTATTTTTGATTTCTTCCAAACCCTGCGATGTACATATTCCACGAATATACGGGTACAAGACATTGGCAGTGAGCTTGCGCCGGTCTTTGAGTTGGCTCGAGAAGTAATCATCTTGCAATACGGCATTGATAAGCAAACCGATAGACTTGGCACATATCAAAGTATCAATATTTTTGAAAAAAATACCCGATTCTACCCCTCTTTTGAGCAATATATCGAGTTGGGTAGTGCTGTAAGTCGCTATTTCTGTCCATATTTCGGGGAAATAGCGTTGCAAATCGGCAAAATAATTGGGATTTACGCTGGCTATGCGATTTGCCAATTCATTATAAAATTGCATTAGCGCGGCAAGTGCGTTTTCTTTTTGCAAAATTTGCTCGTAGGTTTGGTGAATGATATGATTATCCAAAATCAGGCACTCTCTCACCAAGCCGGTTTTATCAATAAATAATTTATAAATCGTTTTGGTCGATATATTCAAGCGGGTGGCTATTTCGCCGATGGTTACGCTTTTGATACCGTGCTTCAAAAACATTTTCAATGATTTTTCTACGTAAAATTCCTTTTTGTCCATCTGATACAATGAATGAGTAAACGGATAGTGATGCAGTTTTATGATAAAATGGCAGTAAACAATTGATTATCAGTTGGTTATATTCGTATAGAATTTTGACTGACAAATCAGCCCCTTGCACAATGTCGGGTTTATTTTTTTTGCCTAAGTCGATAAATGCCGGTACACGAAGCACAGACTTCACCTTGCTCATCATAAATTTCGCCGGTCATAAATACCGTGGCCTTGCCTCGCTTGGTAACGTGGGCTACTCCTACTACTTGCTTTTCGGCTTGGAGCATTGCCAAGTATTGGATATTGAGAGTAATGGTTACTTGTCCGATGGTGTTTTCGTCCCAAACCGTGCCGGCGCAAGTCCCCAACAAGGCATCAAACATATAGGCGACAATGCCCCCGTTGATAGCCTGCGTACCACCACCGCCCCGATGGTGGTCTTGGACGTGTAATACCAGCCTTACTTCGCCCGCGTGGGCTTCGATAATTTCAATACCTGCCCATTGATAAAACGAGCCTTGATTCCACGCTTTGGTATTGATTGGGCGATAATTTTCCATTTTATTTGTTTTGAGTTAAATGTTTTGAGAATAAGTAAATGCACTAATTTGTTAATGTGCTAATGTGCTGATAATGAATTAATTGTGTAAAATATAATATAAACTAATTCAGTACAAGCCCTTGATTGAAAATATAAAATACAAAATACCCTAATAAGGGTGCATTTCAAATTTATTCCTTAGATTCCCTCTCTCAGAGGAGAGGACAGGGGTGAGGTCTTAAAACGTAAATTTGAAATGCACCCCCTAATAACTACTTCATTTTGTCTCTTTTTATCAAATAAGCATATAATATTTGGTCAAATCCGGCTTGAATATCGACTTCTATCAAATCAATTTTGTATTGCCCGCACTTGAGCTTAAGTTCTTTGTAGTGTTCGGCTACTTGCTCGCGGTAAAATTCGCGGATTTGTGCAGGTTGCAATTTCACTTTTTCGCCGGTTTCCAAATCAATAAATTCGTGGGGGCGTTCTTCAAAATCAAAGTTTTGTTCGGTTTTTTTGTCCGTTACCTGAAACAACAATACCTCGTGCTGGTTGTGCTTGAGATGTTGTAGTGCCGAAAATATGGCTTCGGTGTCTTCTCCCCGCTCAAACATATCGCTAAAAACCACTACCAAAGACCGGCGGTGAATTTTTTCGGCTATTTCGTGAATCGTATTGGCAATGGAGGTCTGGCGATTGATTTTTTTTTCCGGCTCGTGAAGTAGTCGTTCCAACTCAAGAAAAATTTTATGAATATGCGAAGGTGTGGACTTGGTTTGAGTATGATTTTCAATTTTGTCCGAAAAAGTACAAAGGCTTACCGCATCTTTTTGTTTTTGCAACATATACGCAATTGCCGCCGCCGCCAGAATACTAAATGTGATTTTGCCATTATTTTCAGTTGGGTAGTACATAGACGAAGACACATCAATCAATAACTGACAACGCAAATTGGTTTCTTCCTCGTAGCGTTTGGTATAGAGCCGGTCGGTTTTGGCATAGACTTTCCAATCAATATGCCGCGTACTTTCGCCGGTATTGTAGAGGCGATGCTCGGCAAACTCTACCGAAAACCCGTGAAATGGCGAGCGATGCAAACCGGTAATGAAGCCCTCGACCATTTGTTTTGCCAAAAACTCGATATTTCCAAACTCTCGAACTTGCGCAAGGTTGGCAATTTTGACTGTTTCCTTCAGCATTAGGTATATGTTATAAGGTGATTTAGTTTACAATGATATATAATTTGAGTGGTTTTTCCAACAAAAACAAAAAATGATTGGCGATACAATTTATCTATAACTCATTGATTATCAGTTATTTAATAATTAATTATGGTTCTTCACCACTTTTCAGGAATTGCCTTTGGGAATTCCATTGAATTCTGAAAAGCTCTCGCTTTTCAGTGATTCTGAACATTACCAAGCAA
>JALONJ010000103.1 GCA_025455045.1 Microscillaceae bacterium | reverse complement strand
AAAGTTCCACGCAGGATGACGACTTGGGGGATTTTGGATTGCTTTTTTAAAAATTTAATTTTTTGTACTTTTTTAATATATTTCAAAATATTCACGTTACTTTAGGAATAATCCCCTTTTTGCCTAAACTAAAGAAAACATACAACAAGCCATCCGGCTCACTATTGTAAGCATATTTTTCTGCATTCACCGACTACTCCCAATTTTAACTAATTGAAAACCTTAACCTATTTCTAGTCAAAGAACTATACATTTATTGATTTCTGCAAATTTTTTGTAATAATCACTTACCCACTACTATCAAAACAAAAAAATAAACTCAAAAATAGTTTCGAGTTTATTTTCTTTAACTATTTGATTATCAACTACTTACATTCTTAGCCTGTCTCTAAGCTACAGCCCACCACGCGACAAACCGCTTGAGGCGGTTAGAAGGTCAGAGAACTTCTTTTTCATTTATCGTGGTGGTTACAAAATATCAATTTTCCAAATTTTGAGACTGCGTAATCCCAGTTATTAATTAAGATTTTGGGTGATTTTGACATATTGGGCCAAAGGAGGAGTCTTGACAATATGCAAGGGGGGCTTGCGGTGAGTTTTGAGGGTATAATCCAAAAACATCCAAACCGACCAACAACAAACCATAAAAAAAGGCAAACCGGCAATATCACGCAAAGCATCAAAATTGATGTCCATATAGCGTAGATACACATAAAGTAATTGCATCACTGAGACGATACCGGCATACCAATAAATAGGCGCAAGGTCGATTCTTACTCTCTTAATCTGCTGATAATCAACAATATACCAATATACATACAATACCAATACATTGGTGTGGAATTGCAAATGGTTTACTTTGTAAAACATATAACATATTGTAAGAACACAGATGGAAGCGACCAAGGCACTCATTCGATAGCGCAAATGAAAAATAAACAAGCCAAATAAAACTAACAACATCAGTGGAAAACTCCACTGGGCAATTTGCGGATTATCGACAAATACTCTCAATAAGGAATAATCGCTCTCCAAATGTCGAAAGATAGACATAAACTTGGGGGGGCGGGCAGTTCCGAAAATAAAAGGCTCTAAAATCTCTTGCTCCCACAACAACCAACTGATTTCGTAACCGATGGCAAATACCAACACAAACCAAATAAAATACAAAGCCCGAATCTTACGCTCTCCAAAAAATAGAAAAGGAATGATAAAAATCGGAATAAACTTAAACAAAGTGCCTAAGCCAAACATTAGACCCGATTGAATCTCTTGTTGTTTGTGCAAAAAATGAATGCCTAATACCAAAAAAAAGGCAACCACGATTTCATTATTGCCATAAAAAATATAAAAACTGAAGAAAAATGGATTGATAAATAAAAAAGCCCAAATCAATAAACGCCTTTTTATATCCAAATAAGGAGCTTGATAGGCTTTATAAACTAAAAACCCGGCGGTTACAAACCATAAAATAGTGAAAAGCAAGCGAGGCAAATGGGTATGCCAGCTATACAGATAAGCAAGCGGTATATACAAAGGACCATAGCCGTTGCCATTGAACGTGCCTTTGGGCGTGAGGTAGGGATGCCCGGTGCTTAAAAATAACTCCCATTGCTTTACATACAAAGCATAATCGTGCAGGTAACGAAAAGTGAGAGAAAAATAAGCGGCTATTACAAAAAAAATTAGGGTAATACCCAACAAAACTTTGGGTTTGCCTAATTCATTCAAAATTTTGGTAATCATTAAATATTGCGGTGAGCCTTAAATTAAAATCTAATTGGGCTATTTGTCAGCTAAAATAACGAAAAAAAGCCTTGAAAAGTTGAGTGATGTAATATTTTATCGCTAAATAATTTTTTTGGTATTTGCATCATTTTTTGGATATTATCAAAAATGAATTTTATTACGATATTTTAAGAAAAATGATTGATTTAACTTATTGATTATCAAGTGTTTATGATTTTAATAGCAACCTTAGATGCAAACGTTGTTTAGATTTTAATGAGTACGAATTGTTTTGACTTGATAATACTTTGCCATTCCACGATTGATATGATAGGTGGTGTCTTGGTTGATATCGTTCATAAATAAAAATTTAGCCATCTGTACGGGCTTTATAGCGGGCAAAATGAGGTCTTGTTTACCGTTTTTCTTTTGATTTTCTATCATTTTTTGGCGGGCTTGAAAAAACTCCTCGTGCAAAGGAGCAACAAAAACCAATTCATAATAAGCATTATTGATATTGCCGCTAGAAGGGAAAATCAGGACAATTACCAGCCAAAATTTGACAAAATGCAAAAAGCTTACCGATACATTTATTTCAAAATAGCGGTTCAAATGACTTACCCACAATTGAATATTCGTCAGCCAGAGGCAAATAAAAATAAAATAGGTTTGGGTGTAATGTCGCCCACTTAATAGATTGATTTTGAGAAGAATAATTTTAAATATCCACAATAGAATCAGGCTTCCTAAGCCAAAAAGTATCAGATAAATATAAGGTGTATTTTCTTTTAATTGCCAACGATTTTCAATTTTTTGAAATACCGGCAAGAGTAAGATACTCAACAATACAAGTAATCCATTGTTGAGCCAATTGCCCAAGTCGGAAACCAAAAAATAAGCCGATAAAATGAGCGATTTTCCCCAGTGGAAGTTTGCCCAGAGGTCGGGGTTGGTCATTGCTCCCAGTTGCATACCTTGATAGCGTACAGTTTGACCCGGAATGAGCAAGACCCAGCTAAAAAGCAATAAACTTCCCAAAAACAAGTAAGTGATGGGTTGAAAGTATTTTTTTTCTTTTAAAAAATAATAAATATGCAGGCAAAACAGCAAAAACAAATGAAACAATACTGCCAGTTCGGTAGTACCTACAATAATAAAACTCAAAAAAACCAAAAACCAAAAATCCCACCACTTAAAGGAAAATTGTTGGATTTTAACCAACCGAGCATAAAATAAAAATATCAAAATCATTGGAAAAAAATATGCCCAAGCCCCACTAAACCAATACACAAACTCGTTTAAATTAGGCATACTATGCAAAAAAAATGCAATTAGTATCAAATTATAATACCACACTTGTTTGATTTGTTTGATTCCCAACAAAACAAACAGTAAGTAAAACTGTACCAAACTATATATGCAAAGCAATACCAAAGGCGATAATTTGATACCCTCCAACCAATGGTATTTCAAAGGATTGATAAAATATGACAATATGACCAATGTATAGCGTCCGGTATGTTGGTAGTAAAACGAACCGAAAAAATCTCCCAAACTTAGCGTACTTGCCAAACGACCATACACAAAATCATCAAAAAAAGGTTGATTATAAAAAGCCAAGCCCACAAAAGGGCAAATGGCTAAAATAGTAGCAAAAATGAGTATTTTATCGAGCAAACATTTCATTCTATCCGATGACAAGAAGGTAAAAAAAGAGTTTAACAGACCATAAATACTTGTGAAATAGCTACTATTGAGGATTATTCAAAAACAAATCAAGTTTGAAATATTGAATTGCTAATTCATACCCTTTCAAACCCAAACCCGAAATAATACCGGCACATTTGGCAGTAAGGTAACTGTGGTGGCGAAACTCCTCACGGGCATATATATTCGAAATATGCACTTCTACTACCGGCGTAGTAATGGCGGCAATGGCATCGCGCAATGCAATGGAAGTGTGGGTATAAGCTCCGGCATTGAGGACAATGCCCGAAAAGCTGAAGCCGATTTCGTGAAGTTTGTCCAATAACTCGCCTTCGTGGTTGGATTGAAAATAATGCAATTCAATATCCGAAAACTTGGCTTGTAAAGTTGCAAAATAATCCAAAAAAGTTTGTGAACCATAAATTTCGGGTTCGCGCTTGCCCAAAAGATTCAAATTGGGTCCGTTGATAATGATTATTTTCACGTTTGATGATTAGATTTTGAGTTGAAATTTGAGATTTAAGCCTGCAAATCAAACAACAAATTTTTTAAAAAATCATTTTTTTGAAATATTTGAGCATAATTGCTTTGTCGGTTTGTCAATTGTGAGTTTGTTGTATTAAAATCAGTTTCTGTAAATCTTGTTTGCTTAACAAAATTTGACGTTGTGGATTCACCTGTCTGTGCTAGGCTTGGAATATAGCTAAGTGCCTGAAAATCAGGTATTTATAAAAAATAATAAAAACTGTAGTTTTTGAAAGAAATAATGTAAGTAATTGATAATCAGGCACGTATAAAAATAAACTTTTCAAAATATCGAAACATACTTATCTTTGCTTATGCAAATTTCGCTTACAAAATGAATATTTTGGGGCTTATCAGCCGCACCAATCAATGCCATTTTCAATACTTCGGACGGTTTTTATAAGTAATTGATTATCAGATAGTTATGATATTTTAAATCTAAAACAATGTGGCAAATGCTAAAAACCCAATGGATTAAGCCCGAAGATTACTGCACAAAAAAGACATTATTTGAGGCTGTAAAGCCCCAAATGAGCGAAATAGACAATCATTTACGCATCAATTTTAGCCCCTTTAATGCAAACTAAATATGGACAAGTACTTAATAATCAAAAAAAACAATTTGATAATACACTGATAATCAAGTAATTATATATTTCTTTATTTCTAAAAAGATAAACACTACTATACTTTGATGATTTTTAGGAAAAGCCGCCAAGGCGCAAAGTATTGAATATCAGCGATTTACTTTTCTCGACCTAAAATTTGTATGATAAGTACTTTTGTGTAGTTAGTCTAAATTATTCTTTATAAGTATAAATGCTTGATAATCAGTTATTTAAATCTTAGAAGATTTGTCTAAACCAATTTTACTTTGGTACTTATTAGTAAAAAAACACTTGTATTAAGCCTAAAAAAAATAGATATAAATGACTGATATACTGACCCTTACCCTTATTCAAACCAGTTTACATTGGCAAGATGCCGCTGCCAATCGCGCAATGTTGGAAGAAAAAATTTGGCAAATCGGACAATCTACCGACTTGATTATTTTGCCCGAAATGTTTACGACCGGCTTCACAATGCAAGCCTCCGAACTTGCCGAGCCAATGAATTTACACACCTTCAAATGGCTCAAACAAATGGCTGCACAAACCAATGCCGTGATAATGGGCAGTTATATTGTGCAGGAAAACGGTCAATATTTCAATCGTTTGGTGTGGATGCAACCCAATGGTGAGTTTGCCCACTATGACAAACGGCACTTGTTTCGAATGGCAGAAGAACATCAAACTTACACCGGCGGCACAAAAAAGATAATCCAAAACCTCAAAAACTGGCGAATTTGCCCCCTGATATGCTACGACTTGCGGTTTCCGGTGTGGAGTCGAAATCTAAATTTAGAATATGATATGCTGGTTTATGTTGCCAACTGGCCTCAAGCTCGCAACGTGGCTTGGCGCACGCTTTTGCAAGCTCGCGCTATCGAGAATCTCAGCTATTGTGTGGGGGTAAACCGCGTAGGCACCGATGGAAAGGGCATTTATTATTCGGGTGATTCGGCGGTGATTGATTTTAAAGGTACGCATTTGTTTCAAAAAGCCGATGAAGAAGCTATTTTTACGATTACTTTGAATAAAAATGAATTGCTTGAGTATCGACAAAAATTTCCGGCTAATTTAGATGCGGATAAATTTGCGATATTGGAGTAATATGATGGTGTGATGGTGAAATGATGGAATGGTGAAATGGTGGAATGGTGAAATGGTAGTAAATAGCTGATTATCAGCCTATTATCTTAACAATACGGTTCTTCACCACTTTTCAGGAATGAGAATCTTTTTCTGAAATTTATCAATTTCAGTGATTCTGAACATTAATGAACCAAGCTATCGCTTGGTGAAATTACCGAGCGAAGCTCCGAAGAATCTGAAACTCTTGATAATCAACACTTTGGATTCTTCCCGCGCCTTTGGCGGGTCAGAATCACTGAAAAGCGAGAGCTTTTCAGAATTCAATGGAATTGCCAAAGGCAATTCCTGAAAAGTAGCAAAGATTCAACTAAAGAAGCTAAGTCATTGATTATCAGTGCTTTGCGTCTTAGCGTCTTTGCGCGAAAATAGAATTGTACAGTAGTATAAAAATAGTGCGTTTTTAAATTGGCAACTATCTGATTATCAATTAGTTATAAAAAAAATCAAGATTAGCAATTACAAACCAAAGAATAAACCCAAAAATACAATGAACCAAAAAAAGACCGAGACCGAAATCCAAGACTTGGAAAATCAACTCGCCGAACTAGGGCAAACTTGGGAAAAAAATCGTGAAATGACCGAGATTGCCCTCGAGCTAGGCAAAGCCTACCTCGAGCAAGCTAAGTATGACTTGGCAAAGGTTAATTTTCAAAAGATAATTGAATGGGGCGAAGCCGATTTTGTGGGCAAGGCATATCATCAATTGGGTAATTTGTATTTTCGTGGCGGCAAGTTCAAACTCGCCGAAGAAAATTATGAACAAGCAATCAGCTATTTTACTGATAATCAGCAACTTACCGAGTTAGGGAGTAGCTACAACTTGTTGGGGGCTTTGTTTACCCAGCAAAAAGATTTTCAAACGGCTTTGCCTTATTTTGAGCAATCCATTGCTTGGAACTGTAAACATTTGAATTATGAGGAGTTGGGCAAAAATTTTCATAATTTGCGTGTGTTGGTAAACGAAGGAATGGCTACCAGCAATCAAAAAATTTATTATGAAAAACTTCTCCAAAACCCTGATTTTGCTCCGGCGCGGGCTTTTGGCTTGCACAATTTGGGCTTGTGGTACTATCGAGAACAAGATTACACCAATGCCCAACAAAAGTTTGATGAAGCCCGCCAAATCAAAGAAGCCGAAGCGATTGGCTACGGATTGGGAAGCGATTATTACCACTTAGGCTCGATTGAAGAAGTCGAGGGTGAGTCGAAAATAGCCATTGATTTGCACAAAATTGCCCTCCAAAAAATGCTGGCAAATGAAGAATACGAATACATTGGCGTTACGATTTATTATCTCCAACATTCATTGCCCACTATTCAAGATGCTGAGTTGTACGATGAAATCAGTCAATTATTGCAAGCGGCTGATAATCAGGGGATTAACTTAGAACTACAAACCGAAGAAGAAACCCTAGCCAAATATGCCGAAGAAGAGGAAGAAATCAAGGATTTGGATTTTAGCCAAACTTTGGCACAAGTAGTAGATTTTGAGTCGGGCAAAAGTTTGGAAGATATGTATGCCATTATGAAAGCCGGTTTGCCCGAAACCGCCGAAAAATACGCCGAAGTCAGTTTTGATTTACTCGAGAAATTACAAAGCAATTATAAAAATGCTTGGTTTTCCAAAAAAACTAAAAAACAGGCTTTTGAAGATAAGAAAAACGAGGTTATAAAAGTTTTGGCTGATTATCCCGACCTAAGCAATTGGCTGACTGAGATCCAAAAATTTGAATAAAAACTGCCCCTATTCATATTACTTCACCAAAAGCGCGCGCAAGAAGCTACTTAAGAACAAAATCAAAGCCGAATTAGCTTGAAAATAACCAATTGATAGGCTATAAAATATTGGTAAAGTACAAAAATGAAATTAATATTAATTTAACTTCGAAAAATCCAAGTTTTTTTCTGCAAACGTTAAAGTAAAGAAAAAATAAGGGTTTTTTTTAAAAAAAAGGAACATTTTTATTCAAAAATTTTGTTTGGTTATCAATACTTTTCTTAATTTTGTACCAAAAATACCTTACTACGTATATTATGGATAGCACCAAAAATTTTTTTGACGCTTGGATGAACACCCAATCAAAAATTGTGGGCAATTTGATGGACAGCTCTAAGAAGTTCCAAGAATCACTCGGTAAAAACGAAATTGTCGAAAAATCAGTCGATTTATACAACAATTTGCTCGAGAAACAAAAAAGTCTGGTTGATTCAATGATGGGCAATCTTCAAGAAAAAGTCGGCAAAGAAAAAGCCGGTGATTTTATCCGTGAATGGATGGATAGCCAGCTCAAGCTCGGGCAAAAATGGCTGGGTATGCTCACCAATCCGCAAGCCGGAATGAGCGACAATTTTACCGACCGCATAGACCACCTCGACAAGCTCTACGGGGACTGGACGAAGGTTTATTCCCAATTTTTCAACAACATTGGCAAGCCTTTGGAAATGCCTTTTTTGCAAAATCCTTTTCAAAACAATAGTTTTAGTCATTTGATAAAAAATACTCAAACTTATATGAAAATGTTTGAGTTGTGGCAACCCGTTTACAAACTCACCCAAAGCAATACCATCGGCTTGGACTCGCTCAACAAGGTGATGGATATGGACCGCTATCGGGAAGTAATGGACAATGTATTTCAATTTATGACTCCCGAAAAATCGCAAAATTTCTTGGAGCAAATCAAAAAATACAACGAAATTATGCTTGAGTCAATGGGTGGAATGAAAGGCTTTTTTGGCGACTCGCTCAATCAAGTCCAGAAACTCCTCCCTCACGGCATTTTTGACAAAAACTTAGGTTCGCTTGCCCAAGTAACCGGACAATTGAATGACCATTTCCAAAAAATCATCAACCCATATTTTACGATGATTCCGGCGGGGCGCGAAAAAGACATAGCCGGGGTAGTGGTTCAAGTCCAAGAACTTTTGGCAAAATATTACATCAAAGCTACCGAAATGCAAAACATCGTGTACGCCACCGGGCAACACGCGATGGAAAAATCGGTACGCGAGGTGATGAAACAAGCCCAAGAAAAATCGGAAATGATAAGTTTTGACCACTTCTTCTCTATATGGGTAGAAGTAATGGAAAGCGATATGATTGCGCTCTTTGCCAGCGAAACTTTTGTCAAAGCATTGGGCGACCTTACCCGCCTCGCCCTCGAACTCAAAGCAAAACTCGACAAACAAATGGAGCAAATGCTCGCCGCCGTGCCTTTGGTGCCGCGCTCCGAAATGGACGAAGTAAATGCTACTATTTATGATTTGCGTACCAAAATCCGGCATTTGGAAGGTAAGCTCAAAGAACTCGACGAACACAAAAACAAACTGAATCACGAAGTAAAGCCCGTAGCAATGCCCACGCAAAAAGCAGTAAAGGTGACTGAAAAAGTAGAAAAGCCTACTACTCCCAAAAAAACAAGTACTAAGACTAAGAAAGCTAGTGAGTGATTATTTTCAATAATAGTTTAAACAAATCTTATAAGGTTTTGAGAACCTTATAAGATTTAAATAACTGACTGCATCTGCCTCTGGAAAATTATCAAGTAATTGTATTTATCCAAATTAATCAAGTAAATATTTTTGTGTAAATCTTAATTTTAAAAACACAACTAATTGATTATCAATATTTTGCATATTAGCACCTTGTGTAAAAGTCATAAATATTTCAGCAATATCTTGAAACAAGCCCCCAACTTGTATTATTTCATTAAAATAGACCAAAATTGTAACAAACCCCAGAAAACAAGCCTTTGGGCTTGCCCCACCTCAAGTTGAAAAAATAAAAACCTTGTCAAACTAATTAAATCGCAAATCTATGAATAATCCCCTGATTGACCTCGTAAACAAAATGACCGAAACCCAGCAAAAATTATTCAAAGGTGCCGAAGTTTTTCATAGCATCGATGAAATTGAAATTGGTACCGCCGAAAAAGAACAAGTCTGGCAATGCGATAAAGTAAAACTCTATCACTACCGGCGCGAAACTCCAGCAACTATCAAAACTCCTTTGGTCATTTCCTACGCACTCATCAATCGGTTTTATATGATGGACTTGCAACCCGACCGTAGTTTGATTCGCAAATTGCTTTCCTTGGGTTTGGATATTTATATCATTGATACGGGCTACCCCACGCGCAACGACCGCTACCTCACTATGGACGACTACATCAATTATTACATTGATGGGGCAATTGATTTTGTGCGGGAGTCCCAAAAAATTGACAAAGTTAATCTGCTAGGGGTATGCCAAGGCGGCACATTTTCGGCAATTTATACCGCTATCCACCCCGAAAAAATCAAAAATCTGATTACTTTGGTTACACCCATCGATTTTTCTATCAAAGATGGTTTATTGTTTCGTTGGTCAGAGTCTTTGGATATTGATACTGTAGTAGATAGCTTTGGCGGTTTGGTGCCGGGTACATTTCTCGATTTTGGCTTTCAGATGCTCAAACCAATGCTCAAAGTACGCAAACAGCGTAATTTGTTTGGAATGTTAGATGATGAGGACAAGTTGAGCAATTTTATGCGAATGGAAAAATGGATTAACGACCTACCCGACCAAGCCGGTGAAACCTATCGTCAATTTGTCAAAGACCTTTATCAACAAAATAAATTGGCTCTTGGCACACTCAAGATTGGTGAACATACCGTCAATCTCAAAAACATTACAATGCCCGTGCTTACGATTTATGCCTCCGAAGACCATTTAGTACCACCTAGCTCTACCAAGCCTTTCAATGATTTGATAGGCTCGAAAGATAAAGAATTGTATGAGTTTCCGGGTGGACACATTGGCGTATTTACCGGCGCGCGCTCGCAAAAAGAACTCAGCCCTACCATTATCAAATGGCTCGAGAAAAGAGACAATTAAGGAATGAATAGTGAATAATGTAAAATGAATAATTTTGTAATTACCTGAAAATCAATATGTTACCAAAAAATATTATTTACATTATTTTTTTCGGCTCTATCGTTAATTTGGTTAATTCATAGTAATTTTTCAAGATCATTTAAACTCTAAGGGTTTTAAAAACCCTTAGGGTTTGGTCTCAATCCCCAAATTAACGATTGAACCTTTTTTTCTTGTTCCTAAGCCATTGAAGAATCAAAAATCACATAATTCATTGATAATCAATATTTTATAAAAAACACTATCAAAAATCAAATCAAAACCGGCTGATAATTGACTCGAGATTATCAGTCGGTTTTTTATTCAATACTTCGGATATATTTTATAAGTAATTGATTATCAGATAGTTATGCTATTTTAAATATTTGGTTCTTTACCCATTTTGAGGAAGTTTTGGCTTTATTCTAAGCCTAAACTCATTTACGCAGGCGGGCTAGACAGCCTGCATTACAATTTTCCTGAAAAGTGGTGAAGAACCAAATATTTTATTTAACTAGCTGATTATCAGACACTTAGTAAATAATTCAGAACTAGAAACTAGAAACTAGAAACTGTCCGAACTATTGTTATTTATAATTGCTGACAACTACAGAAAAGTATTATAATTCACTGACCGTGTCCGCCTCTGGTAGATTTTCAGTTATTGATCGTATTTTTCTTTTATCACAAAGATCACTAAGTTCACACAAAGAACACCAAGCCATTTACTTTGTGAACCTCTGTGGGTATTTCTTGGTGAGCTTTGTGGTAAAATCAAATTTTTAAAATGGCTAATTTAAGTCTTCAAAAGTCAATTTTAGCGGTGTATCAATCGCTTGTAGAGGCTAAATTATCAATTTTTTGAGATTTCCGTATTTGTAAGTAATTACCTGATTATCAACAACTTACCCAATATTATTTTCTTAAAAACATTACAATTGTTTTTTTCACCAACGTGACCCGAAAATTTCTAAAAAAAATCCTATTTGCGCCAAAGTTTTTCCTTAACTTTGTTGTCTAGATTGTCAATACTTCGGGATTATGATTACACGCTATTCAAAACATTTCAAAAGCCAATTATTACACTTGTTGAGTTGGGGATTGGTTCTCAGCCTCAGCAGTTGTTTTAAAGGCGTTTCTATTTCCAGCCATATTATTCCCAAAGATGCTTTTTTTGCTTCTCGTGCCAATGTTTTGCGTGCTACCTATCAAGTTCCCGAATGGCGCGACTTGCTCAAAGACGAGTTGCAAATAGAGTTTGCCCGCGATTCTACCTCTACTCCGATGGGTTTTTTGGGCAGTGGTAAGGCGTATGTATTTGGGGATATTTTCAAAAAAGAAAAAAACTATCTGGCTTTTTGTGTTGCCATTCGCAGTCAAAAAAATCTCGAACGCTATCTTCGCAACACCACCACTACTCCGCTTGAGATTTATAAATACAACAATTATAAATATATTCTGCGAAACCGCAATATTTTGGCTTGGTCAAAAAACACCCTCCTCATCATCAATGGACGGCAAGTAGAAAATGACGAAAAACTGAAAGAGCAATTTTTTCGGTTGGTCAATCAAAAATCCAACGAGTCTTTATATACTACCAATGCAAACTTCCGCCAATCCCTGCAAAATGATCAAGACTTTGCCCTTTGGCTCAATATCAATGGCATCAAAGACATTGATTTATTCAAAAAATATATCAAAAATCTCGATTTAAGTCAAAATTATCTACACTTTTTAGCAAATTTTGATGAAGGCAAAATTTCGGTCAAGACCGAATATTTTACCAGTCCCAGTTTTTACAAATCCTATCAAAATCTACTCTCGGGCAAAGTCAACAAAGAACTTCTACAAAATGCCCCCCTGCGCAATCCAATGGTATTGTCGGCGGTAGGTATCAACCCGGTAGGCTTACGTCAATTTTTGAAAGACATTGAGTGGACTGAAAAAGCTGAAAATATGGTCAAATCCATTACCCTTACATTTGATGACTTCGTCGAGATGATTCGCGGTGATATGCTTTTGATGTGGAAAGACCTCAAAAACGAACCCCGCATCCTCACCGCTTCGGATAGTGTGCCACCCCCTGTAAAAAAACGTGAATCGGATTTGGTAATTGGTATGGGTATCAAAAATCCGGTGATTTATGACTCGCTCATTAGTGTTTTGCACAAAACCGGTATTTTGGAAGATCGCAAAGACCATCAATTTTTCTTTGGCGAAATCTATGTCCTTCGCCGAGGCAATCTGGTTTACTTTACCAAAAATGCCCAAGTAAAAGACGATTTTTTGAAAGAAGTCAAACTTGCTAATCCGGCTTTGGTCAATCCAAGCGAAAACACTTGGTTTATTTTGCACGCCACCGAAACTGCTTCCGACCAAACCATTCAAGGCAAAGGCTTGGTAAAACAAATCGCCCGCAAAATTTTAAACCAAGACAAAATCCGCCTCGAGTCGGCTACAATTCACCTCACTAATATGAAAGCTCAAGACCAAGACAAGGACAAAGACATTGACGGAGAAACTATTGTACTACTCAAAGACAAAACCGCCAACTCCCTATTGGCAATGCTGGAGGTTTTGAAAGAAGTGATTTATCAAACCAAGCTCCGAATTGACCCCAATTATGTAGAAAAAGAATAAGTAATGAGCTAATTATAAAATGTGCTAAAGACAGACCCTTACAGGGCAGGTGTGCTAATTAAAAGCTTGATTATCAGATATTTATAAAATTAAATTCCTAAGTTATTTTTTAATCGTTACTAAGTTGATAATATACTTGAATACTACTGTGCATTTTTTTAACCACTAAGAAGCTAAGGAAACTAAGTCATTGATTATCAGCACTTTGCGTCTTAGCGTCTTTGCGCGAAAATAGAATTGTATAGTAGTATTTATACTTGTTGTATAATCACATAATCAACTGATAGTCAATACTTTACAAAAAAAATATTTTCTGTGAAAATTGGTACGGTCATACTCTCGGCAGGAGCTTCAACGCGAATGGGCGAACCCAAACAACTCCTGCAAATTAATGGGGAATCTTTGGTCAGGCGCGCCGTCAAGACCCTTGCCAAAGTACAATATAAACTTCTACCCAATGTTTTGGTGTTGGGAGCCAATGCCGAAAAAATCACCGCCGAAGTCCAAGATTTGCCCATACATTGCACTTTCAATGCCGATTGGCAAAGTGGAATGGCAAGCTCGATCCATTGCGGGTTAAGTTTTTTGCTTACCCAAGAGCCTGATTTAGAGGCAGTTATCATTATTTTGATAGACCAACCCCTGCTCCAAGCCTCGATTTTAGATAGATTGATTGCGCAGTTTAGCCTCCAGCCAAGCAAGCATATCGTAGCCAGCCAATACAATGATACACTGGGCGTTCCGGCTTTGTTTAGCAAATCGATTTTTGAAGATTTATTGAATTTGAATGGCGAAGCAGGCGCGCGCAAAGTGATACAAAAATACCTTGCCCATAGCATTGCTATTGATTTTGCCGAAGGGGCTTGGGACATAGATACGCCGGCTGATTATGCTCGAGTGCAAGCCCTACTCAAAGATTAGTAGATAACTGAGGTAATTGCTGCAGCAATTCCCACTGTAGAAATTTTAAACGAATGTTTGATTTTTTAGAACATTTAAAAATAGGCTTTCTATAACTAATTGATAATGAGGTGATTATAAATACACTTTTTTTACAACTTTCTTTTTTCTTGATAAAAAAGAAACAACGAAACCAAGCAACCCTACACTAT
>JALONJ010000533.1 GCA_025455045.1 Microscillaceae bacterium | reverse complement strand
TCCACGCAGGATGACGGCTTGGGGAGATTTTGGGTTATTTTTTAAAACTTTAATTTTTTGTACTTTTTTAATATATTTCAAAATATTCACGTTAAATTAGGAAAATATTGCTCTAAAACATAATTCTTGGAAAAATGATACCCAAAAATTTGGTTTTTAAGATAATACCTTATGGGGCAAAAATTATTAATGCAATACATAGATTATCAATTAATTAGAACATTCAAACTCAAATCTTTTTTCTTAGTCCTCAAAATCTAATCAAGTTTTAGACCTTTATGAAATGGTTGTATTTTATTTGCTTTGTTTGCTTGTTTGCAGGGTTTAGCCCCAGTCAAGCGCAGGATTATGAACATCCTTTGTTGATGGAAAAAATTGTAAATCATCAAAAAATTGCTATTTTGCCCTTTGGGTTCAAAATAGCCGGAGTTAGCCCCGACGAGGCGGCTATCCGGTTGATGTCGCGCGAGAAAGGAACTATGATGCAAAACTTAAGCTATTATTTGGTGATTGAAAATCGGGCAAATTACTCCATTACTACTCAAGACCTAACCCACACCAATCAAGTCCTCCAAAGCCTCGGGTATGTATATCACGATACTTTGACGACTGCCTATTTTGCCCGAGTGGCGGATAGTTTGCAAGTCGATGCTTTATTGACTGGGGCGGTTGAAGTGTATGATGATGTGTTTAAGGGGGGCGGGCGTTATGGTACGGATTCTTATGTGTATGAAAATGTAAATGTGTATTTTTATCTCTTTGAAGCCCAAACCGGAGATAAAATTTGGCAGATTTCTCTGAATAATTATGGGGATTTGACTGCCAAAGAACAAAAGCAAACCGTGGAGCAAAATGCCGAGAGTTTTATTCGCAAGGCTTTGTTGTATTTTCCTTATCGCAAAGATGCCAAAAAAAAGAAAAAACGCAAGTGAATAGTTTCTAGTTGGGAATTAAGGGCTTGAAAGTCAAGCAATTAGTTGAAATTCATAACTACCTTACAGAGTTGTGCGCCGGATAGAGTCTGCCAAAGGTGGAGGCTCTATACACGACAGCCGGTTAGGCACCCAAACAATTTCTACAAAAAAATAAAAAATGAAAGTATGTCGGCTTGGTTGGTTATTTTGACTTCGGCGATTTATTTGGGGGTTTTGTTTGGCATAGCCTACTGGGGCGATTATCGCGCCAAAATCGGCAAAAGCCTCATCAATAATCCTTACGCGTATTCGCTGTCGCTGGCGGTGTTTTGCACGGCTTGGACATACTACGGCAGTGTGGGTTTGGCAAGCCAAAGCGGAATGGCTTTTTTGACCACTTATACAGGTCCGGCTTTGGTGATGCCTTTGTGGTGGGTGGTGATGCGCAAAATTGTGCGGATTTGCCGAGTGAAGCATTTGGCAACGATTGCCGATTTTATCTCGTCGCGCTATGGCAAGAGTATGAGTCTGGGGATTTTGGTAACTTTGATTTGTATTTTGGCAATTTTGCCTTATTTGGCTCTGCAACTAAAGGCTTTATCGGAGAGTTTTTTGATTCTTACCCAAAACGACCCTCACGGCGAGGCTAAGTTACCGTTTTTTGCGGATACAGCATTTTATTTGACTTTAACTCTGTTGGTTTTTAATATTTGGTTTGGTACACATCAGTTGGCGGCTACCGACCGTCACGAGGGTATGGTGGCGGTGATTGTGGTAGAGTCGGTTTTGAAATTGATTTTTTTTGTATTGGGTGGCTTGTTTGTAATTTATTTTGCGTTTGATGGGTGGGCGGATATTTTTCAGCAAACATATACCCAAGCCTCGCTACGGAAGTTATTGATTTTAGAACCGCAATTTGGGCTGACCAATTGGTTTTTTTTATCAATTTTATCGGCTTTTGCTTTGTTGTTTTTGCCCAGAGTATTTCAAATGGCGGTGGTAGAAAATATCAACGAAAAACATTTGAAAAAAGCTACTTGGCTGTTCCCTTTGTACTTGTGGTTGATTAATATTTTGGTCTTGCCGGTGGCTTTGGGGGGGCGTTTGTTGTTGGGCGATGTAGTCAATGCCGATATGTATTTGTTGCACATCCCTCTGCATTTGGGGCAAAACGGTTTTGCTTTGTTGGTGTATTTGGGTGGTCTTTCGGCGGGTACGAGTATGATTATTGTGGCGTTGATGGCACTCAATGTGATGATTAGCAACAATATGGTAATGCCTTTGTGGTTGAGTTTGCCGTTTTTTCAAAATTGGAATCAAAAAAACCTTGCGCAAATGCTCATTTTTACGCGGCGGGTAAGCATTGGTCTGATTTTGTTGGGCGGTTACATTTATTTTCGGTTGTTGGCTCACCACGAAGCACTTGTATCCATTGGTCTGATTTCGTTTGGCGCAGTAGCTCAGTTTGCTCCGGCAGTCATTGGGGGTATTTATTGGAAACGTGGCAACAAAATAGGAGCTTGGGTAGGCATTAGTTTGGGCTTTTTGCTTTGGATGTATTTATTGGTTACGCCCAGCTTGGTCAATGCCGGTTGGTTGTCTAAAACTTGGTTACAAGCCGATTGGGGTAGTTTTGAGTGGCTAAAACCCTATCCGTTTTTGGGGTTAAATGTGCTTGATGGCGTGGCTGGGGCTACTTTTTGGTGCCTGATGCTCAATACTTTGGCTTATATGGCTTGTTCTATTACCTTTAAACAAACCTCGGTGGAGCGCAACCACGCCGAGATATTTGTGGATATTTTTGACTATGACAAAAGCTATGAAAGTGCCGTGGTCTGGAAGGGCAAAGCCCCAATGTCAGACTTGATTGAATTGTTGGGCGATTTTTTGGGCGAAGAACGCACTCTAAAACTATTGGACGAATACACCGACAAATTTAAAGAAGATTGGCGCGGTATGACCCGTGCCAATGCTAACCTCATCAACTATGCCGAAAAAAACCTCGCCGGAGTCATTGGTACGGTGTCGGCGCGCAAGATGATCGCCTCGAGCTTTGAAGAAGATGCCATTACGAGACGCGATGTGTACGAGATTTTTCGAGAGTCGCAAGAGCTAATGACTTTGAACAAACTCCTCAACAAGCAAACCCAAGAACTTGAGATTATCAGTGAAGAACTCAAATCGACCAATCGCCAGCTCAAACGCGCCGATGAACTCAAAAATGAGTTTATCTCCACCGTAACGCACGAAATGCGCACGCCGATTACCTCTATTCGCGCTTTTTCGGAAATTTTGTTTGATAATCCCGACTTGTCAAATGCAGAAAAACAAGAATTTTTGAACACCATCATCAAAGAAACCAACCGAATGGAACGCCTCATCAATCAGGTGCTGGAGTTGGAAAAGTTTGAGTCCGGTAAGCAAAAAATGAATTTTAATCTATTGAGTATCAATGAAATAGCCTCAGAATCGGTGCAAGCAATGCGGCAGATGCTCCAAGACCGCAACATTGAGCTGATACGTCAGTTTGCGCCCAACCTGCCCGAAATTAAGGGCGATAAAGACCGCCTAATGCAAGTAATGATTAATTTATTGAGCAATGCCATCAAATTTTGCCCACCCGAAGGCGGCAAAATCGTCATCAATATCCAAGTCATTGCCCAATCATTGCGGGTAAGTGTTGAGGACAATGGGCGCGGCATCAAAAAGGAATTATTTGATTTGATTTTTGAAAAGTTTTACCAAGCCGAAAACCAAAACATTCGCAAGCCCAAAGGCAGTGGCTTGGGATTGGCTATTTGTAAAAAAATCATTCAATCGCATAAAGGTAAAATTTGGGTTGAGAGCGAAGAAAACCAATTTACGCGCTTTACTTTTGCCTTGCCTCTGCCCGCGCCTATCGAGATTTCCAATGATTAAGTTGTTGTTGTTAAAAGTGGTGAAGAACCTTAAAAGTGATATAAACACCTGATAATCAGGTATTTACAGAAATTTTATGGTTCAATCGTTAATTTGGGGATTGAGTCCAAACCCTAAGGGTTTTTAAAACCCTTAGGGTTTAAATGATCTTGAAAAATTACTATGAATTAACCA
>JALONJ010000102.1 GCA_025455045.1 Microscillaceae bacterium | reverse complement strand
TAGATTCTTCACTTCGTTCAGAATCACTGAAAAGCGAGAGCTTTTCAGAATTCAATGGAATTCCCAAAGGCAATTCCTGAAAAGTGGTGAAGATCCTAATTTTTTTATAACTTGCTCATTATCAATTAGTTATATTACATCATTTTACTCTTCAATTGCTGCTTGTTTTCAAAGATAATTTAGAATCTTGAGCCTGAGGTGTAAACAACGCAAAATAGCAGGCTAGGGTAGTACAAACCTTAAGTGTGTATATAGCCTTGTTGTGCCTAGTCTTCCGAAGGGAGACTGAACACGATAAATGAAAAAGAAGGTCTCTGACCTTCTAAGCACCTCAAGCGGTTTATCGCAGGGTGGGCTGTAGCTTAGAGATAGGCTAAGAATGTAAATAACTGATAATCAGATAGTTATGCAAAAATAAACTCGAAACGATTTTTGAGTTTATTTTTTTGTTTAAATTGGCGAGGAAGATAGCCATTGAACTTTTGTTTATTGGCGGTCGGCTCGGCAAAGCCAGAAAGGTCGGAGACCTTTCATTCATTTATCGTGCGAAGTTTCCGCTTCGCTCAAACTTCGCACAGGGGGGCGCAATAGTGCTATCAAAGCCCGCCCTGCACAAACATTTTTTCGCTATCGTTTAAATTTCTTGACTCTGTCGTATAAAATTGGGGTGTCGTAGGAAGTCAGTCTTTGTCCGTTTTTTTCCGTCAGTTCCAATACCGAGCGCAAATTTTTGGATACATACTCTTCAAGGGTCAGCCGGAGTTCAGCCGAGAGGTTGAAAATGGTTTTGGTGTAAAAAAATTGTCCTTCTTTGAGCATATACACCAACCCGTTGCGCAAATTGGGCAAAACTTTCAAATCCTTGAAATCAAGCTGAGAATCAGGCTCTAGATAGCCAAAATCCCTGCTGTGCCAATCGAGAGGCAAATCTATAAAATACAATCTAACTGACTGATTATCAATGGCTTCTATCTTGTATAAAGTAAACTTTGCGGTAGTGTCGCTTTGCTCAGGATTGAGGTAGTGATTTTCTGACCAGATAAAAACCCCCTGAAAATCAGCCGGAATATTTTTAATTTTTTTATTCATCACCCGATTTATTTGGCGAGCGTAAGGGTGAATTTGTCTGCCTGATAGTTTTTCGGCTTGGATTTGCCGACTATTGTCAAAACTGCCCAACCAATATTTTTGAAACAACTCGAGCGACCCATACCGAGATTTGTCTTGTGCCGATACTTGCCAACTAATCGCTAAATAACTGATAATCAATAGTTTAATAACTTGATATTTATGCTTCATAAGTATATTTTGTCAAAGACAATAGATAGTTTTTGAGGTATTTGATAAGATTTTGCCCACCTATTTGCGCAGGATTGGGCAAGCCATTCCTACTTAAATCCAATAACAAACGATTGAAAGGCTAAAAAATTTGGGAATTATCTAAAAAAAACTATTACTTAGCAAAAAAATTAATCTTTTTTTTACTTATTTTTGTAATTAATTGATAATCAATAGGTTATAATTTATACATCAAAAAGGTTGACCATTCACTTATATTAGTAGTTTGCCTCATAACATAATCTATTTATTCCCTAGGCATATCAATTTTAATCTACAATTCTTATTTGAGTGAAAATTTTTATTTGTCTTAACCTGTAAATTAAAAGTATGCTTTTTAAATTAAATTTAAAAAATGCTGACAAAGCGGTATTGGTAGATGCACAAGTTTACGAATTTTTGACTACCAACGAGTATCTAAAAAGTTTAGACTTTATCAAAAACCTCCGCCTTCATTCTAGCGGTTATGCAGTTTTTCAAAAATCTTGGCAACAGCCGGACGGTACTTATAAAGTTGAAACA
This sequence comes from Microscillaceae bacterium, assembly GCA_025455045.1. Lineage (GTDB taxonomy): Bacteria > Bacteroidota > Bacteroidia > Cytophagales > Microscillaceae > JALONJ01. Next base: position 12,596 of record JALONJ010000102.1, on the reverse strand, counting down.
ATTTATTTACACAAAAAAATCACCGAAAAATTTATCACCAAACCTACCGATTTGGATGGTAAAATTGTGGCGCGGGTTATCAATGGTAACAAACTCGATTGCCGCCTCAAAAATCTTGAGTGGGCTACTATGTCCAAAGCCTCTCGCAAGGGTAAAAACTACGGCAAAAGTGGTTTTAGAGGCGTAAGGCAAGATGGTACGCGGTTTAGAGCTACGATTTATGTCAATCGTAAGGCGATTCATATTGGTATGTATGATACCGCCGAAGAAGCGGCATTGGCATATAACCAAAAGTCGAAAGAACACTTTGGCGAAGATGGCAAGCTGAATAGCGTAAGCAATACCGAAACCGAAAAATCGGAAAAACCTACTAAAAAAGGTAAAAAAGCAAAAGAATAGTTGCTTGCAATATGAGGATAATACAAGGTGCTAGTGGGTCAATATTCTAATATAAAACATTGATTATCAATGATTTATCAATTGAATTGTAGGCTTTGTTTTTGAATCATTGCTTGATGATTTATACAATTTTCAAGACACAATTTCTAATTGCCCAAGCCCTTGCTTGTATCTTTGTAAACAACTGTTTGAAATGTGCGAAAAATCAAGTTTTTTACAATAAATGGGGGTGTACAGCCCCCATCTCGCGTCAAGATTTTAGGCGGGCATATACTGCTGGAGGCGTAACGGTAGTATCGATGCGGGTTTCGGCTAGGTATTCATAATCCTTAAAAAACCGCGAAAGTTTGCCGTATTTTACATTCTGCTTGCGCAAAAAAGCCCCAATCTTGGCTAAGTTTGCCCAGCCACCCTCATCGGCGCAGGCATTGATGGCATCTTTGACGACACCCTCGATTTCAATTTTTGTCATTTGTTTTTAAAGTTTAATCCAAAATAGAATCCTTGATAATTTTTTTCATAGGGTACTAAAAATTAACCCCCGATTTTGATTTTGAATTAGGAAATTAAACGCAAACCTAAAGAAGGCTTCAATTTTTTTTAACCAATTCAAAGAAAACAACTTCTTTGTAATTGGTTGATAATCAGTTAGTTGATAGCAAGATAGTTTTTCAAACTCCAAATTTAAACATTTGACCAACATAAGTCAAGCGTTTTATAAATAATTCAATGGATTGGCTCAACATCTAACAAAAATGCCGAATTTTTGATTCGGCATTTTTTGAGTCTAATTCCAAGCCATTGATTTGATTTGCTTTAGCTTGCCATCTTCAAAAGTGGCAATGTGCATTACATCGTTCTCGAGTGGAACCTCCGAGTTTTGTAATTCAAGCATTACTTTGTTGATAATCAGCACATTATCGCCATTCTCAATAAAAGTGCAAGGTACAAACTCGCGGATGTTGGGAGCTTGCACAATCTGACGGAAAAAGACATCGAGTTGATCTTTGCCCATATAGACGCGGTCTTGGGCGCGGGCATCTTCTAGCTCGGGAGTTTTGCTCAAACAGTCATCCGTCAAATAGTGGGTGAGTTCGTCGAGCTTTCCCTCGTGCAGAGCCGAATAGATAGCTTTGGCAGTTTCTACATTGTTCATAGCAAAATACAATTTTTAAGAGGTTAAAACTATTTTTGAATTATTGTCAAAGCACTCGGCGGTGCATTCAAAAGATTGTAGGTAAACTTTGAGCTATCATAGTTCGCTTACCAGATGTAGTATTTTAGATGAATAATTCTAATCAAAATGTGAAAGGTTCAACAATTTACGCATAAAAAACTAATTTGTGGAATTTTTTTGTTTTTTTTCGATGAAAAAGTTAAACAAAATTTTTTTACAAAAAAATACCTAATTGAATTAATCAAATAAATCCGGTATTTTAGAAGCCACAAAACAATTGATTAAAAGTCAGGTTTACTCCTAATCATCTCATTATCAAATACTTATAATGTTTAAGCGGTTACTTCGTTATTTCCTTTATCTAGTCGTTTTTATGTTAATTGCCGGTTTGGTTGGTTTGGCTTATCTATATTATCTTTGGGAAGCCACTGCGCACAACGCCATTTGGGATCAAAACCAAAAATCGGTAATCCAATATTATCGTCCAATTGCAGCACTAGGCAAGGCAGCTTCCGACTCCGGCACAACTCTCAGCAAAACCGGCTGGGAAGGCATTATTTCACCAACTTTTGGGCAAAATAGCCAAGAAAATGACGCACGCCCTTGGACACGCTGGTGGCTGCCCGGCAACGATTTAGAAACCGCCGAAATTGCCCGTGAATTGCAAGTTTTTGCCCAAAATGGTTTTGGGGGAGTAGAAGTACAAGCCTTTACTTGTGGACTAAGCAAAGATGTAGCCGAAGCTGAACTCAAACGGCGATTGAGTTTTGATTCACCGAGTTATTACCAAAATATGCAATTCCTAGTCAAAGAAGCCCAGAAAAACCAACTCAGAGTTGATTTGAATGTGGGTTCGGGCTGGCCATCCGGTGGTACACATATCTTACCAACCGACGGTTTACAAACTTTGGCTTATTCCGAAACGGTGGTGAGTGGAGGCAAAACTATTCAAATTGAGTTGTCCAAACCCAAAAAACCTTTTGCTTATGCTTTTTTTGGTTTGATAGAGTTGTTTTTGAAAGCTCAAATGCTTGATTTTTTGACCGAAAAAGCCGAAATAGTGGCAGTCTATGCTGCCCAAGATGTAGAAAATCGGCGGGCTGCTTGGGATTGGACAACCGACGATTATGTAAAACTCAATCCCAAAAATTTACAAATAATTACTAATCAGGTAGTTGATAAAAAATTGACTTGGCAAGCTCCAGCCGGCAATTGGCGAATTATCACTATCTATGCGATGCCAAGCGGCGAAAGCCCTATTTTGGTCGCCCAAAAAAATAGCGGATTCATTGTTGATCACTTAGACTCGAGCAAAGTTATTGCTCATTACAATTATCTGTTGGGCGAGCGTACCGGACTCACCCCTTACTATGGCAATACAATTCGCGCATTTTTCAATGATAGTTTTGAGTTCAAAACCGAACGCCATTTTGCCAAAGGATTTTTGGAATACTTCAAAAAAAAGCGGGGCTATGACCTCAGCCCGTACTTGCCGACAGTTTTGTATCCGGGCTACGATAATTTTTATTTAGATGTTTTTCAAATCAAACGCCAGCCTGAATTTATTTTGAGTGAAAACGATGAACGAATCCGTTATGATTATTCATTGACCGTATCGGAAATGTTTGCCGAGCAGTTTTTGACCATAAGCAATCGTTGGGCAAATGCTTATGGTTTGCAAAATCGGGCGCAGGCTTATGGAATGGAAATGGACATCATCAAAGCCGCCGGATTGACGCAAATTCCCGAAACTGAGCAACTATACGCCGGAGGTTCGGAAATGTTTATGAAAATTGCCGGTTCGGGGGCAAATCTTTACAATCGCAACTTGGTTAGTGCCGAAACGGCGGTATTTCAAAACCGCGATTATATGACTACGCCCCAAAAACTGAAGTGCGCCGCCGACAAAATGTTTGTAGCTGGAGTTAATCACCTCATTTTTCACGGTACACCTTACCAACTCAAAAATCGTTCAGAATACGGCGAGCAACTCTGGCATCCTTTTTCTTCGCCTTTCGGCAGTGGGCAGTTTAGCTCCGACATCAGCGAAAGCTCTCCGTTTTGGCATACTCAAAAGCCTCTGAATGAGTACATTACGCGTTGTCAATACTTGCTACGCCAAGGCAAACCACAGTATGATGTTTTGATTTATTACCCTTATTTGGGTTTCTCGAGTTCGTTTGGGTTTGCCAAAAATCACTCGGAATTATTGTTTAATGGCGATATGCCCGACAATCAATTGCCACCCTCAGCCAATACCGGCTTGCTGGGTCCTTTGGCAAGTTGGGTCAAAACCGAAATCAATCCGCGCACGGCTTGGCTACAAAAAGCTTGGCAAGCTATTCAAGCATTGGAAAAAGCGGGCTATACTTGGCAATGGGTCAATGATGAAAGCTTGGCGGAAGCAAAATTTGAAAATGGAAAAATCACCATTCGAGGCAATGAATTTAAGAGTATTTTATTGCCCAATGTGCAAAGTATGTCAAAAGAATCAGCGTACAATTTATTGAAAATGAGTGAGTTCGGTGCGCCGATGGTAATTGTAGGCAATGCACCCAGCCAACAACCCGGCTTTGGCGAATATCAAAAAAATGATGTTTTGATTCAAGATTGTTTTAAAAAAATTAAAAACCGTTCCAAAAATACCTTTATCCAAGTAGAAGATTTATCCAAAAGTGGCTTGGCAGTGCCGACTTTTGCACCCCAGAGCTTTGACATCATTCAGTTTCAACGCCGCTTACCCAGTGGAGAGTTGTTGGTTTTTTTGAGTAATTTCAACAATCAAAAAGTAAGTTTTAAACCCATAATTGATTCAAAATCAGGTACTTACTATTGGCTCAATCCTCAAACTGCGCACGTAAAACAATTGAAAGTCAGTGCGCAAAATCAACTGGACTTAAGTCTCGAGGCCTATGAATCGGGTTTTGTCTTGTTGGGTAAACCTAAAGGTTTTTTTGTGAATGAAAGCGAAATTTTGCCGGAAGAAAAAATTATTAAAATCAGCCAAATAATCAATTTAAAAGATTTTAGTTTACAAGTAGCAGGTGAAGATGTAATAGGCAAAGGATTTGTAACCACTCAAAATGCTTTGTTTGACTGGCGAAGCAATGAAAAATTGAAATTTAGTGCTTCTCAAGGCATTTATACAAGTAATTTTGACTTGAAAGATATTTCCAATACCTCTCAATATCTTTTAAAACTTGACAAAGTTTGGCATTCGGCACAAATCACCATCAATGGCAAATTAGTGGGGCATTTGTTTGTATCGCCTTGGCAAATCGATATTTCAAAATACTTGCAAAAAGGCAAAAATCGGCTTGAGATAATCATTACTCCGGCACTGCGCAACCGATTTTTGGGTTATGCCCAACGCGGAGATGCCCGCTACAAACAATTCAAAGGCAAAGCTGCCTCTTTGCTTCCGGCTGGGCTGGCGGGCAAAGTCCAAATTGAAGTTTGGGAATGATAAAAAAGGAATTAAGGAACGAATAGCGAATAATGTAGAATGAATAATTTTGGGTTCTTTACCACTTTTCAGGAATCATTTTTCTGAAAAGGGCTGAAGAACCTATACAAAATAAATATTCAAAATCATTTATTCAAAAAATCACTATCAATTCATTGGAATAAATACAAGATAAAGTACTATTTTTAAAAATATAATTACTTGAAAATCAGGTATTTATATACTCCCTAATTCCCAATTATTAATTTTCAATTCATTGGGTTAATGCTCATTTTTTGCCCAACGCTTCAGACAAAAATATTGTAAATTGTGGGCGCGACCCGTTGAAGCCGTAAATCCCCAAATTGCTTGGGTTTTGCCACCAAACACATTGTTTATCAAATCTTGATGGGCTTGATAAACAATGTTTCCGTCCAGAAAAATGGTAACTTCGTGGGTTTTAGGCTCCCAACGAAAACGAAAACTGTGCAAATACCCATCTTCTAAATTGAATTTTGCATCTTGATTATTCCAATAAGTGGTGTGATAGTTTGTGCCGTTTTGCAAAAAAGCTACGTGGTCGCAAGCCGGGTCATTTTGACGATAGTTTTGGTACGTATCAAACTCCACCGCCACCGAAGGCGAAATATAATTGCCGGCTTCATAGTCTTTGCTCCACCGCCCATAGCCCATACATTCGCCCCAAGTGCCATAAGCCCCAAAACCACGCTCGTCGTTATGAATTACAAAAGTAATTCCATCAGCTCCTTCGTCTTTTTCGCCCAAAAAAATATCAAATTCTATTTCAAAAAACTTTGCCAAATTGAGGCGGGTTGTATGATAGGCAAGCCCTTCGCTATATTCAATATCAGGGGTGAGCTGAATGCAGTCATTTGCCATTATTTCGGCAGTTCCCATCAGTTTAAACTGTTGGGTATATCCACTCGATAAGCTAATGATAATCAAAGAAATACAGATGCTTAATGCTTTCATTGAGTAATTTGAAGTAAGTTTGAAAATAAAGATACAAAAATCATCGGCTTTATAAAATATTTTGCTCCTATATTTTGTTAAAAATTTAATTTCAAACTTTGTAAAACACCAATCATTCTCTTGTGAATTGAGTGCTTTTTGTTGCATTTTTTATTTATGCTAAATAATTTTGCATATATGACAAAATATTATCATTATTGCAATAAGAGTTTGTCAATCATAGCCAATTGGCGCAATGAAGTCGAACAATCTCTGTGGCATAGTAAATTCAAACATTGATTTGACCAACAGACTAAATGAAACAAATGTTATCAATACTAAATGTAGTGTGAATAATAAAAGTTGGCTATAAAAGTCTTATTCAAAACAATAATTTTTCCGTATTAATTTCAAACAAATCGCGGGTTGAGTATAATAAAAAATTGAGCAATGGGAAGTAATACAATTAAATTGATTGATTTGTTTGCAGGTCTTGGTGGCATACGACTTGGTTTTGAAAATGTGTTCAAAAACCTTGGCTACGAAACGGAATGTGTGATGACCTCCGAAATAAAACCATACGCAATCAAAACCCTAAAGCATAATTTTAAACACAATTTTTTGGCTGGTGATATTTTTGAGATTAGCAATGAATTTATCCCTGATTTCGATTTTTTGCTTGGCGGTTTTCCTTGCCAGCCGTTTAGTTCAAGTGGTAAAAGACAAGGGTTTCTTGATACAAGAGGTACTTTGTTTTTTGAAATCGAGCGAATTTTACGAGAAAAAAAGCCTTATGGTTTTATTCTTGAAAATGTGGAAGGGCTTATTAAACACGATTTGGAGCATAAAAATGATGAAATTGGACGAACCCTTTCAACAATTTTACATACCCTTGGGAGTGATTTAGGGTATCAAGTTTCTTGGAGAGTTTTTGATTCCATCGAGTTTGGGTTGCCACAATCCCGCAAACGAATTTTTATTGTGGGTGCCAAAGATAAAAAAGTGGACTTAAACGGAAATAAACCAAAATTCGCCAAACTTGGAAATATTCTGGAAACAGGTCTTGATACCATAAAGTCCGATTTTGTTGATAAATTATTATCACACTTTAAAATAGAAGATTTATACGGTAAATCCATCAAAGACAAGAGAGGTGGGGCTAATAATATTCATAGTTGGGATATTGGCATAAAAGGCGAAGTTTCAAAAGAACAATGCCTTCTTTTAAACAAGCTATTTAAAGAAAGGCGAAAAAAACAATGGGCTACAGAAATTGGCATTGATTGGATGGATGGAATGGCTTTGACTCTTGATCAAATAAGCACTTTTATAGACAGCCCCAAGCAAGAATTAAGCTTGATGCTCAGTGATTTAGTTACAAAAGGATATTTGAAATTTGAATATCCAAAAAAACTTATCAAAGAACAAACCCCAAATGGGGTAAAAACTTATCGTGAGTATGATGTTACCAAACCCAAAGGGTATAATATTGTAACCGGGAAATTGAGCTTTGAAATAAACAAAATCCTCGACCCTAATACAATTGCTCCTACCTTGGTCGCAACTGATGTTTCACGCCTTGCCGTTGCTGATGGCAAAGGATTAAGACGTTTGACGATTCGTGAGGGTTTGCGGCTATTTGGCTACCCTGAATGGTACGAAATTCCAACGAAAGAGTACGATGCCTTCGATTTGCTTGGTAATACTGTGGCTATTCCTGTTGTAGAATTTGTAGTATCAAGAATTGCTGAGGTGATGGATAAAAGATTTATTGATGCGGATAATATTCATTTAGAACTTCATCAAGTACATTAAGGGTTTTTTGGTTAAACACAAAATCACTTGCATCATAAATACGGTGTAAGTCGTTTTGTCTTCCAACCCAGCCAAAACCATCACAATAATTAATCATAATAATTTTATTGGCTCTATGATTGGCGTTGTATCGCATCAAAACTCCATAAAACTCTACAAGCTGGTCGGCTCTTTTGGACTGGCCACTCCCCGTAGTAATATTGTATGAAGATTCAATTAAAATAATAGGGTTTTTTACATTTGGAATTAAAAAGTCGATGTTTTTGTTCAAAAGTGGAAATTCTTTTTGCATTTCGTATTGTAATGACTTATTAAAATTTGCTTGATATTTATCAAGTCTTGTCTGAATTATTCTTTCTATATGCGCCCCAACTTCATTTGAATACTTCCCTTGAATTTCACTATCATTTAAAATTCGCTCAACATATTTGTAATCGCTTAAATCTTCAATAAAATCAGGGTCAGTTAGTTTGAAGTTACGCATATAATAAAGCGGAATTTCAGCTCCAATACTTGATTCTCTACCCTTGATAAAAAACTCTATAAGTAAATGCCTAAAATCTCGGTCATCTTGAATGGTTTTGCTAATTCTTTTTACATCCCATTCAGTTTTAAAATCTTCTTGGTTGTATCGATATCTTAGCAATGAAACGACTCTTTTCAACCTTTCTTCCGATAATCCTATTAATGAGACAAAAGCTCTTAATTTTTCCAGTGGAGAAAAATCATCTTCTTCTGTCAAAAATTTAGCAAGAGCTGTTGAATCCGAAAAATAGTTGCAGTTTGCGTTAATGTAAGTTGCTAGAGGTTCTATTGAAAACAAAAAATTGCTATCAAAGTCATCATCAATCATAAATGACATAGTATTTTTCCAGTTTTCAAATGATATTTTATTCATTTTTTGCTTTTATAAAATTAATCTTTTTGTTTTAGGAACAAGAATAAAATAAAGTAAACAATTGAATTTATGAATTAATTGACCGTGTCTGCCTCTTGCTGATAATCAGTGTATTACAACTTGTCCGCCTCTGGTGGATTAGCACATCAGCACACCTTATAAACTTGTCCGCCTCTGGTGGATTAACTCATTACTTATGTATTTTCGCTATTTTCAAATCGTTTATAGCTTGATCAATAACTTGCAATCCCAAAAGTAGGCGATTTTTAGGGAAATCTCAAGTCTTGAAATTAATCTTATAAATATATGATAATCAATGAGTTATATTTTTATTTTAAATAGAGTAAACTAAAATTTAACTTAGGCTAAATTGACTTCTGAATGTCCGTATTATTCAATATTCAATGTGTTTTTTAAAGGTAATAATTCTAAAAAGTTTCACTCAAAAATCTAAGCATCACTTATGCCCAAATTTGCCGAAGATTTCGAACATTTTTACCCACCCGACCGTGCCACTTGGCGCGCGTGGCTGGCAAACAATCACGCTTCTAAAAACGGAGTTTGGCTGATTTATTACAAAAAAAACAGTGACAAACCCAGTATTGCCTACCCCGATGCCGTCAAAGAAGCACTTTGTTATGGTTGGATTGACAGCAAAGTCAATAAATTAGATGAATTTAGCTATAAGCAAGTATTCACCCCACGCAAGCCCAAAAGTGTGTGGTCGAAAGTAAATAAAGCCTATTTGGAAGAGTTGTTGGCGCAAAACTTGATGACCGAAGCCGGGCTTAAAACTATCGAGATTGCCAAACAAAACGGGGCTTGGAGTAGCATTGATGAAATTGAGAACCTCATTTTGCCCGCCGATTTTGCCGAAGCCCTCCAAAAGAATCCAATTGCGGCAAGCAATTATGAAACATTTGCCAAAACTGCCAAAAAATCAATTTTATTGTATATAACCGGCACCAAAAAACCGGAAGTTCGTGCCGCCAGAATTGACGAAACCGTCAAACTAGCCGAACAAAACATCAAAAATGATACTCCATACCGGCAAAAACAGAAAAAAATGCCGGAATAAAATTACCAATTGCTTGAACTTATACCTCGAACTCATTTTGGCTTGGCGCAATCTTGGACGCAGCCCCCGCCGTACCCTGCTTACAATGCTGATGATTGCTTTGGCAACGGGCTTGGCGGTGTTTTTGCGCGCTCAACAAGTAGGAACTCATAAGCAGTTGATAATCAATACTTTAGGAGTTTATACCGGCAAGGCTCAAATCCGAGCCAGAGGCGATTCAAGTTTTGTTTTTGATACAACAACGAGCAAAAAACTGGCGAAAATCGTTTTTTCGCCCCGTCTCGAAAGCTCGCTCAGTTTGAAAAGTGCGTACCGCTTGAAAGTTGCGCAAGTCATCGGAATCATTCCTGAGCGAGAGCAAGATTTTTCGAAACTTCGACAAAAATTGCTCAAGGGCAATTATTTTGAATTGGACTCTCGCCAATCCTTGATTTTGAGCGAACAACTGGCGCAAAAACTAAAAGTCGCAACCGGCGATAGTTTGCAAATCCTTGTCAATCAATCAATTAAGCATTTTGTAGTACAAGGCATAGTACGCCTACCCAATCCCGAACTCAACCAAAACCTTGCTTATATAGCCCTTGAGGTCTTGCAACAACTTTTGAATAAACCCCAGCAAATCAGTGTAATTGCCTTACAATCAGATAGTTATGAAAATCTAAATCTTAGCCCTCCGCTTGAGTATAAAACTTGGGAGGCATTTGCCCCCGAATTGGCACAAATGCTCCAAGCCGATATGCTTGCCGAAAATTTATTGATGAGTATTTTTTATTTATTGATGTTGTTTGGCATTTTTAGTACCGTGATGATGAGTAGTTTGGAACGCCGTTATGAATGGGCGGTGCTACTAAGTTTGGGAATGAAACGGCGGCAATTGACTTGGCTAATTGGCTTAGAAATCAGCTTATTAGCCTTACTGGGTATCGCTCTCGGCTTGTTGGGATTACTTCCTTGCTTGATTTATTTGCAAAATAACCCCATCGAGCTGCAAGGAGTGATGGCAAATGCCTTGAAAAAAATTGGATTATCACCTAAATTGTATTATGAATTGAGCTTTGAGGTATTGGGTATGCCGGTTTTGCTCATCTTTTTGTGGTCGTGGCTGGCTTTGCTCTATCCTGTGCGATTTATTCAACAAATCAAAATAGCTTCTCATAAAATTGTTTGATAATGTACCTTTTTCGGCGTTGTTGGTGTTTAGAAAAACCCCGTTCCCCCTTGTTGTGTCCAGTCTTCCGAAGGGGGTACATTTCAAATTTACCACCTTATATCCTATCCTTCGGAGAGGGCTAGGGTGAGGCGATAAAAACACGTAAATTTGAAATGCACCCTTTTTAACTCGTTATCAATTGCCTGATTATCAAAGATTTACAGGTTTTCCAAATCGAGGAGTTTATCAAGTTTGTTTTTTTGTAAGTATCTGGTTATCAATAAGTTATAAAATAAAATTCGAGCGTATAACTTCGGCAAAGTTTTAAACTTTGCCGAAGTTCAAATTCACTATTTTTTCGTAAATACTTGATTATCAAAGATTTACAGGTTTTTCGCGCCGAAAGTTTGTCAAGTTTGTATTTTTTATAATTAGCTGATAATCAGTGCTTTAGATTTCTTAAGGTGTTTCTACTAATTGCCCTTAACGGAAAAGCATTTGTGCAGGGCGGGGTTGATAGCACTGTTGCCCAAATAAAGTAATAAAGCCCCTTTCTTATTCGTTTGCTCAAAAAAGCACTTCTGCCCCGCTTTTGCCAAGCCAATGTTGTGGGCTGTTGTTTTTATTCGTTGTAATCACTTTTGTCGGCTTGTAATACTATTTTATGAATAATCTCGTCAAGTTCATTTGTTACTTTTAGCATATAATCAATAATCTTTCGTTTCGTTTCTTTGGTTTCATTTTGATAGTTTTTAAGTAATTCGCAAAGCCCCAAGATGTTCGCAACAGGTCTGCGAAGTTCGTGAGATTGTTGCCACGCTATTTGTCGCAAAGTTTCATTTTGTTTAAGTATTTTTAACTCGTTCTCTTTACGCATAGTAATATCTTTTACATTATCTGATATTCCTATAATATTTTTTTCATTGTCATAAACAGGGAATAAAGAAAAAGCCCACCAACTACCACAATGTTCTTTTTCTGTATAAATAGTTTCCCCCTGCAAAACTCTTTGGTAGTAGTCGGCAAATTCCTCTTGTAAATCCGCTACAATATAATCCAAACACTTATCTCCAATTTGAGGCTCTTTGCCAAATATACGTTTGCATATTTCTTTGGCTAATTTGTTGGTAAAGAGTATGAAAAAATCCTTATCAATAAAGGTAATTGCTTCACTACTGCTGTCATACAACGCCCTAAGCATTGTTTCAGAGTATTTAAGTTGTCTGCTAATTTTTTCATTTTCGGTAATGTCGTATCCCAGACAAAGTATGCCGATAGGCCGTCCATTTTGGTCTTTTAGCAATGAAAATTCCCAATGCGTCCAATAGAAGTCGTTTGATACATTACTTGGTTTGCGTACTTGTATCTCGAAAGATTGGGTAGGATTTGTAATACACTGATAGGAAACAACATTGCATTTTTCTACATCTTCGGGGTGTATTGTAGTCCAAAATGGTTGCCCAATAAAGTCAATGTTTATGAATGAAAACCTCTTTTTGAATACTTCATTAACATAACTATAATTTCCATTTAAGTCTGTTATGGCTAAGGAATACGTTTTTGCATTGCGTATGAATTCAGGAAGTAAGTTTTCTAATTGAGTTTCTGTCATATAGTTTTATTTGCTTAAAATAGCCCACAACATCTGCATAAACGCAATCC
>JALONJ010000532.1 GCA_025455045.1 Microscillaceae bacterium | reverse complement strand
ATTGTAATAAGTTGCGCCAAATTGAAAACCCAAATTAGTAAAATTATCATTTCGCATTTCTTGATAATTATTTTGGGCAGCAAAAGTACGAAAGTCGGTATTATCAGACATTACTCTGCCAATCCCCAAGGTTGTATTGACTACCACTCCTTTTTCACTATTTTGAGCGAAAATGGACAAGGATAACGCATTATAAAAAATAAAACCTAAAAATATTACTATTTTTATCATATAATTTTCTCTGTTGTTGATGCTAGAAAAATGCCTTTCGCTGGGTACATTCCAAATTTACGTGTTTCTTTTGCCTCACCCCTGTCCTCTCCGCCGAGGTAGGGAGGGGCATAGGTAGTAAATTTGAAATGCCCCCTTTCGCTTTTAATTTGTTGTTGAAAGTGATATAAATATCTGGAAATCAGGTATTTAAAGGGATTTTATTTGCAAAAGCTAAGGCAAGAATAAACTATTTAAACACCAAGAACCCCAAGAAAATACCCACAAAGTACCCAAAGAACTGACTGTGTTTGCCTCGGGCAGATAATCAGCTATTTATGATGCAAAAATGCACTTTTTTCGGTAAATTATAAATGATGTTTAAAATAAAATTGTATTATTTCAATATAATGAAAATTTTTTATATAATTTTTTGAAACTAAATAAAGCATTGATAAACAATTGGTTAAGGCATAGGGAATTAATAATTAGGAATTAGAAATTATTTAATTGCCTGACTGTGTCCGTATTTGGCGGATTTTCAATTAATTACAGAAAAATCCTAAGAAATAACAATTCAACAAAGTTCCTTGCCAGATGACGAAGTGGGGGAATATAGGATTGTTTTTAAAAATTTTATTTTTGTACTTTTCCAAGATTGTTCAAGATATTCACGTTGAATTAGAAAGAAAATAGCAGTTGAATTTTTGTCTATTGGGGGCTACTCGGCAAAGCCAAAAAGGTCAGAGAGATTTCATTCATTTGTCGTACGAAGTTTTTGCTTCGCTCGATCTTCCGGCAATTGAGGTGGTAAGTAATTGGAAATCAGATACTTATAAATTTCGGTTGCGAGATGATTGATAAACAAAGTTTTACAATAGCCGGTTGTATAGGGGGCAATCACAAGGGCTTAAGAGCTGACGGTTCTTTGCTCAATTCTTTTTTCGTAATCTTTGCCCTGAAAAATTCTTTTGACAAATACGCCGGAGGTGTGAATTTGATTGGGGTCAAGCGTACCGACCGGAACTAGCTCCTCTACTTCGGCAATGGTGATTTTGCCGGCAGTAGCCATCATTGGATTGAAATTGCGGGCAGTACCGCGAAAAATCAGATTGCCCGAAGTGTCGCCTTTCCAAGCTTTGACAATGGCGAAGTCGGCACGCAACCAAGACTCTAGCACATACATTTTGCCCTCAAACTCGCGGACTTCTTTGCCTTCGGCAACTTCGGTGCCATAGCCTGCCGGCGTAAAAAAAGCCGGAATACCCGCCCCACCGGCACGCACGCGCTCGGCAAGTGTACCTTGCGGTATCAAATCAACCTCCAGCTCGCCACTCAAGAGTTGGCGTTCAAACTCTTTGTTTTCGCCCACATAAGAGGAAATCATTTTTTTGACCTGATGTTGTTTGAGCATCAAGCCAATGCCAAAATCATCGACTCCGGCATTGTTAGAGATACAAGTTAGGTTTTTGACTCCTTTGCGCACCAAAGCGGCAATGCAGTTTTCGGGAATGCCACTCAAGCCAAACCCGCCCAACATCAAAATTGCGCCATCAAAAATATCGGCAACGGCTTCATCTGCGCCGCTTACTACTTTATTAATCATTGTTTCAATCGATTGAAATTGCTTTTTTCAAATGTCTTAAACAAAAATCTAATCTCCAAAAAAAGATTTTAGCAATTTTTGCTCAAAATGATTCTGGAGGAATAATGTTGGATTATTCGAAGACAAAATTGCTTTTGGAGGTTTGTATAAAAATAATTTTGCCCCCAATAGAACCTGCCTTTGACAAATAAAAAGTGAGGTTTTATACACAACCGCCAGCAATCGCACTCAACACAATTAAAAATTTAAAATTATTGAGTGTTTGTATGAGCTTGCAAAAAGTTTTTTACTTCTTCGGTCCACGCCTCGGGAAATTTGCTCAAAAAATGTTCGTGTCCCAGGTCATCAAAGGTTTTGAGTTTCTTTTTACCGGCAAGGTTCGTATAGATAGTTTGAGTTTCTTGGGGGCTTACGCGGTCATCGGCATTGCCATACAATAAGAGGGTGGGGGAGCTTACTTTTTTGGCGTACTCGGTGGGTTGATGCCCAAATGCCCAGTAATTGTTTTGCCAACCTCCCCAAAAAACCAACAATTCGGCTATCGGAAAAGTGGGCAATTGCATAGAGCGCACCCTACCCTGCACGGCTGCCAACATACTCCCAAACGGACACTCAATCACGCTGGCTGTGGGTTGCAATTGGTACTCGCTCAAAGCCCGCAAAATAGCCGCCGCGCCCATTGAGTTGCCAAATAAGTAAATGTTGGGGTGGAGTTGTAAAGACTCGATGTAGCGATAAGCGGTTCTTACATCTTCGGCTTCGCGGTAGCCTATAGTAGTCTCGATGCCTTCAGAATCACCTGCGCCTCTAAAATCTACCAGCAAGGTATGATAGCCCAAACGATTGAAAACCAAGGCATTGGACAATAAAGCATCTTTGGCACTGGCATAGCCCGGAAATAAAATAACTGTGCCTTGCGCCTTGGGTACTTTGGTAAGCCAACCCGATAAGGTGAGCGAGTCGGCAGTGCGTAAGCAAATGACTTGACAATGAGCCGGTTTGCGGTGAGTTTTGGGTTTATAAATTTCAATGCCATAAATTAGGGCATTCATTTTTTCGCCACTATTAAGCGAGTCCGGCTCAGGATTGGTACGATAGGGATGCTCAACAAAATGGGTAAAGGTGTAAGCGTGATTGTATGCCAACCAATTTATCAAAACAAAAGCCAGTAGGAAAAGGGCTAACAAAGTACGCCAAATGATCTTCTTCATTGAATTTTTGAAATTTATGGTGATATGGGGTTTGTTATTGTTATTAAAATTTTTATAATTATCTGTGTATCAAGCATTTATAAGAATTATATTTACAAAAGGCGGCTCAAAAACAAACCGTTTAACCACTAAGAACACGAAGAAAATACCCACAAAGTTCACTAAGGACTTTGGGCTGCTTTGGGCTTACCTTGGTGAACTTGGTGGTAAAATTATTCTGTAATGTAAATACTTGATAATCAATTACTTACTCCAATCTTTGCGAATATAAATCATTTTAAATGATTTCCTAAAATACCCAATTTTATACAGGTATAAACGTTTGCTGCTAACCCTTTTATACAATAATTATCATCAATAGTTTGGACAGTTTCTGGTTTCTAAGCCCCCTACCCCTCTCCCCTTGAGAGGGGGAAGATTCAGGAAGCCCCTCCCGGAAAGGGGAGGGGTTTGGGGTGGGGTTGTATTCAGAACTTAATAGCCCCTGCCCCCGGAGGGGATTCTTTTCCTAGTTATTTGCTAAGTGCTTGATTATCAATTAGTTATGAAAAATATTTAAAATAGCATAACTAGCTGATAATCAAGTACTTATAAAAAATATCCGAAGTATTGATCATATAAATCATTGATTATCCGCCAGAGGCGAGATCTAGTCAATGGATTAAGTATAATTTAATAACAACAAGTTAAATGATTGATTAGCAAAGAGTTAAAAATGTGGGTAAACGATTATTTTATAACTATCTGATTATCAATGGGGTGTGATTTCGGTATGCTGTAAGATACCCTCACCTGATGCTTAGTAAGTTGTGCCAACCACCCTGACCCACCCCTAGCCCCTCCTAGGAGGGGAATTAAATGCCAATTTCGGGTACTTAGCGCACGGATTACTCCCCTCCTCGGAGGCTAATCTCCCTACAGAAAAAAAGTTGGGAAACGCTTGTATAAGTACAAATAAATACAGTATCAAATTTTACTTATTCATTTTAAGAATTTACCTTT
>JALONJ010000101.1 GCA_025455045.1 Microscillaceae bacterium | reverse complement strand
AACGCCCAATTGCTAAAGTCTTTAAGATTAAATTTGCTTTGTAAAATATTGATAATCAAGTATTTATATTATGTTTTAGAGTTTTACAGAGTTTCCAAATAAATTTGTATTTTTTTAATAACTTTTCCAAATACTTACTTAATACACTGTACCAATATGCCACAAATAAGCTATTACTTAGCAATGCCCGAGCCGCATACGCATTATTTCAAAGTAAAAATGCGAGTAGAAGATTTTATGCTTTTGCCCGACAAACCATACTTGGATTTTAAAATGGCGGTTTGGACTCCGGGTTCTTATTTGGTGCGCGAGTATGCTCGCCACGTTGAAGGTTTTGTGGCGCAAAGTACTGAGGCTTTACCTTGCGCCAAAATTGACAAAAATACTTGGCGAGTTTGGGTCAATGAAGCGACAAAAGTAGAGGTAAGTTATTGGGTTTATGCTTTTGAGCTGACCGTGAGAACCAATTTTTTAGATGCGACCCACGGCTTTGTAAATGGTGCGGCTACTTTTATGTATTTGCCTGATTATCAGCACGTTTCCGCTACTTTATTAATTGAGCCTTATCGTGATTGGCAAAAAATCACGACTTCCTTGAAGCCCCTTGCCCATAATTCTTGGGAGCTATATGTACCCAATTTTGATATTTTGGTAGATTCGCCCATTGAACTGGGCAACCAAACTACCTTTAGTTTTGAGGCGGCAAAAATTCCGCATCATTTTGCGGTCGTTGGTTTACCCGATTTTGACCAAGCCCAATTAGTCATTGATTTACAAAAAATTATTCTGAGTGCAAAAGCATTTTTTGGTTCGCACCCTTGCCAAGATTATACTTTTATTGCGCATTTTGCCCAGCAAGGGTATGGCGGTTTGGAGCATTTAGACTCTACGGTGTTGCTTTATTCGCGGCAAGATTATCGCACCAAAGAGGGCTATACGCAATTTTTGAGCTTATGCGCCCACGAGTACTTTCATTTGTGGAATGTAAAACGCCTACGACCTGCGCCTTTGGGACCTTTTGATTATGGACAAGAAAATTTTACGACTTTGCTCTGGCAAGCCGAAGGATTTACGAGCTATTATGAAAAATTGATTTTGCTGCGGGCTAAACTCATCAGCAACAAAGACTATTTGAAAGAAATTCTCAAACGTATCAATGCAATTGAAAACCAACCCGGCAATCACATTCAGTCGCTTGCCGAATCGAGCCTTGATGCCTGGATTAAAGCCTACCGTCCGTATGAAAACTCGGTCAATTCTACCATTTCGTATTACACCAAAGGCGCAGTGGTGGCGATGTTGTTGGATATAGAAATTATTTTGGGCAGTCAAGGCAAATACAACCTTGATGGTGTAATGATGGAAATGTATCAAGTTTTTTATCTTGAGTTGAATCGCGGATTTAGCGAAAGCGAAATCAAAGCCGTATTGGAAAAATATGCCCAAAAAGACTTAAGCGAGTTTTTTCAAAAATATATTCACGGCACACAAGTCATTGATTATCAAGCCTATTTTGCCCCCTTGGGTTTGGAATGGATAGTTGAGCGAAAAGATAAACCCGATTTGGGGATTACTTTAAATCAACAAAAAATTACGCAAGTTAAACGCAATTCTTCGGGCTACTATGCCGGATTGAATGTAAACGATGAATTGATAGCCATTGCCGGCAAAACCGAAGAAGACTTGACAAAATGGTTGGCTACGCAAAAAATCGGCGATAAAATACTGTTTACGGTGCGCCGCGATGGTTTTATTTTGCCCATTCAAGTCGAGTTGCAAGCCTCTCAAGAAGTAAAATATACTCTAAAGAAAAAGAGTGAACTCAGCAAAACCGAAAAACTATATTTGCGCAAATGGTTGCGGAAGACAGCAAATCGGGAAGATGAAAAATAAGGTTTTTCACCCTTTTTTAAAGGAATTGGCGATGAATAATTAGGAATTAAAATTTTTGTAAACTCTTGATTATCAAGTAGTTATGAATTGTTAATTATTTACGTTTTTTTTTAAATATTATTTAAAATAACAAGTAATTCTCAGTCCATCATTGGCAAGAACGAACAATTCTTTGATTTCTAAACAATGATAAGCAATGAAATGATTGTAACTAACTGATAATCAGATGTTTATATTTTTGAAAATCGAATTAATTGCTTAATTTTCAAGCAATTAACTCGATTTTGGTACTTTAGAAATGGGGCAGGAGGTTTTAGCTACTTTTCAAGTTTTTCTACAAGTGATTTTTAATTTTAATTGTATTTTTCTATGTTTTCTATGTGCCTATTTGTTTCAAAAATTGAAAGTGCCAAAGTAGAATTAACGCATTACTAAGCCATTAAAACTACCCAAGACTTGACAAAAATCAACCGGTGTTTTTCAAACCACTCGCAATGGCGGTGGTCAGCGTGAGCAGTTCAATCAAAAGATTTTCGGCGTTTTCGGGAGATTGTTCCTTGCTGATTCGCCAATTTCGAAGTTGTTGAATTTGCAGGCGATGCAAAGTAATGAGCGCGTTTTTGCGGCGATTGACATTATCCAACAAATTGACGCGGCGAGTGGCGGTATGTCCGCCCAAAAGTTGTGCTACCTCTTGCACACTGAGTTGATATTCCGCCAAAATCAAATTTAATAACTCATTCCTAACCTGCTCATTATCAACCAATTGACTATATTCTTTCATCAATTCCGGGTCAGCATTGAGCAAATTGGTCTCGATATTTATCAAAGTATAATGCAAAAACGACCATTCAATAGCCCAAGTTTGCAACTCTTGATAGGCTTCAGGGTTTTGGGTGCGCAAAGTTTGAAGTCCGTAGCCGATACCATACCAACCGGTCAGATTGAATCGAGCTTGATTCCAACTAAACACCCAAGGAATAGCCCGCAAATCTGCCAAACTTCGTTTACCGGTGCGGCGAGCCGGACGCGAGCCGATTTTGCTTTGTTCCAAGACATCAATTGGGGTGGCTTGGCTATAAAATTGAATAAAATCGGGGTGTTTTACCAAATTTTGATAATGCTGAAGGCAATTATCGGCCAAATTTGCCAAAGCTTCCAAAGGAAATTCAGGAGCTTGACTGCCAAAATAAGGAAAACTGGCTTGCAAAGCCGTTCCTGAGAGCAACATCTCGAGGTTATAAGTAGCATTGACCAAGTTGGCAAATTGTTGGGCTATGGCTTCACCCTGGACGGTGAGCTTGATTTCGCCACTCATACTACCCCAAGGCATACTTTCCAAAAAGCGGTGATATTTGCCCCCACCTCGGCTGATAGTACCGCCAATTCCGTGAAAAAATCGGAGTTTTACGCCATAGTTTTGGGCGATTTGAGTCAATTTTTTTTCCGTCTGATAAATATTCCACCGACTAGCTACGATGCCTCCGTCTTTATTGCTATCACTATAGCCGAGCATAACTTCCTGTATATCAGCATTTTGGCTTTTACGGACTTGAGTAAGTGGGTGGGCAAGAAAATCAGCCAAAATCTTTTCGGAGTTTTTCAAATCATCAATGGTTTCAAATAAAGGTACAACCGGCAAATGAGAGTTTAATAGACCCACCTCACGCATAAACAAATAAACCAGCAAAAGGTCGCTCAAACCACGAGTCATACTTACAATGAACGAACCAATGCCTTCGGCACCATACAAATCGATATGATTTTTGACCACGCGAAAACAAGCCAATACTTGGTCGGCTTCCTGACCTACCGAAGTACCATAAACCACAAACGGGCGATTGCTTTGTAATTCCTGGGTCAAAAAATCTACTTTTTTGCTCTCGTTCCAAGTATGATACGCATAATCAGTTACTTGACTAGCTTGTAAAATTTGGCTAAAGGCTTGGTCATAAAAGGCAGAGTTTTGGCGAATATCCAATTTAGCTAAATGAAAACCAAAGCCCTGAACCGTCCGCTCAATCGGAAAAAGCAATTCATCGGCTATGGTTTGCCCATTGATTGCCCATAGGCTCTGACGCAAAATACTCAAATCAGCTTGTAAATCAGATGCTGAATGATAGTAGTTTGCCGAATTTTGGATATTATTTTGAATTGTGTTTTTTAGCCTAAGTAAGATAAGATTTACAAATTGTCGCCAAGGCTCGTGGGGGTTGCGTTGGAGGGCTTGCACACCCGCTTCGCCCAAGTTTTGGGCTTGGGTGGCAAGTGCCTGAGCAAAAAAATCGGGAACATCGTTATTGATATCCGAAAAACTGATTTTCGCGCCCAAATCCATCAATTGATTTTGCAACAAGCCGAGGGCGGCTTGACGATGTTTTTGTAAAGTATCTTGAGTAATGTCGGCAGTAACATAAGGATGCCCGTCTCTATCGCCACCTACCCAACTCCCAAAGGATATACGCGGAAACTGCTCGGGCAGGCGTAGTTTGTCGGGATTGAAGCCCTGCGCTTGCCAGACAAACTTTAGCCTTTGGTCGCTGAGGCGCAAAACTTCGGGAAAAACCCGTGTAAAATAATACATTACATTGTTGCGCTCCGAAGTTACGGCGGGTTTTTCCAAATAGACCTCACCACTTCGCCACCAACGCTCCAACAAGGCTTTAAAATTGCTATCAATTCCTTGTTTTTCAATGATTGACCATATCGCGTTTTCATTCTTGACCAAGAGTAAATAAAACTCGCGGTGGAGTTCAAGAATAGAAATTCGTTTGGCTTCGGTAGGGTGAGCCGTCAAAACCGGCATAATACACAAGCGCGGCAACAGCTCCGCGATTTGGGCTTCACTGAATCCCTGCTCTTGCCAGCGCGCAAAAGTCTCGCCCCAAGAGCCTCGCACCGCCGAAATATCCAAGTTATTCTCGATCTTACGCCTAAATTGAGTAGCCGCGTTTTCCTCGACCAAATTCATCAATTGAAATAAAATACTTAAAGATTGAATCAGTTTTTGGTCAGAAATATTGGCACTTGAAATTTGGTTATCTACCTGATTATCAGCGAGTAAACTCAGGACTTCGGCAACTGCACTTTCATCTAAATCACTCAATACTGATTGAAAACTTGCGATTAAAAACTGCAAATCTTCTTTGATTTTTTGGAGACCTTCTTGCCCGATTCGTTTTTTGAGGGCAGAAGACTCAATTGAGTTTGTTTTCATAATTTGATTTTTTGTAGATGATATTTGCGTTATTCAGTAAGGGTGTTAAGTTTTGTTATAAATTTCATAACTACTTGATTATGAATTAATTATAAAATTAAATGCCATTTATCATTGAAATAGCAGCCAAATTTATAAAATTTTGATAGCAATACTATTATTTTTTTAAAGATTAATTCAAGCGTTAAAAAGTAATACTGAGATTGGATAAAATAGCCGAAAAATAAAAAAACCTTCGGAGGGAGTCCGAAGGTTTTTTGGGGAATTTTGATTAAAATCAAACTTAGTTATTTTGAACCATTAAGGTGTTATTATCGAGTTCGGCTTGAGGTATAGGCCAAACGTAATTTGGCGCAGTAATGGGAACAGAACCAGTTACGCCGGTTTTACTAGGTAGATTTTGTTGTAAACGAGTTATATCGATTCCTCTAAATCCTTCTGCCATCAATTCTATTCTTCTTTCCAACAAAATAGTATTAATCAAGGCATTTACATCGGCAAAGCTTACATCGGTAAAAGGGGCAGCACCAATGGCTGATCTGCCTCTAACTGCATTTAATAGATTAATTGCTGTGGCATCAAGCGTTCCATTTACTCTTACTAAAGCTTCGGCATAATTTAGTAATACTTCAGCATAACGAGTAACAGGTACATAATCGGTAAACGGATTTTGCGGAAATTTTCGGCAATAAGTACGAGCGGCAGTTCCAGTTCCAACGGTTTGAAGTAGAGAAGTTCTCCTTATATCAGTCGACAAAAAACCGGCGTTATTTAAAATACCTTGCGTACCTGGGTCTAAATTATACTCACCATTGCCAATACCGGGAATCATAAAATAATGCCCTAATGAATTTTGTACACCGGGTACATCATTGATATTCATAGGCAAAGAGAAAATAGACTCAGCATTGGTGTAAGGGGGGAGAAACACGTTGGTGATGATCGGAGCTAAGCTATGAGCTACCCCTGATGTTGCTGAAAAAGGAGCCGAAGTTTGCCCTACAATTTTCTGGGCTTCGGTAATTACATCAGCATATCTTTGCATTGTGAGATAAACTCTAGTTTTGAACGCAATGGCAGCATTTCTGTGCGCGCGAGTTACGTTTAATACTGCGGTGGTTCCGCTAGTTAGGGGCAGATTCTGCTCTGCAAAGTTCAAATCAGCCAAAATTTGGTCATAAACTTGCGCAACCGTACTTCTGGCAAGCCCGCGATTGCCCGGTCCAAGTTCGGCAGTTAGCCGAAGAGGTAATCCCGGTGAGGCTCCTCCATTGAGAGCAAAAGGTCTGGCGTACAAATTCACCATAAAATAATAAGCCAAGGCTCTTACAAAGCGAGCTTCAGCACGATAGCGAGTGGCTACCTCCGCAGCAACCGCGTTGGGGTTTTGGTCTAATCCTTGCAGGAATATGTTACAACGGTTGATAGTCAAATATCCGGCTGTCCAAGCATTTAGCGGTTCAGCATTGGTTGATATTTGATTGTATTGCCAAGCAAACAAGGCTGTTACACCATTGCCCAAACGATTTTGAAAATCCTCACCACGAACTTCGTGATATACTTGCATACGTCCACCTAAAAACTGACCAGATTTTAAACTGGCATATAAGCCATTGACCATTCCCAAAACCCTCTCAGGGGTAGCAAAGGCTTCAGCATCCAATAAAGAGGTGATAGGTTTGGGCTCTAAAATTTCTTTTTGGTTACAAGAGCTAAACAGACCAAAAGGGATAATTAGGAGCAAACAAATCGTATATTTTATCAATGTTTTTTTCATTTTCAAGATATTTTAGGTTAAAAAACAATATTTAAGCCCATAGAGTAGGTACGAGCTTGGGGAGTAGAGTTTCTATCTACCCCGGGAGATAAGTTGGTCGCTCCAAATCCTTGCGCCTGTCCATTGGTACTAACCTCAGGATCTGAACCGGTATATTTGGTAATAATAAAGGCGTTTTGAACCTGTGCAAATACTCTCACACTACTTAAACCTATTTTTTTGATAAGGGCTTGACTAAGGTTGTAAGCAAGGGTAATATTTCTGGCACGAATAAAATCACCGGATTCAATATTGCGCGTGATGGCAAATTGCGAACCATTGGAAACATTATCACCATATACCACTCTTGGTACATCGGTTTGTTGCCCGGGTGTAGTCCAACGACGAAGAACCTCAGTGCTATTGTTCCACATTCTTTGGTCTAACAAACCTGCGCGCGTACCGTTGTAGATTTTATTACCTCCCGAGAATTGCAAGAAAATATTGAGTTCCAAACCTTTGTACTTAAAGGTATTTCCAAATCCACCAAACCAAGTGGGCAGAGCATTACCGGCGATAATTCTATCTCCGGCTGGGCTACCAGTTGGAGTATCTCCATCCACTAATGTCCAGCGACTGGTTGAGGGAGCGGCATGATTATATTGCACTAATTGCCCGTTACGATTTCTGAACATTGTACGACCATTGGCGGGATTTACACCTACCCAATCTACAGCAAAGAAGCTACCAATGGAGTTACCAACCCTAGTGATATTAGTCTGCTCCAGACCACCGGTAAAGCTATTGATATCGGCATTTGTTTCGTTAAGAGCTAAAACCCTGTTTTCAAGAGTAGTTATGTTAAAAGAAGTAGTCCACGAAAAACCATTTACGTTTACATTAGTAGAGTTAATTGTGAGCTCAATACCTCTATTTTGCATTTTCGCTACATTTGACAAAATGGAATTACCTGGAATACCCTTAGATGGGGGTTGTGGATTAAATAAAATTAGATCGGACAGATTATTTCGATAGTAAGCAAACTCTATCTGAATTCTATCTTTAAATAAAGATGCATCAAAGCCTAAATCCAATTTTTCATTTGATTCCCAACGTAAGTTTGGTTCACCCACTTGGGTAAAGAACCAAGCCCCGGCATCGGCATATAAGCCCCCGCCATACAAAAATTGTGAGCCAAAATCAGAGGGTAAAAATGTATTTCCAACAGTGCCGTAGCTCCCCCGAATTTTAAAATCACTGATAAAACCAATGCCTAAGCTTTTGAAAAATCCTTCTTGTGACAAACGCCAACCCGCCGATACTCCCCAAAAATTACCCCATTTGTTGCCAAGAGCTAGTGCCGAAAAGCCATCTCTACGAACATTGGCTGATAATAGATATTTGTCGGCATAAGAAAAGTTTACGCGACCAAGGTAAGAAATCAAACCATTTTCCGTTTGAAACTGCCCTACTGGAGGATTATTTACGGCAAAAGTCCCTTGAAAAGAGGTGAAAAAGTCATCGGTAGCCCCCTGCCTGGAAGCCCCCCAACTATCGGTAGAAGTTTGTTGTAGTTCAGTTCCTATTAAAGCACTCAGGTTTATTTTTTCATTGAATACTTTATTGTAGGAAAGAGTGTTCTGCCAATTATACAACTGAGAACGATTAAAGTTATTAAAAACTTGTCCGCCGTTGGTGAATCCATCTCCGTGAATTCGGGTGCGAAAATCGAGGTTCTCGATATATAAATTATCTATTCCAAAAGAAGTGCGAAGATTCAAGCCTTTCACGATTTGAGCATCTAAAAATATATTACCCAAAATACGATTGGATTCTGAGGTAGCTTTGTTATAATCCAACTCAACTTGGGGGTTGGGGAAGTTTAAACCTACGGCATTAGGGGCGTTGTTGCCTATACCGACCCGATTGTTTACACGATCAATATTATAAGTGCCATCGGGGTTGTAAACCGGCACATTGGTGGGTTGAACCAATGGAATTCTACCCAAACCGCTAGTGGCAAAAGCTCCGGTAGCACCGGTATTGGGCGATTGAGTCTTACTATTGGTATATTGAATATTTGCCCCGGTAGTCAACCAATCAAATATCTTATGGCTTATATTCATTCTGGCAGTGTAGCGACGAAATGTATTTACTCTCAACATCCCCTCTTGATTGGTATAACCGGCAGAAAAAAGATAATTAGTCTTGTCGGTAGCTCCGTTTACACTTAGGGCGTGATTTTGTTGAAAACCGGCGCGATAAACCACATCATACCAATCAGTATCGACTACGCTCCCGTCAGGATTGGTTACTAATCCGGCAACACCTTGGGCAGCTGTTCTGTTATTTACCAGAGAGTTGCCAGCATTTACCCAGTTCGCATAGCCTTCGTTTTTCATTTGGGTATATTCGGCGGCATTCAATACATCAAATTTGCGGAAGGCTTCGGTAATACCCACCCAAGCATCATAATTGACGGTAGCTTTACCTTTTTTACCTTTTTTGGTGGTAATCAAGATAACGCCATTAGCCGCTCGAGAACCATAAATAGCTGATGCAGAGGCATCTTTAAGTACCTCGAAAGACTCGATATCGCTGGGATTAATATCCCCTAAGGTGTTGTTGACGGCAAAACTGAAACTATTTACCCCACTACTTACCGGTAAACCGTCAATTACAATCAGCGGCTGAGAGCTAGATGAGATAGAATTAACTCCGCGAACCCTAATAATGGGAGCGTTGCCTAGTACACCATTTGGAGTGGTGATATTTACCCCAGCCGCACGTCCTTGTAAGCCTTGCTCAAATGATTGTACCGGTAAACTGGAAATTTCTGAGCCTTTCACCTGAGCAATAGAGCCTGTTAAATCTCGTTTGTCTTGTGTACCATATCCGACTACTACTACTTCGGTAAGTTGTTTGGTATCGGCAATCATTTTTACATCCAGAGAGGCTTGAGTAGTAATTAGTACTTCTTGTGGCAACATACCTACTGCTTGAAACACGAGAGTAGCACCACTTGTTACTCCAATCGAGTAACGCCCGTCCGTATCAGTAACAGTACCAGTATTTGTCCCCTTGACAAACACACTCACGCCGGGCAAACCTTCACCTGTTTCGGTGTCGGTGATTCTACCCGTTACAGTCCGTTCTTGTGCCAGTACTGTCGAGAACAGCCCTAAGCAGAAGAACAAACATAGAAACAGTAATTTTTGCTTCATAAGTTTTTTGTTTTAAGATGAATATTTTGTTATAAGTCGGTCAAAAATAAGTTAAACAAAAGTTTTTGACAAAAAATTAACATATAAAATGATTAAATGTTTATAAAATATCCGATTTAATCGACATAATGGCTTAATTTATCTATTAAAACCCCTATTTTATAACTGAGCAACTCGATAAAGCCGATAAAAAGTACGATAAACAAGTTGAATTCATCTGCCAAATGTCTTATAAAACAGCAAGTAGCCGTTTTTTTAAAATTGTGCAGCTTAGATAATTTAAACAAAAACCTACTGACTTTGTAAGTATCTGATTATCAATAAGTTATATTTATTTTGAGGTTTTTGATGGAGTTTTGCATACCGGTATTGAAGGATAAATATTGGAATAATCAAATGATTATAAAATATCGCTTATTAAATGTTGAAAGATTAGCAAGTTGATTGTGTAGAGCGAAATATTATTTTTCCTGACTGATTTTTCGGATAAAATATACTAATGAGCCTATAACCGCCAACAGACTAAAAATAAGCGTAAAAATCGGGATTTTATAACCACTACTTTTGTCCAAACTCCAGCCGCCCCAAACACCCAATAGTATCATTGCCAACATTTGAAAACCCAAAGTCGAGTATTTCAAATATTGATTGATTGGTTCTTGAGGCGGTTGGTTGGGCAGTTTACTCATGGGTATCGAGGCTTGGGTTTGCTTTTTCGGCGGTGTTTTTGGGGATTTTGTTGCTCGTATTGGTGGTTTTGGTTAGCTCGCCAATCACAATTTCTTTGACAAAATTGCCCATCTGACACTTACCGTTAAATACTGCACCCGATTCAATTATTAGCTTATTACAAGTAATATTGCCATTGATATTGGCGGTAGATTTAAGCGTCAAGATGTCCACAATCTCCACTTTGCCATTTACTTCGCCGGCGATTTCGGCATTTTGCGCCAAGATGTTGCCTTCTACCACGGCGGTTTCGCCGATGCTTACTTTGCTTTTGGCGATTACGTTGCCGATGATTCTCCCCTCGAGCCTAATC
Organism: Microscillaceae bacterium; assembly: GCA_025455045.1. Classification (GTDB taxonomy): domain Bacteria; phylum Bacteroidota; class Bacteroidia; order Cytophagales; family Microscillaceae; genus JALONJ01. The sequence continues at coordinate 3,348 of JALONJ010000101.1, read as the reverse complement.
GTGCCGTAAGTTTCTAAGTCACCTTTAAAAATTGCCCCTTTGGCAAGGTGGGTATTGGCGTTGCCGAGTTCGGCGTTGTATTGTACGTCTTTAGTGGTTGGATTATTGCCAAAAATTGCCATATTTTTATAAATTTTTGAGTTTATCAAATTTTGCTCAATAAATCAAGCGATTTATCAAACGGGGGTTTAAAATTTATTTATTTTTATAAGTTATTGATAATCAGTGAGTTATGAATTTACTTAAAAAAATTATTGAATTATCCAAAAAAACAAAAATAATTTATCAGACCCTTCAAAAAGCAATTAATTTTTCGGGATTGACCGGATTGCCCTGATACCAAACCTCAAAATGCACGTGCGGACCGGTGGTGAGTTCGCCGGTATTGCCAATAATAGCAATAATCTCGCCTGCGCGCACAAAGTCACCCGATTTTTTGAGCAACACCGAGCAGTGTTTATAGACCGAAATCAACTCGGCACGGTGTTGAACGGTAATTACATAGCCGGTATCATCGGTCCAAGACGACATAATGACCGTGCCTTCCGAAATTGATTTAATAGGAGCATCTTTTTCGGCTACGATGTCAATGCCATAATGATTGTTTTTGACACTATATTTTTCGCTTACTATTCCTTTGAGGGGCTGGAAAAGATACAAGTCTTTCAAATCTTCCAGTTTGTTGGCACCTACTTTATTGAGATCGGTATTGCCGCGCTCCATTTCTTCACGGAGTTTCATATCCGATTGGTCGAGCCGGTCGATATTGACCGAATCGGCTTTGATTTTAGAGCTGTTTTTTACAGTTGTAGTTCTCGACTCGTCTTTGAGGTATTTTACATCTTCGCCCAAAACCTTGCGGACATTCTCAATGTAATTATTTTTACTTACCAATACCTTTGCCAAAGAATCAACGGTCATATTCAACTCCACTACTTGGCGGGCAATGACGGCATCTTGTCCCGTAAATTTGGGCGGGGCAAAAAAAGTGTTGGCGATTACAAACCCCATACCGAATACAAACAAAAACGCAAAAAAGCCCACTACTGCTACGTGCAAGGGGGTGTAAGGAATACGGCGTTTTTCGGCAAAGTTATCCTCATCACGGATAATTAAAGCCAAGCGGGTATTCCACCATTCACGATTAAATATTTTTGACTTGAGTTGCAAAGCTTAAAATTTAAAATTTTTTTGCAAAGATAGGATTTTTTTTAGTGAATCGTAAACTGTAAAGTTTTCTTAAGGTTTAGTGAAAAATGCAACTTTCATAAACATTTGATTATCAATTGTTTATGAAGTTTTGATACCGTGTAGGCAAACTTAAAATAATTGATGATTTATCAATCTGTCTCGTCTTTGGGGGTAAGCAACTTGTTATTGAATTGCAACTAATTGATTATCAGATAGTTATATAAAGATTATTTTGAGGTAAATGAAAAACTAAAAAGGGTAGGGGAGGAGGGAGGGGGGTAAAAAAATAGCCCCGATGGGAATCGAACCCATATCAAAAGTTTAGGAAACTTCTATTCTATCCATTGAACTACGGCGCCAGACCAGCTCGAGTTTTAAAACAATAAGTATTTGATTATCAGTTGATTAGATGCTACTTATTTTTAAAAAACTTGATTGATAAAACAAAAATCTTAAAAAAATAACAAAATTCCAAAAGTGTTTTTTCCACCACCCCCCAAAAAAAATATTGAGGCAAAAAAATAAACCGGCAATCTACTTCTCCAAATGGATACCTTGATAGTCTAAACTTCAATAAGTTGGCAAACAAAAATGAAAATTTTGGGCTGAGTTTTCCGTTAAAATTTTAAAACCCAGTACAATGGGTGCAAATTTTTATCGAGAAATAATGAGTTGTTTATTTAAAGTGTTGATTATCAGTGGGTTATGTGTCTTTATGTCTCTTACATTCGGCAAAGCTCAAACTGCTGAGGATTTTTTAAAATCAGGTAATCAAAATCTCAAAGCGGAAAAATATCTCGAGGCTAAAAAAGATTATGAAAAAGCCCTTGCCCTCAACCCAAAGTCAGCCCAAGCACACCACAATTTGGGCGATGTATTGTATATCTTGGGCGAGTACGCTCAAGCCTTAACCCGCTATACCCAAGCCATCAGCCTTAGCCCACAAGATGCCGAGCCTTACTGCTCGCGGGGGGCTTTGTATTTTGAAATGCGCAAATTCAAAGAAGCCCAAGCCGATGCCGACCAAGCCATTGCCCTAAAACCCAACTTTGTAAATGCCCATTTTTTGAGTGGAAATATCAAATGGGCAACCCAACAAAAAAACGAGGCTTGCCAAGATTGGAAACAAGCCCTAGCACTTGGACACCCCGAAGCCCGAGCTAAAATTGAGAAATATTGCGCCGGTATTGCCCAAATCGCCCCTTCGCGGGAGTTCAAAATAAGCAAGAAAAAGCCCGAAAATGCCCAAGAGTTTTGTAAATCTGCCGAAAAAAAGCTGGAAGCCCGCGATTATGAAGGCGCGATTCAAGATTACCAAAAAGCAATTGAGCTAAATGTGCAGTATGCTGAAGCCTATTTTGGAATGGGCAATGCTTATTTTGCGCAGGGTGAGCCGGAGCAGGCCTGCCAAAAATGGCGCAAAGCCCTAGAACTGGGCTATACCCAAGCCCAAGAAATGCTCAAAGGAGTATGTCAGGATTAAATCGAGATTGCCTTGAAATCAAAAAGGTAAGTTTTTGGACAAGATTTGGGAGTAAGAGTTGCTTGATAATCCACTCAATTTATTGACAATCAATGGGTTATGTTTTTAGATTTGAGAATTAGCTACCAAAACGCATAGCAATATAAATTACTCAAAATTTTTTGCCTTTTGGAATCAATTAGTATTTTTGCAATAACGGAGCGGTGGCAGAGTGGTCGAATGCGCCGCACTCGAAATGCGGTTTACTCGCAAGGGTAACGGGGGTTCGAATCCCCCCCTCTCCGCTATTTTTCAACTATTCAAAAACATGGTTTTGAGCCGCCAGCATTTTTGCCAAGGAATAAGCTAAAAATAAATTAGGCCAATGAGTTGATAATCAATGTGTTATGAATTATTAGCCCCTTTAGGGGCGAAATTTTGGTAGAATTTTAATAACAAGATGGTTTTTTTTAGCCCCTTTAGGAGCAAAACCTTGAATTGAGAATTAAAGGTTTCGCCCCGCCAAAGGCGGGCTAAATTCAGCATATTTCTGTTTTTTTTACCAATATATCGCCCCGCCAAAGGCGGGCTAAAATAAAAGGTTCTTCACCACTTTTCAGGAATGAGAATCTTTTTTCTGAAATTTATCAATTTCAGTGATTCTGAGCATTAATGAACCAAGCGATAGCTTGGTG
>JALONJ010000100.1 GCA_025455045.1 Microscillaceae bacterium | reverse complement strand
AAATTCTGGCTTTATTCTAAGCCTCAACTCATTTACGCGGGCAGGCTAGACAGCCTGCATTACAATTTTCCTGAAAAGTGGTGAAGAACCAAATATTTTATGTAACTAGCTGATCATCATATACTTAGTAAATAACTCGGAACTAGAAACTAGAAACTGTCCAAACTATTGTTGTAAAAAACCTTCCACTCTACATCAATTCCCGATGATTTTGCGCTAAATTCGCAAGCCAAACGGCTAAAAACCCCGAATCAACAATGAACAAACAGGTAATTACCCAATATTTTCAAAATTTACAAACCGAGATTTGTCAAGCCCTCGAGACTGCCGACCGAGTAGGAAAGTTTGCCTCCGATGAGTGGACTCGCCCGGGCGGAGGCGGGGGCAATACGCGCATCATACAAAATGGAGCGATAATCGAGAAAGGTGGGGTCAATTTTTCGGCGGTATTTGGCGAAATGCCCGAAGTATTGGCAAAACGTGATGGCTTTGGCGAGGGCGAGTTTTATGCGACCGGCGTGTCGATTGTAATGCACCCGCACAGTCCGCGAGTGCCGATTATCCATCTGAACGTGCGATATTTTGAAATGCAAAATGCTCGGGGCAATCGCCGAGCTTGGTTTGGTGGGGGCATTGACCTTACCCCGCACTATGTTGTAGCCGAAGATGCCCGATTTTTTCATACCCAACTAAAGCAAGTCTGCGACCGACACCACCCCGATTATTATCCTGAGTTTAAAAAGTGGGCAGATAATTATTTTTATATCCAACATCGCCAAGAGACTCGTGGAATAGGTGGAATTTTTTTTGACCGATTGACTGAAAACCAAACCTTTAGCCTCGCTCAACGATTTGCTTTTGTGCAATCGGTGGGTGAGGCTTTTGCACCCATTTATACCGCACTTATGCAAAAAAACCAAGACTTACCCTTTGGCGAATCCGAAAAACAGTGGCAAATGCTTCGCCGGGGGAGGTATGTCGAGTTCAACTTGGTGTATGATGCCGGTACTAAATTTGGGTTGGAAACTTCGGGCAGAGTTGAATCTATCTTGATGAGTTTGCCCGCGCAAGCCGCTTGGCTTTACAATTTTGTGCCGGAAGCGCATAGCTCCGAAGCCCAAACCCTGAGCTACTTGCAAAAAAACGTAGATTGGGTAGGAAGCGGGGCGTGAGGAGTGAGAATTGAGGAGTGAGCAGCAAGGTATGAAGCGTTAAGGCTGCACCCTACAAATTTGTTTTTTTTGATTGGAGAATCAAATACAAATTACTGATTATCTGCCAAGGGCGGACAAGGTCAAAACTTCGCGCCTTCGCGTCTTCGTGTGAAAATTATTGTGCCGTAGTAGCATAGCTTTTAGCCAATAAATTGATTTAAAACGCTGATAATCAATTGATTAATAATACTTAACAAAAAAATAACTTTTGGATAACGCGTAAACGAGTGTTTTTTTGGCAAAAAATTTGGAATTTTTATCAAAAAAATATATTTTCGCTCAAATTTTACAAAAATGCTCAAAGCTATCAAAGATATTGCGTTTTTACGTAACTTTTTGCAAGATGAAGTTTACCTTGTCAATGAGCGTAAGCGGTATCCGGTGGTTATTTTTTATGAAGAAGCCACTCAAGAATACTTAAAACCTCAAGATGAAGTGTTTTTGGAAAAAATTTTACAAGCCGTCAATGTACCCTTGCTCAAAACTCGCCTCATCAACCTCAAATTTCCCGAACCCGAAGATACCTTTCAAAAATTAATTGAAATTCCCTCCGAAAAAATCATCAGTTTTGGAGCCAACCTCCAACATCTCAATCTCAATACATCTGAGCAATATCAACTCAAATATGTGGGCGACCTCACTTGCCTCTACGCCGACTCACTCGCCGAAATCAGCGAATCCAAAGAGAAAAAGAAACAACTTTGGGACGCACTCAAGGCAATGTTTTTTGCCAACAATTGAGTGTTGCCCATAGCTGGTTTTATGGTGGAGTAACAGAATAGTTTTTTGATGCCCCCTTAGCTACAAACTCCGAAATCAACCAAATAACAATCTAGCCACTTCAAACAAAAAAACACAAACCAATGACTTGTGCTTTTTACTTGACTAATTTATAAAACTTTAAATTATTGTGATTAAATTATGATTAATTCATTGATAATCAATCACTTATATGATAATAATTTTGCAAAAGGATTGGCAGAAAACGTTTATACCCGTATAAAATTGGGTATTTTAGGAAATCATTTAAAATGATTTGGATTGGCAAACCTTGAGGTAAGTAATTGATTATCAAATATTTACATTTACAGAGTAATTTTACCAAATACTACGATACAAAATATGTTTTCACGCAAAGACGCTAAGACGCAAAATGCTGATAATCAGGTACTTATAGACTTTGTGTCTTGGTGGTTCTAAATTTTGTATAGTAGTATTATTTTACCACCAAGTTCACCAAGGTAAGCACCAAGCAACACCAAGGTCTTAGTGAACTTTGTGGGTATTTTCTTCGTGTTCTTGGTGGTTAAATGGTTTGTTTTTGAGCCATCTTTGGTAAATAAAAATTATATAAATAATTGATAATCAGATAGTTATATATTTTTTAAAAACAACAATTTAAAATTAAACTAAAAATAAGCGGGGTAAACCATTTTGTATTAAATAATTGATAATCAGTATATTAGCTTATTTTGTCATTAACTCATTATTTAATCACATGCCCAGAGTAATTGCTCTAATTTGTATTCCATTCTCACTCCCCACTCTTCAATTCTCACTCCTCAGCACTCAACCATTATTTTGCACCAAACGATAGAATCCATCGCGGTAGGTATTGCCAATGGGAATCCATTTGTCGCGGACTTTGATTTTGTTGCGCTCAATAGTCTCGAGGTGGCGAATAGACACAATATACGATTTGTGTACCCGCACAAACATCTTATTGGGCAACGTACTTTCCATATATTTCATACTTTGCAAGGTCAGCAATTGGCTTTGTGGCAATACAATGCGAATATAATCTTTGAGTCCCTCGATATACAATACATCTTTTAGATTGACTTTTACAATTTTGTATTCAGTCTTGACAAAAATAAATTTATCGCCATCTTCTTCGGTGGCTTCTTCGGTCGAGGTATTATTTTGTTGGTTATAAATTCGGTCATAGTATTTGTTTACCGCCTGCAAAAACCGGTCAAACGAAATGGGTTTGAGCAAATAATCCACCGCATTGAGGTTAAATCCCTCGATGGCATAGTCGGAATAAGCCGTAGTAAAAATTACATCGGGCATTTTGGGCAAAGCCTTCATAAATTGGATACCGGTGAGGTCGGGCATTTGAATATCCAAAAAAATCAATTGAACAGACTCTCGTTTGAGACACTCTAGAGCTTCTAAGGCACTGCCACATTTTTTGACCAATTTCAAATATGGGATTTTTTGAATATAATCTTCCAAAATATCCAAAGCTAAAGGTTCATCATCGATTATGATACATTTAATCATCGGCTTATAATTTAAGGGTTAAGCTGACAAAATACTTGTGTTGGCTACGGTTTATTTCTATAACGTGTTTGTCAGGATATAGCAAATCTAATCTTTTTTGCAAGTTTTGCAAGCCTATGCCTTTTTCGGTACTGTCGTGATTGACCAATTGAGGATTGACAATCGCGTTTTCAGCCGTAAACTCCAAAAAATCGCGTTCTATATGCAGGCTAAACTTGATTTCGCTGGGGTTGTGCGCACTCACCCCGTGTTTAAAGGCATTCTCGACAAATGGTATCAAAAGCATTGGCGTAATGACCTGCGCCCGATAGTCGCCTTGTATTTCAAAATTGACTTGCAAGGGGTTTTTTATCCTCAACTTTTGCAACTCAATATAATTATGAATATAGCCCACTTCTTTGGCAAGGCTTATTTTTTCTTCTCCGGCTTCATACAACATATAGCGCATCAGCTCCGATAGCTTGAGAATGGCGGCAGGGGTATGGCTATCTTGTTTGTATGCCAAAGAGTAAATATTATTCAAAGTATTGAACAAAAAATGAGGATTGATTTGCGAGCGCAAAAGCGCGGCTTCGCTCAGGCGGTTTTGTTTTTCCAATTCCGCTTTCAATTGCTGATTCTCAAACCAGTCCACCGCAAATCGCGCTCCACTAGCCAGACATATAAATACCATCAAATTGAAACTAATACTCAAATGATGAGTAAAATAGGGAATATGATATTGCAACACCTCGGGCAAATCGGGCAAATTGTCGCGCAAATAACGCACATAATACACAGCCGGAACCGGCAAAAAAGCAATAAATACTGCACTAACTGCCAAAAATTGCCATATTTTATTCTTCTCAAGCCACCGAGGTATCAAATACAAATAATAACTATAAAATATGGTCGGCTCTATCAAAGTACTAAATACTGTAAATAAGCCATAATGTATGCCCGATATAGCTCCTCCACCTACATTCAAGACATATAAAAACAGCTTGTATGCCAGCCACACCGCCAAATGAATGATGATAAGCAAAGGACTGACCGCCCACCTGTGGTGCGAAGTTAGGGCGTTGAGGGCAGAGGTTTTTCCCACAATTGCCTTAGTACTCGAGTCGGGCGGGTGATTCAGCGCAAACGTTTTTAAATCTAGCTTTTCCAATTGTTTTCAATAAATTATCCGTATAGGGTGATAAAATCACCTTAATTTTTTTATAATTAAATTGGGCTGACAAAACAGATAATCAATTCTAAATCTGCTTATTCATCAAATAGGCAATCATAATTCTGCTTAGTTTTTAGCCTTTTGCTTTATATAGGTTGGAATGTTCAAACTCAAATTTTTACAACTAGCTGATTATCAATTGATTATAAAAAAAAGAGTTAATCTCTGAAAACTGACAACTGCTACAAATATCTCTAAATCATTGAAGCAAAGTTGGTCAAAAAATGGTTATATGGCTTTGATTTGTAAGCAAGCTACAAAATGCCTACAAAATGAAATAATGAATTATACTAAGTCTAAAAATGTATCTACCAAATACTCTATTTTATCGACTAATCAATCATTTGGTTTTAGATGAAGCCAAGCGGGAATAAACCGAGCCATAGGTTGAGGAAATATTCAAAGCCCGGAATGAATTGCTAGATAAACTGATTATCAAAGTATCTGTATTATATTGCCGTAAATATTTTGAATTACTATTAAAAAAATACAAATTCTATTTATAAATTCAAAAGATTCATTTTAGGAATAAAAATTAAATATTTTTTTTTAAAATTTTGATTATCAATCTGTTAAAATAATTTTTAGAACTTAAACTGTGTCTATCCTCGCCAAAAGCGGACTGATAATTTTCCAAAAATATTCGAATTATACAATTTGTTTTTATGTATATTCAACGATTTTTTTAAAAATCGCATTTCAATTAATGTAAACATCTGATAATCAAGCATTTACAATAAACTAATATTTTTTAATCTAAACCGCCAACATTTGAGCCAGCGTATTCAAGTCGCGCACCAAAATCCGCTTGCGGTCAAAATTAATAATATTCTGGTCACGCAATTCATTGAGCAGACTCGTAACCGTTTGCCGTGAAGTACCAATCAAATCAGCAATGTCTTTTTGCGTATAAGTATTTTTAATGAGTATTTCCAAACCTACTTTCTGCCCGCGCTCTTGGGCTTCATCGCGCAAAAACTCAATCAACCGAGTTTTTACATCTTTGCAAATCAGCGATTCTATGCGGCGTTCCAACTTTTTGATTCTCAAGCCCACCAATTTATACACCTGCAAGCTAAAATCTTTGTACTGACGCATCAATTGTTGCATTACCTCCACAGTCATAGGGCAAAGCACGGTATTGTCATCTACGACTTGGGCAAAGTCAGTCCGTTTTTCTTCGCCAAAAAATGCCAACTCGCCAAACATTTCGCCTTTGCTCAAAATAGCTTTGACGATTTCTTTGCCATCATCGGTATAAGTCGAGATTTTCACTTTGCCATCGGCAATCAGATATATTTTGGAAGCGGCTTCATTGGCAAAATACACAAAATCGCCCTTATGAAAGTCGTGAAAGGTATGCTTTGCCTTAAACTCGGTAAATTTATGCGGGCAAAGAAGGTTGAATAAATCAATGTTTTCGAAGTACCAAATTCCTTGATTTCCCATTTTGGCTAGTTTGTTAATGATTAGTTTCAAATTTTAGTTTAAACTTAATGATTTTCCCGCAAAATGGCAATAAGTTTTTTCATCAACAATTACGTGAATGATAAAAAAAGCGATATTTTTTAAGATTTTTTTAACAGCTCCCCATCCCGAAATTTACAAAATTTTGCAAATACCTCCCCCATCTATATTTACAACCCAAGTGGAAATAAAAACGTAAAAGCCTAGATAAAACCTAAAAAAAGTAACAAACTATGGACAAAAAAGTATTTTTATGCCTCATATTTTTAGCCGCTATACCTTTCAATTGTCTTGCCCAACGCCCAACCGAAGCCCTAGCCATTCGTGGAGCCTACCTAAGTACTGCCCAAGTAGCCGATTTATTCAGCACCGGCGTATATCCCAAAAACGCGTTTGCCAACCTGAGCGTGGGCGTGCTTGATGCCGGAATTAGGGGCAATTATCGCTTCAAATTGTCGGAAAATGCCAATTTAAAAGTCGGGCTAGATTACGGGATCCTCAATTTTCGCTACCAAGATTCCCAATCTACCCTCCGAGTAGATACCTTTTTGACCAACCTTCACGCTTTCAATTTGCCCATCGAGTATCAACAAAAAATCAAGGGCGGCTGGCAACTCAATCTCCAAGCCCAGCCCGGAATAGCCTCCAATTGGTCGGGTGGGCTTCATTCAAAAGATTTTTTATTTCAAGGCTTTGGCTATTTGAGCAAGGTTTTCAAAGAAGACGAATCTTTGGTGCTGGGTCTGGGGCTTAGTTATAATACTTTGTTGGGAAAAGCCGGTTTTTTGCCCATAATTAATTTCTATTGGCAAACCGATAAAGTCAAAATTGATGCTTTGTTGCCTTATTATGGCGGTATTTATTATCTGGCTGGGTCTAAGCTAGAGCTGGGTTTGCTGGGGCGTATGCAAGGCAATCGTTATAATCTGAACTTCGACAATCGCCCCAGCTTTCCGGCAGGTTATACGGGTTACAATTGGATGAGTGGCGGTTTAGATATCAATTTAAAAATAACTAAACAATTGGTTTTGAGCGTCGAGGGCGGTATCAATGCCAATCGCACTTATGAAATTTACTTGCCCAACGAACGCAAAATAGCCGATTATGACCCGCAAAAATTCGAGTTTTGGTATTCGCAATTTGGGATTCAATGGTTTTGGGATTGAGGGTATTTTTAAGTTGAATATTGATGATTTTCCCACTAAGACACAAAGACGCTAAAACACAATTTATTGATTATCAAATACTTAGTGTCTTTGGGTCTTAGTGGCTATCATTTTTGTATAGTAGATTGAAAGGCGTACCCTAATTATTATAAATACTTGATAATCAATTAGTTATAAAATACTCAGCGAACTATCTCATTCCTTATTCATCCGATTCCACAATCTTTTTGCGCATCTATCTAGCAAAAAAAACAGTTACCAAGCCCCCGATTGTCGTATTAAAACTAAATAATTTGCAAGATGTAAGATTTTTGCCCTTATTTAATTACGTTTTATAATCACTAATCCGTAATTTTGGCAATAAACTTGAAAATACACCCAATATCAACTACCAACATTTTGCTAAACACTCATAAGTATCTGATAATCAAAAGTTTATAAATCTAATTGATTTTTACTAAAGCCTTGATTATCAAGCATTAATAAAATTGTAACCCAGCCTTTAGGCTGTGGGAGGCACAGCCCAAAAGCTGGGTTACGCGCTTATTTGTCAAAAGTCAAAGATTATCAATCTTTTAATAATAAACGAAAAAACGTACAAACGCTAAACCGTTCAATTACAATCAACTCAAAATCAGAAAAACCTACGAATGCGGCAATTCATTGGCAACCAACTCATACTCCTGCTACTTCCTTGGTTTGTACTAGCTCAGACCACTCCCAAGTATAGCAACGAGTTTCTCAACATTGGCGTAAGTGCCAGAGCTTTGGGAATGGCAAACTCGCAGGTTGCCATTGTCAATGATGTAACGGCGGGCTATTGGAATCCAGCCGGCTTACTCCAAATCAAAGACCGTTATCAAGTAGGCTTGATGCACTCCGAGCATTTTGGCGGAGTTGCCAAATACGATTATGCCGGTTTTGCCACGCCCGTCGATTCAGTAAGCCACATTGGTATTACGGCTATTCGCTTTGGGATTGACGACATACCCGACACCCGTTTTCTGTATAATGCCAACGGGTCAATTGATTACAACAATATTCGTTTTTTCAATGCCGCCGACTATGCTTTCTTGGTGTCGTATGCCCGCAAAACCAAATTATTGGGCGGCTTGCGTTTGGGCGCAAATTTGAAAGTCATTTATCGCAATGTCGGCAATTTTGCCAATGCTTTTGGGTTTGGTTTAGATTTTGGGGCGCAACTCCGCGTCAAAAAATGGCACTTCGGTCTTATGGCGCGCGATGTTACCAGCACCTTCAATGCTTGGACACACAACACCACCCTTATTTATGACATTTATGCGCAAACCGGCAATCAAATCCCCAAAAACTCCATCGAGATTACCCTTCCCAAAGCTATTTTGGCGGTAGCCCGAGAGTTTCAATTGAACCCAAATCTCGGTCTATTGGCTTCTATGGATTGGGTGAGTACATTTGACGGCAATCGCAATACCTTGATTAACCTGAATGGAATATCTCTAGAGCCTAGTCTGGGAATTGAACTAAATTACCTCAAAATGATTTATATAAGAGCCGGATTAAACAATTACCAACAAATCAAAAACTTTGATGGTTCTACCTTTGGGCGAGTACAAAGCAACTTTGGCTTGGGTATTCAACTCAAAAATTTTATGATTGATTACGCGCTTACCCGCAACAATACCGACATACAAAGCAATGCCTTGTATTCCAACATATTTTCGGTAAGAATTGCCTTCGGAAAATAAACTTGGGCGCGATTTCCGGCTCTCGGCAAAGCAGAAGCCTCGCCTGCGCGCACCCTGTCCATTCCATAGCGAGGGGTTTGCAAACCCCTCGCTATGGAATGGACAGGGTGCGCGCAGGCGGGGTCTCCTCCGTCCGGCTTCCATCCGGCGCGCAAATACTATTAAATCATAACTTGTTGATTATCAATATATTACAAATAGTTTATATAAGATTTTCCTACTTCATATAAGTCCAAAAAATACTCATAAAACGAAAACCGCGATATTTATGAAAAATATTAAATCAACTTTATTTACAAAATCAATCTGTTGGCTTGTATGGCTCGTCTCGGGTTATACTCCTGTTTTGGCGCAAGGTTTTGGCAATGAATGGATTAATTACAACCAAACCTATTTCAAAATTCCGATAGCCCAAAACGGCATTTATCGCATCACCCCCAACGACCTCAATGCCATAGGTGTATCCGGCGTAAACCCCAAAAACTTTCAAATATTTCATCGCGGGCAAGAGCAGGCTATTTTTGTGCAAGGGCAAGATGACAATACCGTCGATAGTGGCGATTTTATTGAGTTTTATGGCGAAGCAAACGACGGCACCGTTGATAGATTGCTCTATAAAGGCGGATTATCTCGGCAGGTAAATCCTTTTTACAATCTTTTTTCGGATACTACTGCTTATTTTTTGACTTGGACTTTGGACAATCGCCTCGGCAAGCGAATGGCACTTAGCGACTTGCCCGCCAACAATACCCTCACCCCTTACCACTGGCAAGAGTCATTGCAAGTTTTCCAAAGCCATTATTCAGTCGGTCAAAACTATCGGATAGGCTTCCCCGAGCAAATCTACCTCTCCGAATATGACGTAGGTGAAGGCTGGGTAGGTCCGCGCATTGCTCAAAACAACCGAATTGACCACACATTTACCATTCAAAATCTATATACTGCCAATCCCACCCCCTTAGCGCCTCGCTTGGAGTTGATTCTCATTGGTGATTCCTTTTTGCAATACACTGCCGAAGTACGCGTTGGCTCTACAGTCAATAACTTACGATTGCTTACTACACTGTCGGGTTTTGGTAACTCGCGGCAATTTATGACCCAAAATCTTAGCCCCAGCGATATTACCGCCAATGGTCAATTTATCGTGCGTGTTTCGGCGGTTTTTGGCAATGTACGCGTGGCTTATATCAAACTCAGCTACCCCCAAACCCTCACAATGGACGGGCAGAACGTACGCTATTTGCGTTTGCCCATTTCGGCAAGCAATACCAATTCTATCGAAATCAACAACCCACCCGCCAATGCCAGTATTTATGATATTAGCGACCAAGACAATATTATTCGGATAAATAGCACCTTGATAAATGGTAGGTTGAGAGGCACTATTGGCAATGCCTCCAACGAAAGAAATCTATTTGTGAGTAATGGCAATGCCCTCCCCTTGCCCCGAATGCAAGCCGTAAATTTTGTCAATATCAATCCCCAATCCTTTGATTATCTGATAATTACTCACCCCAAACTTCGGCGAGCGGCAGGAGGCTTTGCCGATGTCGTACAAGCCTACGCCGACTATAGAGCCGGAGCTACAGGAGGGGGTTACAAACCCCTCATTATGAATATTGATGTATTATACAATCAGTTTTCATTTGGCGAGGTTACACCTTTGGCAATTCGCCGATTTGCCGATTTTATGTTTCAAAGAGGTGCGCCCAAGCACTTATTTTTGATTGGTAAAGGCGTGATTTTACCAAGTGGCGACAATATTTTGAATATCCGGCAAAACCCGACCCATTTTGCCCTCAATTTAGTTCCGACCATCGGTTTTCCACCTTCCGACATCAATATGGTTGCCGGATTGGGCAATCGCGGCACTCCCGACCCATCTATTTCCATAGGTCGCATCGGAGCTACTACTCCCGAACAGATATTGAATTATTTGAACAAAGTCATAGAACACGAAGCTCAACCTCTAGAACTTTGGAAAAAAAATATTGCCCACCTGAGCGGCGGACGCACCGAAGATGAACAAGTAACCTATCGGGGGTATGTTGACCAGTTTGGAGCGATTGCCCGCAATGGTTGCGTGGGTGTGCAAAATATTAGCACTTCCACCAAGCGCACTACCAATCCTGTCGAGTTGATTAATATTTCCGATGTGGTTAATCAAGGAGTAGGGCTGATTACTTTTTTTGGACACTCCGGCTTGGATATAACCGACATTGAGATAGGCTTAGTATCCGATGATTTACAAGGCTATCGCAACAAAGGTAAATACCCGATTATTTTGGCAAATGGTTGCAAACTAGCAAGCATTTTTTATCAAGAAAATAATCGTAGCTTGTCCGAAGACTGGATTTTTACTAAAGACCGAGGAGCAGTAGCTTTTATTGCCCATAGCTACTTTGGTTATTCCAATCTGTTGCGCTCTTACTCATTAGGTTTTTATCAATTGGCATTTAATGATTGCAATTGGGCAGGCAAAAGCATTGGTGAGTTGCTCAAAGAAAATATGCGGCGGGGTGTACAATCTACCAATGTATTACAAATTAGTACCTACGAGCAAATGCTTTTGCAAGGCGACCCGGCAATTCAGTTTTTCCCGGCAAACAAAGTGGATTATTACACTGCCGACAATCAATTATTTTTAGAGTCCTTTGACAATAATCCGGTTACGGCAGTCTCCGACTCTTTCAAACTCAAAATCATTGTTTCCAATTTGGGGATTCGCAATAACCAAGCCTTGAAAGTAAAAGTAAAAAGAACTTACAGCAATGGCACACAAGTAGAGTCTTTCAAAGAATACGCCCCGGTTTTGGTGCGCGATACTTTAGCTTTTGTAATTAAAAAAGATATCAACATCAATGCCTTTGGTATCAATCGATTTGAAGTAAGTTTGGATTATTCCAACGAAATAGACGAATTGCGCGAAAACAACAATGTGGGGATTTTGGAATTTTCGCTCCCAACTTTGGGGGTTTTGCCGGTTTTGCCGGTTGAGTATGCTATTGTCAATGAGCAACCTGTAGTACTCACAGGCTTGGCAAGTAGTCTCAACAACGAAAACCGCCCTTTTATCTTTGAATTGGATACTACGGCTACGTTTACCAGCCCTGCCAAAAAATCGGAACTGATACCGCCTACCACTAGCCCTACTTGGCAAGTCAATTTATTAACCGACAACAGTACCGATAGTACCGTATATTATTGGCGAGTCAATTATGCCGATGCCGTCAATGACCCCAATACTTTATGGGGACAAAGCTCTTTTGTGTATATCAAAAATAGCAACGAAGGTTGGTCGCAAAGTCGCTTTCCGCAATTTCGCAAGAGCCAATTAATCAACATTCAAAAAAATGAGGGTTTAAGGCGGTGGAGTTTTGCCGATACCCAACGAAATATAGAGGTAAAAACTTATGGTAATGCCGCCGGAATATCGGCTAACGAAATTTTGATGACCTTTGACGGTTTGGTCATTTTGCCTACCCAAAGCACCAATGCCAGTACAATTTGTGCTACCAATACCATTATTGCAATGGCTTTTGACCGACAAACCGGTAATCCCTACCCAGGGGTAGCCACCGGCGTACCTTGCGGGCGCGACAACATAGCCAATTTTTTCAACAATACTACACTAGCAAATAATAGCTTATTGGCTTACCTTAGTCGAGTGCGCGAGGGGGACTATGTCTTGTTTTTTAGCAGTGGTACGGTCAATTTTGGCAGTTGGACAACCACAATGCGGTCGGCTTTGGCACAAATTGGTGGCAACCCAATGATTTATAATAAATTGGGCAACGGAGACCCTTATATTATTTTTGGGACAAAAGGCGGAGCGAGTGGTTCGGCGTTTGAAGTAGTTGCCGGCAACTTGAGCAACCCTCGCACTGAAACCATCCGCTTGGCTGCACCTATCAAATTGCAAGTAAGCAGTGGCGAAATCATCTCCAGTCGGATAGGTCCGGCAAAAAAATGGAAAGAGTTAATCAAAAATATCATTATAGCTCCCGAAGACGATTATATCTTGGATTTGCACGGAGTAACGGTTGCCGGAACCGAAACTACCCAGCCACTCATCGCCAATATCACTGCCAACAATACCAATTTGACAACTATAGATGCCACTATATATCCTTATTTATTACTTAAATTGCGCTTATCGGATGCCAACAAATATACACCTGCCCAACTCAACAAATGGCTGGTATTGTATGATGGAGTTCCCGAGGGATTTCTTGACCCCGATGCTATTGGCTTGTCGGCGTACATTATTCCCAAAAAATCGGAAGGCGAAATTTTTAAACTCGATTTTGCTTTTCGCAATATCAGTAGTGTGAGTTATCCAGTAGATTCTTTGGTGGTAGAATATACAATTACTAACAAAGAAACCCTGAGGCAAAAAATAATGACCGCCAAAATCAAAGCTCCCATAGCCAAAGAAACTACTCGTTTTTCTTTGAATGTACCTACAGTTGGTTTGGGCGGGCAAAATGAATTGAAAGTATTTGTAAACCCACCTAACCAGAATGTGCAAGAGGTTTTGTATGAAAATAATATCTTTTTGGTAAATTATGAGGTGCAAAAAGATAACTCGAATCCGATTTTGGAAGTAGCCTTTGACGGACGCAAAATAATGGACGGTGAGGTAGTATCGCCCAACCCTCTGATTTCGGTCAATTTGCGCGACAACAACCCCTACTTCACCCCCCAAGACCCCAACAGCCTGAATATGGCTCTCAAAAAACCTTGCGAAAACTGCCCTTTTGAGGAGGTAAACCTTGAACAACCTACGGTAACTTGGAGTTCTGACCCCGGTTTGCTCAAAGTAAACCTAAAACTTGAAAACCTTGAAAATGGTAAATACACCCTGCGGGCGCAAGGATTTGACTCTTTTGGCAACCGTGCCGGAAGCGAGCCTTATGAAATCAATTTTGAAGTAGTGAGAGAGTCTTCAGTAACCAATGTGTTTCCCTACCCCAATCCTTTCTCGAGTAGTACTCGATTTGTGTTTGACCTTACGGGTTCGGAGATTCCTGATGAAGTCAAAATTCAAATTATGACTGTATCTGGCAAAGTGATTAGAGAAATTACCCAAGCCGAGTTGGGTCCTTTGCGCATTGGCAACAATCTCACTGAGTATGCGTGGGATGGAACCGATGAATTTGGCGATAGACTTGCCAACGGGGTTTATCTCTATCGAGTGATTATGCGGCGCAATGGTCAAACGATTGAGAATCGCGCCACCTCCGCCGACAAAGCCTTCAAAAACGGAATAGGCAAACTTTATATTGCTCGATAATGCAAGTGGTTGATTACCATTATTTTAACGTGAATATTTTGAAATATATTAAAAAAGTACAAAAAATTAAATTTTAAAAAAAACAATCCAAAATCCCCCAAGTCGTCATCCTGCGTG
>JALONJ010000531.1 GCA_025455045.1 Microscillaceae bacterium | reverse complement strand
TAAGAACCTCATTATCAATGCTTTATGTAAAACCCGATTCATAAAAATTCTTACAAATTAAATATTCGTTTAAAATTTCTATAGTGGGAATTTCTGGAAAAGAATCCCCTCCGGGGGCAGGGGGCTTAGAAACCAGAAACTGTCCAAACTATTGATATAAAATCATTTTTTAATCTCTCAATTAGCTCACCGGTTCGGTAGCTTGTGGGGTTTGAATCGGTTTGTCTTTGATTTGATTATCAAAAAGCTGAATATCTTGTTGTACCAAGTCTTTGTTGGCATAGGCTCTAAAAAACTCTTTGTGAATACTAAAAGGCGTTTCATCTTTAGCCAGTTTACGTTTGGCATAGTTGCCGTCTTCATCCATAAAATAAGCGTTCATATTGTCGCGTAAGTTATAGCTCAAAATATTGATTACTTGTTGTTTGAGTGCCAAAGAAGTAATCAAATACAAAGACTCTATGCGCTTGTCAAAGCTCCGCACCATCATATCGGCACTGCCAGCGTATATTTTGGGATTGTTGTTGTTATGAAAATAAAACATTCGCGCGTGTTCCAAAAAATCGCCGACAATAGATCGCACTGTAATATTTTCGCTCAAACCCGCGCGTTGGGGGCGTAGGCAACAAATACCGCGCACAATCAAATCAATCTTGACTCCGGCTTGCGAGGCTTTATAAAATTCATCAATCACCAATTGGTCTTCCAAGGAGTTCATTTTGATGGCAATACCCGAAGACAAACCTTTTTCGGCGTGTTCGGCTTCGGTTCTTATCAATTGAATGAGCGCGTTGCGCATATCGCGGGGCGAAGTAATCAAATTTTTGTATTTGAGGGGGCGCGAGTGTCCGGTAATTACATTGAAAAACTCCGACACATCGTGGGCATAGGTTTCGTTGGTGGTGAGCAAGCTCAAATCGGTATATACTCTAGAAGTAGCCTCGTTGTAGTTACCACTTGACATATGCACATAGCGCACTACGCCTTTGTCCTCTTTGCGCACAATGAGCATCATTTTGGTATGGGTCTTAAATCGGCTAATGCCATAGATGACAAAACAACCGGCTTTTTGTAGTCTTTCGGCTTCACGGATGTTGTTTTCTTCATCAAATCGGGCTTTGAGTTCAAACAAAACCGACACGTGTTTGCCATTTTCGGCGGCTTTGAGCAAAGCATTGGTAATGCGCGAGTTTTTGGCAAGGCGATAAATGGTAATCTTGATTGCCAATACATCGGGGTCTTCGGCGGCGCGCTCCAACAATTGCAAAAGTGGCTCTACCGAATTGTAAGGGTGGTGCAAGAGAATATCGCGGGCTTTGAGATGCTCAAACAAATCAACATTCGACTCATCCATTCCATAAGGCAGTACTTGGGGCGGGGGTGAAGGAATTTTATCTTTAAATTCGGGATGATTGATGATTTGGTTCAAGCCCGTAAAATCAAGCATTGAATCAATCTCAAAAATATTTTCGTTCTCGATATCCCAGCGTTTTTTCAAAACTTTTATCAACCAATCCGAATAGTTTGGCTCAATCTCGATGCGTACCAAACGCCCAGTTTTGCGGGTTTTGATTTTACGTTTGATTTCATCAATAAATTCATCTTCGATATCATCACTTTCTTCTAGCGTAAAATCACCGTTGCGGGTAATTCGAAACAAAGAAATGGCTAAAATCTCAACATTGCGATACAATTTATCGAGTTTCCAACGGATTATTTCTTCAATGGGCAAAAAAAGCAACTCATCTTCGCGGTCAAACTCATAAAAACGTGCTAGGTTTTGCGGAATTTGGACAAATGACAGCTTTTTCTCGTCTTTGTCTTCATCATCAATCGTAACTACGCCAAAAGTCAGCGTTTTGCCAATCAAAGTCGGAAAGGTGCGGTAGTTGTCATACACCATAGGCGTAAGCATCGGAAAAATGGTTTTCATAAAATATTCCGAAACTTCTTGCTTTTCCTCTACGCTCAAATCGCCCAAACCGACAATTCTAAAATTATTTTCGGCAAACTTGGGCTTCAAACATTGGTTATAGACTTGGTTTTGCTGGTGGGTAAAGTTTTGGGCTTCGCCCAATAGTATTTTGCGAAAGGGTTTTTCGCGCAAACCCGAATAATCAACCCGATCTTTGCCATAATCCAAGTAGTTATACAAGCTACCGACTCGAATCATAAAAAACTCATCAAAATTGGAAGCCGTAATTGCCAAAAAACGCATTCGTTCAAAAATGGTTCTTTGGTTGCTTTTGGCTTGGTCGAGTACTCTGAAGTTAAATTTAATCCAACTCAAATCTCGACTAATGTAATGGCTTTGCTGAACTAGCGAAGATACTTTTTCTTTATTGATTGATTTTCCCGAATATTCCATAATCTTTACTTAAATAAATACAATTAATGGTCATTTTTGTCTTGGTTTACGCGCTTACATTTTATGACTATTTCCAAAAAACGAAAAAATTTTTTTAGAAATTTAAAGAAGCAAAAATAAAATTTTTATTTAACCAATTGATTATCAATGAGTTATGAAATATTGCTAGATTAAATTAGTCATTTCTCAATTTTTTGAAACATTAAAATTATAATATTGTACGCGAATATAAAACGATTGAATATTATTTAATTGTTAAAACGTAAAAAAAGTACAAAAAATTCTTTATTTGATTAAATAATAGTAAAACTATCATTTTACAATAACTTATTTCCGCCGGTTTGGTTGGTTCAAAAAAGTTAATTCTTGTTAAATCTTGCCTCATACAAAATTTTGTAAAGTTTCTGGTTCTGAATTTTGAATTAGGAATGATTTAAAAATAAAGGAATCAACTGTATTGCAACTTGTCCGCCAATGGTGGATTCATTCATTACTAAACCAATTTTACTTTTCTATTTATGCTTTTAAAAATTTGTCTGCTGATTCCTTACTTGTTTGCTTATTTGCTTGCCCAACCCAATTCGCCCAAGCTGGCTTGGGAGTTTTCAACCATTGAAGATGATATGGGCAACCCGCGCACCCAAATTTATTTGTTGGTCAATGACCAAAAACACGAAATTGGCAAAGGGGTGGGCAATTTTAGCGAATTGGAAAAATCTCAGTACACCAACTCCCAATATCAAATTCCGGCTTCGGCACTATCGGCTTGTGCCGGATTTTGGGCGGGCTTGGGGCATCAATTGTGGGTAACTCAAAAAGGCAAAGTTTTGCTCGTCAAAGAAGGTTTCTTGGAAGCTGAATCGCGGCGAGGTACAAAAGTAATTTACAAAACGATTAAGAAAATCAACCTTTAAAAAAATTATTTTTTTGGTTCTATATGATTTTACTTGATGGCAGGGAGGATTTAAAAAGAAATCCGGGTTAAATCTGTTTAATCTGTGTCATCTGTGTTCCAATTTTTATTTCTCAAGTAAAATCATAAAGAGCCTTATTTTCCTATTTTTAATAAAATATTCATAATCAACAAATTAAACACTTTTTTAAATGATTAATCTCAAAAAAACGCTCTTTTTTTTAGCCTTTGTCATCGAATTTTTGATGCTCAATGCTTGCAACAATTCTCAAAAAGCCAAACAGTTGCAAGATAGTGTCCAAAAAACGCAAAAAGAGATTAAAGCCCAAGCTACTTCGCCCAAAACCGTGGAGGCAATTTATCAAAATTGTACGGTTTATACCGGCTCGGTCGATTACTTCTTTGTTACTGAACAAAAAGATACCATTAAGGTAAATGTTTTGAAGAAGGAACTAGCCGATGCCGAAACTTTGATAGCCAAAGTACCCGACAATTTGATAGAAGACACCAAAAATCTAGAGGGGCTACCGGGGGCAAACCCACAAATGGTCGGCAAAAGATTTAGCCTGATTTACAATGACCAAAATGAAGTCATAGAAATAAAGCCGGCAAAATAATCCAATGCGTTTGATTTTGGAATCTGTGATTGTAAATCAAATTAAATTAAATATCTGATAATCAATGAGTTATGAAATTTTTGAGGTTCTTCACTACTTTTCAGGAATTGCCTTTGGGAATTCCATTGAATTCTGA
>JALONJ010000099.1 GCA_025455045.1 Microscillaceae bacterium | reverse complement strand
CAATTACTACACCAATTAAAAATAATGATAGTTAAGTGATTGATTATCAGCACTTTAAAATTCTGTAGGGAGATTAGCTCAAGGGGAGAGGGGGTAGGGAGTGAGGTCTAACGGCGAATAAAATTTGGCTCAAAAATAGGACTTAACAACCCTACTGCCCCCGGAGGGGGTTCTTTTCCTAGTTATTTACTAAGTATCTGATAATCAGCTTTTACATAAAATATTTAAAATAGCATAACTAGCTGATAATCAATTACTTATAAAAAATATCTGAAGTATTGATTGAAGTTTTTTTATCGTTGTAGTAAATATTTTCTAAGTAAGAGATGCAAAATAAAGTAACACTTTTGAAAATAGAACTAATTGAAAATCAAGCAATTAAATAATTTATAATTCCTAATTCTCAATTCCTAAGGTGATATTGCAAATTGGAAAAAGCAAATACAAACTTTTGGCAAAATATATCGGTCATAATAGCTTGATTTTCAAATTATTATGAACTTTTTAATTTCCACAAGTTAATATTAAAAACATTTTAATTTAACATCTCGTAGAGGTAAAAAAACAAAGATATTTTGATGTTTTTTAACTAAATAATTTCCCCCCCACTCAAATCAAACAATATTTATGAAAAAATTGCTTTATGTTTTTTGTTTTGCTTTGTGTATGATGGTCATAAACTCTTTTGAGGCAAAAGCCCAAACATACACTGTTTATGAAGGAGAAGCATTTTCTGTGATGTTTACTCTGAATTCAAACTATGAAGTTACTAAGATTGATTATTCAGCGAATGGTAAATGGGTAAATTTCAAAATTCTTAAAGTTGACCAAATAGAATATGACGAAGGAGGAAATGGTTATCTTTATACAGTTTCAGACAACAAAAACCAAAAATTCACGATTAATTACCACCGGGCCAATGACTCTATCACTTTGAAAAACTCAGCCGGTGCGAAATGGGAGTTAAGGCTTAAAGAATAGTTTCCGCCCATTCTCCGTTGCTGGTGCGCAGATTAATGCCGTTTGGCGTGTAACTAACACAATTCTCGAGCATTTTACTCCATTGTTGGTGCGTAGAAATTATCCAAAGGTTTCAAATTTTTGTGGTTTTATCAGGTAATCTCGACACCAACAACCCGTAGTACACGCGGTTGTTGGTGTCGAAAAATACTGCAACATACACCTAACTATCTGATTATCAAATACTTACATATTTTCATTAAAAATAAAAAACAAGCGGTTTTTAGGGCTTGTTTTTCATATAACTAGCTTATTATCAAATTATTTATTCCTCTCTTGTCT
Source organism: Microscillaceae bacterium (assembly GCA_025455045.1). Lineage (GTDB taxonomy): Bacteria > Bacteroidota > Bacteroidia > Cytophagales > Microscillaceae > JALONJ01. Next base: position 13,189 of record JALONJ010000099.1, on the reverse strand, counting down.
AATATAACCTTGTTTTATGAAGACACCACTAATTTTTCGTATTTTTGTATAATATGCTGACTTTATTGCAAAATATTACCCAAAAATTAAATCATTTACAAATCCCTTATATGCTCACAGGTACTCTATAGCGACCGCCAAGTAGCTGATATTGAAAAACTTTTGCTCAATCCTGTCATTGACAAAGAATACCTATATTATTGGCTAAAAGCCTTACACTTAAACACTTATCAAATCGAATTATGAAAGATACTCAGCCTGAAATCTATCAAAAACAATTTGAAATTATTTTTCAAAAATCGGTCATAGAGCGTTTTGCAATGATTGAACAACTCCAAAACACCATGCGTCAATTAGCTGAACAAAGAATTAAACAAACTCAACCCAATATAGATTCTAGTGGTTTGGTTGCCGAAATATTTAAAACCTACTATGAGGCTGACTTTTCACCTGCCGAACAAATTAAAATTATGGAAAGCATTCGAGAGTATCATCAACAAAAACAAATCTATGTTGATTAAATACTTTTTTAAAACAAAAAAAACCAGCAGTTTTTAGGGCTTGCTTTTCTGTATGTATCTGAATATTAGGTATTTAGCTATTTTCTAGGTTTGCTTGTGCGGGCGCTAGGCACGTTGGAAAAGTGCATTAGGTCGGGCTAGGCTTGGAAGAGTAGGACAGTGATGGGTTGATGAAAATCAGTTTTCAGGCTCGTCTTCAAAAGCTATCTGGGCATAAAGGTCTGCTAATTTTATGAAACAGTTGCCGATTTGTACGCTCTCCTCTAAACTTTGTAAGGTTTCTACCATCCACTGACCATCAGACGTGCGTATATAATGGGTAAGAGCTACTTGAGTACTGTCTATCATTACATATTGTTGCAAAGAAGCAAGCATTTGATAACATCTTTTTTTCTCCACTTTGTCATACAAGGCAGTACTTTCAGAAAGAACCTCGATAATAATAGTGGGATTGAGCAATGCCTCTAAGCCTTTTTTGCTCAACTGCTCCAAGTCAGCCTTATCACACACCACCATCACATCAGGATAGACGTATTTATTACATTGGGCAAGTTTTAAAGGCATATCGCTTGGGTAAATTTTGCAATGTTTACCCTTCAGGCAAATGCCCAATTCCACAATCGCATTGGCAACAATGAGATTATGTTCCTCTCGCGCGCCTGCCATATTGACTATTTCTCCGTGGTGATATTCACTTTTGGTGGTGGCTATGGCTTCCTGCTCAAGGTATTCTACTTCGGAAATGGTTTTTACTAAAACTTTCATACCCAAAGTTACAAAAAAAAGGATAATACACGCAAATAAAACCATTTTTAGTTGAAAGCGCAGAGGTTGATAGCTTAAGTAAAAATACAAAATTTAGCTAAAAAACCAAGCAATCTAGCAAAGCAAGAGAATTAAATTTATATAATTATTTGATTATCAAGTACTTATTCTTTTTTAACCTTGCTTATCCGCGCGCTAGGCACGTTGGAAACGAGCAAGTATACCGTGCTATGTTCGGAAACATAGCAGATTGAGGCGGGTTGGAAATGGGCAAGTAGGGCGTGTTTGATTAGAAACCAACACATCTCGAAGTTTCCTTTCAGATTTGCTTTCCCCCCTTACATAAGTAGTAACAAAATAAGCAATTATGGCATAGATATTTCTTGATAATATGCAAATAAAGCGTATTATTGTATAATTATATCAAGACTGTAATATTCAAAATTATATGGCTGAACATACATCTATCCAAAAAAACGCCCAATCGACTCAAAATCAGTTCAAAGAAAAGGAAGTTGATGAGGCTCAATTTGATGGATGTACACAGACAGCCAACCCATTTCTCCCGCCTCATCAACAAAAGCCCAATCCATTTTTAACAAATAATATCGTTTTCAATAATCCTTTTTTATACCCCAATCCGCAAATAACTAATTTTGGGGCTGAGGTAGCTCCTATTCAAAGGCTAGAATTGGCATCACAAGACCAAGACTTGACTTCTTCAGAAAATCTAATTATGCAACGCCTTGATAGTGAAAATGAATCTGCCGAAGCTGAATCTGACGAAGATAATAACATCAATCAATATGACTCTATCAACGACTCAGATGCCGAACTTGAAAGCACAGAACTGGCTAGAAACAGAATTATTGATTTATCGGGTGAGTATTCCGATGATGATGATGATGAAAGACCTCAACTTGGAAGTCGTGAGTTTATTGAAAATATCATAGATTTTTATAGTCAGGACCCTGAAACTTGCCAAAAAAAAACCGCTGACTTATATAACCATCTTTTGCATTTTTATATTCAAAAATCAGGAGATGAAAAATGTGGCGCAGTTTTGTTAATGTGGAAAAGCAAAAGGGTAAAGGCATTGAATCACACAGCTATCTTATTGACACTTAAGGGCAGAGTATATGTCATTGATAGTACAATTGCCCAATTTGGTAATTATAATGGGGACATAATTTTTGTAGGAACTGTTCAAGAATGGCAAAATTTGGTAGAAAATCTGGTTAGAGCAGAAAAAGAAGATTCAGCCTTCCAACACAATTTTGAATTTGTACTTCAACAACGAGAATCAGGAGCTTATGGAACACTAGAAATGAATTCACTGTGTGAAAAATTCAAATCTAATGAAGATATAGTTCCAAAATACCAACCGTGGGAAAGCCCACCAACTCCTAGAAAAGATAAAAAAAGCACTACTCATAATAGCAATAATGATTGATTTTGCTACTACAATGCCCAATTTTCAGTAATGCTTAATTATGTGCCATAGGCGTAATCTTGATAAATTTCTATTATTTAAAACAGTTAACCAAATAAATTATAACTAACTGATTATCAGATATTTTACATATTTTTCCTCCGTTGTTGGTGTTAGAAATTACCCAAAGCTTTTAATTTTTTGCGGTTTTATCAGGTAATTTCGACACCAACAACCACGAGTATTACGGGTTGTTGGTGTCGAAAAATGCTGTAACATACATCTTTCGTTTTTCTTAGATTCACCAGCATTTTTCTACGCACCAACAACGGAGGAAAACCGCTTGAGGCGGTTAGAATACCAGAGACATTCTTTTTCATTTATCGTGTCAAGTCTGTCTTGGCACAACAGGGTAAAATACTATAAACATTTGATAATCAAGTAATTACCACACTCATCACTAAATATTACTCAAATCAATTTTTCGCAGTTGAATAAAATCCCTACTCAAATGCTCAAAATCGTTATCAGTTGTAATTAATTCTAAATTTAGGGCTGAGGCTGTAGCCGCAATCCACAAATCATTTTTGCCCATATTTCGGGCTGAATCTCCTAATAAGTTCTTGGGTGATTTTCCTTGACTAAACGCATCAATATCGGCATATTTATCAATAATTTCTTCAGTATTAATATCAGCAATGAGGAAATCGTTGATAATAGTCAACATTTTTTGCCATTTTATTTCTCCCCACCGATTTTGTTTGGCTATAGATTTGAGTTCGCCGATTGATACTACCGAAATAACCAAATTATGTTCACCTGAAAATAGATTTAATTGATTTTCAACCTTTTGGGCAATTTCATTATTTCGTATGTAAATCAAAATTATATTCGTGTCTAGCAAATAATTCATTTCTTAAGCATATTCAAAAGGTCTTCTAAGGATTCTTTCATTGCCAATTCAGTAGTTTTTTCAAAAAACGCGCTTTTTGAAGTCGGTTGATAGTTTTGTTGAGCTATCATCTCTTTAATCGTACTGTTTTTTTGAATAGGTTTGATAGCCTGCCAAGATTTTAGCTGTTGAAATTGAAGTAATTTATTTTCAATTTCTTGAATAAATGCCTCATTATCCAACTGTTCTATCTGTTCAATCAATTGTTTTTTCCGATTTTCTAAAGTTTTCATCATTTTATTTGTCCTCAAACTTTCCCTATTACTCCAATCTTTATCCAATTTAGATAATTTGAATGAAATTTACAAATCATTTGTAAGTATCTCATAATCAATCGCTTAACCATCCAGCCCGGCGGGCTGAGGTACAATTAAGCAAACTCCCGCAAATCCACCGGCACCACCGAAGAAATGCCTTGTTGAATCATCGTTACGCCATACATAATGTCGGTGCTGGTCATTGTCCGCTTGTTGTGGGTTACGATGATAAACTGCGAGTCTTGCGAAAATTCTTTGATGATTTTGTTGAATTTTTCGGTGTTCGAATCATCTAAGGGTGCATCTACCTCATCAAAAATACAAAAAGGCGCGGGTTTGAGCAAATACAGAGCAAATAACAAAGAAGTAGCGGTCAGGGTTTTTTCGCCACCCGAGAGTTGGTCAATCGTGAGCGGACGTTTGCCTTTGGGTTGGGCAATGATGTCAATTTCTGACTCTAAGGGATTATCGGGCAAACTTAAAATCAAATCGGCTTTGTCTTCTTCCGAAAACAAGGAACGAAATACCTGCACAAAATTGGCGCGGATTTTCTCAAAAGCCTCCATAAAAGCCGTACGAGCGTAGGTTTCCATTTCGTCAATGGTTTGCAAAAGCGATTTTTTCGATTTTTCCAAGTCGGCTTTTTGCGCCGAAATAAAGTCGTAGCGTTCTTTGGATTCTTTGTATTCTTCCATCGCTAGGGCGTTAATCGTGCCTAAACGCTCTATGCGCTGGCGCAATTCATTCACTTGATTTTGCAAATCCGCTTCCGAAAAATCGGTTTCTAGGACTTCAATGGCAAACAAACCATCTAAATCGACTTGAAACTCAATTGCCAAGCGTTCTTTGACACTCGTAAGGCTGAGGTTGGTTTCGTGGAGCTTGTTTTGCAATTGATTGAGCAATGAATCTTGCAATTCCTTTTGGCGATGGGCTTCTTTGATGGCTTTTTCTTCTTCGGCTATTTCGCCCCGCAAGCGATAAAATTCTTTTTCAACTTCTTTGACCGCTTGCGTCAAAACTGGACTTTCTTGGGTTAATTTTGCCAAAATTTCACTAAAATTTTCTTGGCTCTCAAGTAAAATTTCCAAATCGGTTTCGACTTGGCGCAGTTCGAGTTCGTGTTTTTCGATGCGGGTTTTCAAAGTCAATAAAGTTTGCTCTTTGTAGGCAATTTCTTGCGCCAAAGCCGCAATTTTATTTTTTTGTTGGTGATAGGCAATATTTTGCTGGTTAAATTTTGCCGACTTTATCGTCAAATTTTCTTGTTCCAAAGTCGATTCTTCGTTCAAATCCAACATTCTTTCGCGCAAGCTATCTAATTGATTTTGAGCCTTTTGCACTTGAGGCAATACCAAATCCATTGCGTCAAGCAGTTCACCAATGCGGTCTTGCACTTCGGCTTGGCGGTCATAATTGCGCTCCACAATGGCATTTAATTGTTCTTTTTTACTTGCCAAAGCTACTTTTTCGTGGCTAAATTTCTCGACTTGTAAGCGGGCTTGTTTGATTGCCTCTTTCAAAGAATGATTTTGTTTCAAACTTTGCAAATTGGCGGTTTTGAATTGTAAATTTTGTTGTTGCTCGTGAATTTGGTTTTGTAAGTCCTTGATTTCCAAGGACAAACGCTCCAAATTTTTCACCCGCCCAATGCGCTTGCCTTCAAATGCGCCCACGCTCCCCCCCGTGAGGCTAAACTTGCGGCGAATCACATTGCCCGCCAAAGTTACCAAACTTTTAGTTAAATCAATTTTGCTAACTTCCTCATTATCAACTACATACACATCTTGCAACAGCATTTGCAACAAACTTTCGTGTTCGGCTTCAAAACTGACTACCTCCAAAGCCAAGGCCAAATCTTGAGATTTTTTGGGTTGTAATTCGGCGGGATTAAATCCACCAAAAAATAGATTTGCTTCGGGATTGAAGGCAGTTTTGGCGTAGGTTTTTTCGATAACTACCTCATTATCAAGCCGATTCATTACAAAAAAATTGGCTTTGCCTTTGCTTGCCTCTGTCAACAACTGCATCGCAGTATAGGCTTCGACTTCGGTTTGCACCACATAATAATTGAGATAAGGCTCAAGGAAATTTTCAATTGCCAAGCGGTATTTTTCTTCACAAGTAATAATATCCGATAACAAAGGTATGTTTTGCGCCCAATCAGTATCTTTTTGCAAATAACGCACCGCCTCGGGGAAGCCTTCCATATTGTCAATCAAGGACTTTGTGAGGTTGTATTCATTTTGTCGACTGTCTAATGCCCGTTGGACTTCGGTCAAAATTTGGCGCATCTCCCCTACTCCATCTTCCAACTCTTGAATTTCGATCACGCGGCGGTCTTCTTTGTCCTGAAAACTATGAAGTTCTTGTTGGGCAATCTCGAGCGAAACCAAAATTTTATCCAATTCCAATTGATAAGCACTTATTTCGGCTTTTTGTTGTTGCTCCCGCGAAGCAATTTTTTCTAATTCTTGTTTAGCAGAGCTTAGTTGGATTTGTTTGATTTCGTAGTCCTTGTTAAGTTGGTAAATCGCATTTTGCTGGGCTTGGTGTTGCGCCTCCAAGTTTTTTAATTGGGTTTGTTTTTCGGCGGTTAGTTGTTTTTGATTTTCATACTCATTTTTTAAGCTATTTAGCTCATTTTCAAGGGTTTGGAAAGCCGTTTCGTTTTCCGAGTGTTCGACTTGCAGTTTTTCAATTTCAATTTTCAAGGTTTGGAGGCTCTGAATATCTTGATTGATTTGACTGCGAATGGTATTATTTTTTTCTTGTAAGAAATGTCTTTTTTCGTTTTTTAGTTTTTGCTCATTCTCCGTTTGGCGAAGCTTGGCTTGATGTTCGTTTAATTGATTTTGTTTTAAGAATAATTGTTTTTCTATTTCAATTAATTGCAGTTTTTCTTTTTCTAGTTCAATTTCCTGATTATCCAGCAATTGCTGAAGTTGTTTGCGTTTTTCGGTTTCGGTCTGGATTTGTTGGGTCAAGGCAATAAACAAATCGCGTTGGCGGCTAATCGCTTTTTGGGCATATTGCAGGCTGATTTGTTTGTATTCTTCTTTGTAAGCAAAGTATTTTTCGGCTTGTTTGGCTTGTTTTTCGAGGGTTTTTAAGTTTTTTTCAATTTCGAACAGCAAGTCCCCTACCCTAGCCAAATCTTGGTCGACATATTCCAAACGCGCCAAAGATTCTTTTTTTCGCACTTTGTATTTAGAAATTCCGGCGGCTTTTTCAAACAATTGCCTTCTCGAACCGTCCGTATCATTCAAGATTTCATCAACTTTTTTCAGTTCAATAATCGCATAACTATCCGAGCCAATGCCGGTATCCAAAAACAGGTTATGAATGTCTTTGAGTCGGCAGCGCACTTCATTAATCAAATATTCGCTTTCGCCGGAGCGATACAAACGGCGGGTAATCGTAACGTGGGTATAGTCGGAAGGCAGTAGTTTTTTGGTATTGTCAAAAGTCAGTGAAACTTGGGCTACTCCGGCGGGTTTGCGTTGGCTCGTACCGTTAAAAATGATGTTTTCCATCTTATCGGAGCGCAAAGATTTGGTGCGTTGCTCACCCAGAACCCAGCGTATGGCATCGACTACATTCGACTTGCCACAGCCATTCGGACCCACAATGCCCGTAACGCCTTGGTCAAAATGGATGGTTGCTGCTTCGGCAAAACTTTTGAATCCCTTGATTTCTAATTTACTTAATTGCATTTATCTAGGCGTGAATAACGAATAATGAATAATGAATAACGAATAATTTTTAGTTTTTAATAGATAATTGATTGACTGTCAATGGTTTATAAATTAATTTTATTTTTAAAAACACTTTTAATTCCTCAAAAAGGAAGCAAATTTAAGCGGAAAATTGTACCGCAGGCTGTCAGCCTGCGCACGCTAGCGGCTTTAGACAGCATCTAAGCCAAACAATTCCTTTAAAGATGTCGAGAATCTTTTATTTTAACTAAACATCCTTAACTCGACTACTTATTTTATTCGCAAAATTCATTGCTTTTGAACTTCGGTAAAGTTCTACACTTTGCCGAAGTTGAATGAAACAAGCTTGACTAGCGAAGCCCCGCTTGTGGGAGTATATCCAAAAAAGGAAGCAAATTTAAGCGGAAAATTGTATATTTGGTGATAATCAAACGAGTTGATTTTTGTTCATTCATTTAACTAACTCATTATCAAGCCAATAGAATGAAAGAAGTTGAAGATATTTTAAAATCTCCCCGGGCTTACCAAATTATTCAGGAAGTGTAGGCTATTTTGCATCAAGAGGAGGCAAAACGGCGACAATTTTATAATGATATTACCGAAGAACACAAAGTCGAGTTTATCAATGGCGAAATCATTGTTCACTCGCCCGTAAAAAAACGGCATAATCGCGCTACAGGATTACTATATAAATTAATAGACACCTATGTCCAAAAACATCAACTGGGCTTTGTGGGTATTGAAAAAATTATGATTCGTTTGCTTCGCAATGATTATGAGCCGGATATTTGTTTTTTCAAAACCGAAAAAGCTAAAGATTTTACCGAAGACCAAACTTTATTTCCTGCGCCCGATTTGGTAGTAGAAGTACTATCGGAAAGCACTCAAGAACGAGATAGAGGGATTAAATTTGAAGATTATGAAGCCCACCAAGTAGGTGAATATTGGTTGATTGACCCCGAAAAACAATTTGTGGAGCAATATCAATTGATTAACCAAAAATATGAATTGATTTTCAAAGCCAAAACCGGTACTTTGAAAAGTGTAATGCTTGATAATTTTGAGATTCCAATAGCCGCGATTTTTGATGAAGTTATTAATCTCCAAACTTTGACGGCTTTGAGGCAATGAGGATTAGAAAGTAATTAATGAAGATTGAGACTTTTTTTAATCAAACTTACTCTAATCATAATAGTTTGTGCTCAGTTATTATGTTATCTACTTAGTAGTTACCTCAGAGATTATACAACTTGCTGATAATCAAGTATTTATAAAATAATCTTGATTATTCACAATTTTTTCAGGAGATAAAACCTAAATCGGAAAATGAAACCCATTTACGCGCGCAGGCTGGAAGCCTGCGGTACAATTTTCATCTAAATTTCCATCTCAATTGGCTTTGGCGCGATAATACAAAGTTGCCGAGTTTTCGGGGCGGAGTATTTGTTGCGCGAGGGCTTGAACCGCCTCGGCATTGATGGCTTGCATTTTCTCCGATTCCAAGTTGATGTGTTCGGGTTTGCCTTGATTGGCAAAAAAAGCCAAATTCATTGCCCGATGCAATAGTTCAACCTCCGAAAACAACAAAGTTGATTCGGCTTTGTTTTTGACCTTAGCAAGTTCGGCTTCGGGAATACCTTGAGTTTTGACTTCTTCAATAATTGCCAATATCGCTTGCTCGCCTTCTTCAATGCGCACGCCTTTGTTCAAATTGCCCTGAATGACCAACAAACCGGGTTCAACCGAACCCATCACATAAGCATTCAAAGAGTTGAACAAATGCTGGTCTTTGACCAAACGACTGTACAATCTTGAAGACTTGCCCCGCCCCAACACATCGCTCAACAAATCGGCAATATAATAATCGGGGTGCATTCGTCCGGGCATATGATAGGTTTTATAAATGGCATCTAAGGGTACTTCGGCTGTTACCTCCTCAAAGCGGGCTTGGTGTTGTGGGGGTTCGGTGGGCAGTTGTCTTTGGTAGCGTTTGCCGGAAGGTATGTCGCCAAACCACTTTTCCGACAAGCGTTTTACTTCCTCGAGGCTGGTGTTGCCCGCTACTACCATCGTGGCATTAGCCGGCACATAATATTTAAAAAAGAAAGATTTTACATCTTCCATCGTGGCTTGCTCAATGTGCGAAATATCTTTGCCGATTGTCGCCCATTTGTACGGATGCACTTGATAAGCCAAAGGGCGCAAGCGCAACCATACATCGCCATAAGGCTGATTCAAATAGCGTTGTTTAAATTCTTCAATCACTACTTTGCGCTGTACTTCAAGTACTTCGGGGTCAAAAGACAGGCTCATCATTCTATCGGACTCGAGCCAAAAAGCCGTTTCCAAATTGGCTACCGGCAAGGTGATGTAATAATTGGTAATATCGGGCGAAGTAAAGGCATTGTTTTCGCCGCCCACTATTTGCAAGGCACTATCATAAGATGGAATATTTTGCGAGCCGCCAAACATCAAATGCTCAAACAAGTGCGCAAAACCGGTTTTGTTCTCCTCCTCATCTTTAGAACCCACATTGTAAATAATATTCATTGCCGCAATGGGCGTGGTGGTATCTTGGTGAAAATAAACATTCAAGCCATTGGCTAGAGTAAAATGCTCGTAATGAATCATATCAATCTTGAGTTATATGTAAATAGAAGATTTGGTAATTGCTTGATAATGAGGTGTTTATAAAAAAATCAATGGCAAAACCCTTGTTTTGAAGCAATCATTCTTTCAAAATTATAAGATAAACCTATTATTTTGGCAGGTTTGATAAGATTATTTTTTGAATTAAAGATTATAAACTAAATTAATTCAAGTACTTATTTTTAAAGGTCTAGCAGTATATCTTTTTGATAATGAAAGAATTAAGGGTAATTTTGAAAATGTAAATAATCAGTATTAGCAATGATTGAGCAGACAAGCAAATAATTGTGATTACTAAGTAGTTGGTAATCAATGTATTATAACTTGTCCGCTTCTGGTGAACTGACACAATGGCACTTTGTTTATCATCTTATTCCTTATCATCAACTCAGCCCTAAACTACACAAGTGTATGTCGACAGACGAATTTATCCCGCAGGCTCTCTTGGGGCAAACCAAGAATATCAATGACTTGATTGGTCAGGAAATGAGCCTTTGGGCTTGGGCAATGTGGATTCAACAAAATCCTGAAGCTGAAGATTTGCTAGATACGATTTTTCAAAAGGTATATCAAACCACTGCCCAAAATTTAGAAAACCTTGTATTGGACTTGTTGAGCAATCAGCCTGAGCAATTTAATCACGTAGATTTGGGAGCAATCAAACAAAAAATCCAACTATTTGTGAATCAATTGGTTATCGAAAAAAAACAAGAGTTTGCAGAAAAACTACAGTGGGTAAAAAAAAATATGCAATAACCTCAAATAAAAATTAAACCATACAATTAATGGAAAACGCCTTGCCACTCAATCAGCGCAATAAATCAATCATTCTCAAAGCAGCATTATTTGCCACCGGTTTGTCGGGCATTGTAGCCGAATATATCTTGTCGACTTTGGCGAGTTATTTTTTGGGCGACTCCATTTTGCAATGGACTTTGGTATTGTCGTTTATGCTTTTTTCGATGGGTTTAGGAAGTCGATTGAGTCGTTTTTTCCGTGATAATTTGCTCGAGAAGTTCATTATCATTGAATTTTTACTCACGATTTTGGTGGCTTTTTCGGCATTGGTGGTTTATACGGCGGCGGCATTTACCATTTATAATGGGCTGATAATCTACACTTTAAGCATAATGATTGGTTTGATGATTGGTTTGGAAATCCCTTTGGTAACGCGCCTCAACGAAGAATACGAAACCCTGCGGGTAAACATTGCCTCGGTAATGGAAAACGACTACTACGGCAGTTTGTTGGGTGGTTTGTTTTTTGCCTTTGTGGGCTTGCCGTATTTGGGCTTGACCTACACGCCATTTATGTTGGGCTTGGTCAATTTTACGGTGGCAATGCTTTTGTATATTCGTTTGCGCAATTTGGTGCGCCCCAAAATGCAAATTTTTATCAATTTATTTGCCACCTTGATTGTCGGATTATTGATAAGCGGATTTATTTTTGCCCAGCCTATTATCTTTTTTGGCGAGCAAAAACGCTACAAAGACCAAGTGATTTTTGAAAAACAATCCAAATACCAAAAAATTGTCATTACCCAATGGAAAGACGAGTATTGGTTGTATCTCAATGGTAGTCAGCAGTTTAGCACTTTAGATGAGGCAATGTATCACGAGCCTTTGGTACATCCCGTGATGAGCTTGCATCCGCATCCGCAAGAGGTGTTGGTGCTGGGTGGGGGCGATGGCTTGGCAGCCCGCGATATTTTGCAATATAAAACCGTCAAAAAAATAACCCTCGTCGATTTAGACCCAGCAATGACCGATTTGGCAAAAACCCACCCGGTTTTATTGTCGGCAAACGATAGTTCATTTTACAACCCAAAAATGAAAATTTTGAACCAAGACGGCTACAAATTTCTGGACGACAGTAAACAGTTTTTTGATGTTATCATTATTGACCTGCCCGACCCCAAGACCGTTGAATTGAATCGATTGTATTCCAAAGAGTTTTATCTATTGTGTATCAAGCACTTACGCCCCAAGGGGCTGGTAATTACCCAATCGGCAAGCCCTTATTATACTCCCAAAACTTTTGAATGTATTAACCTGACAATGCAAGCCGCAGGCTTCAAAACTGTCCAAATGCACAATCAAATTCTTACTTTGGGCGAATGGGGTTGGACAGTCGGCGCAAAAGACCTGAGCCAAAAAGAGCTTTTGGCAGGCTTGCGAAGTTTAAATTTTAAAAATATTGAAACCCAATGGCTCAATGTCGAGGCTATGCTGATGATGACTACTTTTGGTAAAAAAGATTTTTTTATTGATACTCGGAGCGATTCGGTAGAAATCAATACCATTCACAATCCGGTGTTGTATCGTTATTATTTGTTTCGTAATCAATGGGATTTGTATTAAATTATTGTGATTAAATTATGATTAATTCATTGATAATCAATTACTTATATGATAATTATTTTGCAAAAGGGTTGGCAGAAAACATTTGTACCCATATAAAATTGGGTATTTTAGCAAATCATTTAAAATGATTTGGATTGGCAAACATTGATGTAAACAATTGATTATCAGATACTTACATTTATTGAGTAATATTACCACAAAGTTCACTAAGGTAGGCACAAAGAAACACCAAGTTCTTAGTGAACTTGTTGGGTGTTTTCTTAGGGTTCTTAGCGGTTAAATGGTTTGTTTTTGTGCCACCTCCGGCAATTATAATTCTTATAAATACTTGACTACGTCTCGCCTCTAGTGGATAATCAACAAATTATGTTATTTTCAGCATTTTATATAACTATCTGATTATCAAACACTTAGCAAATAACTCAGAAAAGAACCAGCAATTCCCACTGTAAAATAATTGAACAAAACTTTTATATTTTAACTTTTATATTTATAAAAATAACAAAATATATAAGTAATTGATAATCAGCA
>JALONJ010000530.1 GCA_025455045.1 Microscillaceae bacterium | reverse complement strand
AATCCTTATGAAATTGCCAATTCCTGAAAAAAAGGCGTTTAAACCTAACTGTAATTATTATCTAAAAACCAAATTTTGAGCTTGCGTAATGTCAGTAATTAATTGAAAATCCTCCAAAGGCGGACACGGTCAGGCAATTAAATAATTCCTAATTTCTAATTCCTAATTCCTAATTTCTAATTCCTTATATAACTAGCTCATTATCAATATATTGTAATATTTGCCGATTTATTTATGAATATTTACTTTTGCAAGCAAATACGAAGTTGATGTTGCAAATTGTTCAGTTTTTTCACCGCCCGATTTTTGCCGATTTTCGGTTTATACTAGGCATATACCTAGTGCTAATCTTATTTATTGGCATCAAAGAGGTATATTTTACCACTCCCGCCCCGGGCTGGGCATTGGTCGATAATTATGCTTTGTTTTATCGGGCATATTACCATTTGATTGAAAATCAGACCCTTTATGGTTTTTTTCCGGCAGAGTACCACAGTCGTTACAATTACGGACCGGTGTTTGCCGCGCTGATGTTTCCGTTTGCGCAGTTGCCTTATGGTATTTCGGCGATTTTGTGGAACTTAGCCATTGGCTGGATATTTTATTCGGCAATTCGACATTTGCCCCTGCATCGCCTACAAATTGTGTTTGTTTTTTGGATTTGTTTAAATGAGGCTTATACGGCTTTTCTAAATTTTCAGACCAATCCGGCGGTGGCGGCGGCTATTATTTGGACTTTTATTTTTTGGGAACGCAAACAACCCTTTTGGGCGGCGGCGGTACTGATGTTGGGTTTTTGGGTGAAAATATATGTGATATTAGCCGGATTTTTTTTCTTTTTTTATCCTCAAAAAATCAAATTTATTCTTTATTGTGTGTTTTGGAGTTTGGTTTGGCTGGCTTTGCCCTTGTTTTTTGTGTCTTTCAAGCAATTGATTTTTTTGTATCAAGACTGGGTTCATTGGTTGGGTTTTCATAATGACAAGCATTTTGCAACCAATTTTATGGCTTTGGTAGGGTCTTGGCTTGGCTCGCCTGATTCCAAACTCAATCCTTATTTTATCTTGACTGGGGGCTTTTTATTGTTGGGGGTATTGCTCAAGCTGAAATATTATCAAGACCTGATTTTCAAGCAGTTAGTTTTAGCCAATGTGTTGATTTTTGCGGTTATTTTCAATCCGGCTTCCGAGTCGCCTACGTATGTGATAGCCTTTGTAGGAGTGGCTTTGTGGTATATATTGAGTCCTTATCAAATTTGGCGATTGGCTTTGCTGATATTTGCTTTTGTCCTCACCAGTTTATCACCCACCGATATATTTCCACCCGATATTCGCAATCAAATCCTCATTCCGTATCGTTTGAAGGCTCTGCCCTGTGTCGTGATTTGGTTGGTATCTTTGGTAGAATTGTATCGATATCGCCTTAATTTGCAAAAAACCGATGAAGTTTTGTTGGGTGCCGGCATCTAAGAAATAATATCACAAATCATTGATTATCAATTATTTATGCACTTTTTAGAATTAATTTTAAATTGTTTGCCACACAACAAATCATTAGTTGTTTAAATCTTATAAGGTTCTAAAAACCTTATAAGATTTGCACACTTAAGTCTAAATCAACTTTTCTTATCTTCGGCAGGTTTATCTTCAAGCTTTTTCTCCTCGCCTTTTTTGCCCCAACCGCCAAAAAAACTGGTAGCTGATTTGGCAAATTTGCCCAGTTTTTCTTTGGCATCTTCGGCTAAGTCGCCTAGTTTGGCTTGGGCATCTTCGGCAATGTCGCCGATTTTTTCGGACCAAGTTGCGGGGGCTTCGCCGGTTACGGCTTCGTGAATATCCACTTTGATGGTTTTGACCAAGTTGCCCAAAGCCGCCTCCACTTTGGTATCGACGGCGGAGGCTACTCGCAAGCGAATAAACTCAATGGCGGCATCGGCGGCGAGTTTGGCTTGCTCGGGTGTAATACCGGCTTTTTCGGCAATGTGTTTGGCTAAATCTTCCATAGTTTTGAATTTTGGGGTTAGTTTGAGCGACAAGTTACGCTTTTTTTTGGCTTTTGCGGTTAATTGACCATAAAGTTTGTGCTAATTTGTTGTGAATATTTTAAAAAATATTAAAAAAGTACAAATTAAATTCATAAGTAATTTTTGATATTTTGAAAATTCATTGCGTTTACTTTTAATAATTAGTTGATTTTTAGAGGGTTATTTTTTCAATTGCCTAGGAACAATAAAAAATAATGTAAACAGTATTTTTTGGTAACATATTGACTTTCAGGTAATTACAAAATTATTCATTTTACATTATTCACTATTCATTCCTTAGGTAAATAGAAATACATATTTTTTAAAATTATTGAAATTGTACAATTTTTTATTTCGAATAATACATAACTGTCTAAAATATTTTTCAGGTTGATAAAAACATTCACTATTTTCGTAGTGAGCCAACCTTAAGATGAAAACTAGATTTGTCAGATTTTGGCATAAAACCTTGATAATCAAGCCTTTGTATTAAAACCTATGCAACAATTGATTGAGTTTTTTTCTTTTACCAATCCCAATATTCGTTGGGTGGTGCTGGGGGTAGTGCTGATTGGGGCAAGTTCGGCAGTAATTGGCACATTTGCCTATTTGCGCAAGCGCGCTTTGGTAGGTGATGCGGTTTCGCACGCTATTTTGCCGGGCATTTGCTTGGCGTTTTTGTTTTCAGGGGTCAAAAATCCACTGGTTTTGTTGCTGGGAGCTACTTTTACCGGCGGTTTGTCCTTGTTGGCAATTGATTATATCACCCAACAATCCAAAATCAAAAGCGATGCGGCTATAGCCTTGGTATTATCGGTATTTTATGGCGTGGGGATTTTGCTTTTGACCGCTATCCAAAATTCGGGCAATGCCGAACAATCGGGTTTGGATAAGTTTTTGTTTGGCAAAGCTGCTGCTTTGGTTTTTGAAGATGTAGTGGTATTTGGAGGTTTTTCGGTGGTATTATTGGGCGTAGTTTGGGCGTTTTTTCCGGCATTTCGCTTGATTTCGTTTGATATGGATTTTGCGCGGTCGGCGGGCTATCCGGTGCGTTTTTTGAGTTTTTTGCTGGCATTGCTTACCGTGGTGGCGGTTGCTATCGGTATGCAAGCGGTAGGCGTAGTGTTGATGTCGGCTTTGTTGATTACTCCGGCGGCGGCGGCACGGTATTGGACTCACCATTTGCGGATGATGCTCATTATATCGGCAGGTTTGGGAGCTTTTTCGGGTATTATGGGGGCATTTATCTCATACACAATGCCCCAAATGCCTACCGGACCTTGGATTGTAGCGGTATTGTCTTTGTTGGCAATTCTATCGGTGCTGTTTGGTAGCAAAAAAGGTGTATTGGCGCGTTATTTTCAACAAAAGCGCAATCAAAGCAAGATTTTACAAGAAAATATCTTGAAATGTTTTTATCATTTGGGTGAGTTTGACAATTCGCTGTCAGCCAGTCGAAGTATTTTAGATTTACAAAAAAAACGCTATATGCCTGATAATCAACTGCTAAAAGGCATCAAAAAACTTCTTGCTCAAGGTTTGATTCAAAAAAACGGTCAGGCTTATCAGCTCACCGACCACGGTATCCGCGAGGGCGCGCGAATTACCAAAATCCATCGACTTTGGGAGATTTTTTTGACCAAACACTTGCACCTTGCCGATGACCACGTCCACGAAGATGCCGAAGCCATTGAGCATCTTATCACCCCCGAACTTGAGAAAGAACTCGAGGCTCATCTCAACTACCCCGACACCGACCCACATCAATCACCTATTCCATATTGACAATGGTTGATATAATTTCGAGTTCCTAGTCCAGCAATTCCCACTGTAGAAATTTTAAACTAATGTTTGATTTTTTAGAATATTTACAAACAGGTTTTCTGTAACTAATTGATAATGAGGTGATTATAAGTACACTTTTTTTACAACTTTCTTTTTTCTTGATAAAAAAGAAACAACGAAATCAAGCAACCCTACACTATCCTGAATTTTTGAACCGAAAGCCGAAAAT
>JALONJ010000529.1 GCA_025455045.1 Microscillaceae bacterium | reverse complement strand
GATTTTGAATTATTTTTTAAAACTTTAATTTTTTGTACTTTTTTAATATACTTTAAAATATTCACGTAAATCTAGTGAAATTTCACGACCAAAATAACCCAAAATATACAGTCAAATGAAATCTTATAACCCTTTGATTATCAATGAATTACAATTTTTAAATCCCTTAGCTTAACGGCATTGCCCCAAAGGGGCTAAATGCAAATGGATACGATCAATCTATTACCGAGGTTTTGCCCCTAAAGCTACCGAGGCTACGCCCATAAAGGGGCTTTAAATGAATTAAAATATTGATAATCAATAAGTTACATCAAATAAAAACTTGCCATATAAAATGAAAATTGCCGAATTTTTTGTCAAAAACTATCAATTCACCCTCATTATTTTTGTGATGGTGTTGATGCTGGGCTTAAACTCCCTAATGAATATGCCGCGCGGCGAAGACCCGCCGTTTAACCCGCCTTTGTTCTCGATTGTGGGTATTTACCCGGGAACTAGCCCTCAAGATATGGAGGAATTGGTGGTAAAACCCATTGAAGAAAAACTCTATGAATTAGATGATGTGAAGCGAATCAATACCCGAATCAATGACGGGGTAATGGTCTTGTTTCTGGAGTTTCGTTATGGGGTAGATACCGAGGACAAAAAAAACATTGTCAATCGAGAAATCAACGCCTTGCGGAGCAAACTGCCCTCCGATTTATTGAGTTTGGATGTCAATCCTATTGAGTCTTCGGATGTTAATATCTTACAAGTAGGCTTGATTTCCGAAAATACCCCTTACCGAGTTTTGGAAGAAAAAGGCGAGGATTTGAAAAAACAATTAGAAAAAATCCAATCTTTAAAAGAAGTCGAAGTTCACGCCTATCCCGAACAGCAAGTAAAAATTGCCCTCAATTTACAAAAAATGGCACAAAACCGTTTGGGTCTAAATCGAGTATTGGGGGCATTGCAAGGCAATAATGTCAATATTCCGGGGGGGGATTTGGAGTTGAGTACCAAAACCTTCAACATCAAAACTACGGCTGATTTCGAGACCATTGAAGACATCAAAAGAACCATTGTTGGTTCGTCTAGCAATGGCGTAGTTTATTTGCAAGACATTGCCGATATAGCGATGGGCTACGAAGACGAAAAATATTTGGCGCGTTTGAATGGCAAGCGCGGAGTATGGGTTACGGCTTCTTTGAAAGACCGCCAAAATATTCTCCAAACCCGCGAAGAAATGTATAAAGTATTGGACGAATTTGAAAAAGAGCTGCCCAAATCCATTGCTTTTGAAAAATCATTTGACCAAGCCGACAATGTAAGCAAGCGTTTGGCGGGCTTTTCCCGCGACTTTGGGATTGCGATATTTTTGGTGCTACTCACGTTGTTGCCTTTGGGTTGGCGCGCATCTTTGGTGGTAATGATTTCGATTCCGCTTTCGCTCTCGATAGGTCTTACCCTATTGGATTGGCTGGGTTATACCATCAATCAATTGTCGATTGTAGGAATGGTAGTGGCTTTGGGCTTATTGGTTGATGATTCAATTATTGTGGTAGAAAACATTGAACGTTTTTTACGAATGGGTTATGACCGCGTCCAAGCCTCGATTTTGGCAACTAACCAAATTACGGTAGCGGTCATAGGTTGTACGGCTACTCTGGTTTTGGCATTTTTACCGCTTACTTTCTTGCCCGAAAACTCCGGCGACTTTATCCGTAGCTTGCCGATGGCGGTTTTGTGTACGGTGCTGGCATCTTTGTTTGTGGCGATGACGGTCATTCCGTTTTTATCGAGCAAACTTTTGCACGCCCACGAATCGGAAGAAGGCAATTTTTTTATGCGATTATTCAAAAACTATATCAATAAACCCTATCGCGGGGTATTGGAGTGGGCATTTCGCCATCCGGCACTTACTTTGATTGGCGCGATGATTTTGTTTATCGGCAGTTTGATGCTGGTGTCGGTCATTGGCGTTACGGTTTTTCCCAAATCCGAAAAACCAATGTTTATTGTCAATATCGAGACCCCACTTGGCACTAATCTACAGGCTACCAATCAAGTAGCGCGCCACGTAGAAGGTATTTTATTGAAAAAAAATGAAATCAAAAATGTCGCTACCAATGTGGGCAAAGGTAATCCGCGCATTTTTTATAATGTGAATCCGCCCCAAAATGCCGCCAATGTAGCCCAATTGTTTTGTCAATTGAATGAAATGGAGATGGAAGAAATTGAGCATTTTTTGGACGAATTGCGCAAAGAAACAGCTCAATATCCCGGGGCAAAGATTGAAGTATATCAATTTGAGCAAGGTCCGCCGGTAGATGCCCCTATTGCAATGCGCGTATTTGGTGAAAACTTGGATACTTTACGCAAAGTGTCTTTGGATATTGAAACTTTATTCAAAAAAACCGAAGGCACACAATATGTAAAAAACCCTTTGCAAATCCAAAAAAATGATTTACAAGTAAAAATCAACAAAGACAAAGCCGGACGTTTGGGTGTGTCGGTTGCCGAAGTTGCCCGCACCATTCGCTTAGGCATTGCCGGATTGAATGTCGGTGATTATCGCAATGCCGAAGGCGACGAATATACCCTCAATGTAAGCATTGAACAAAAAAACGAAAAAGAAGCCCTCGAGATTTTTGGCAAGACCTATATTACTGCCCAAACCGGAGCTTTGATTCCTTTGAGCCAATTGGCAACCGTTGAGCTGCAAACTTCGCCTTCGGTTATCAATCACTACAACAAAGACCGATATGTATTGATAAGTTCGTTTGTCAAAACCGGTTTTTTGACTTCCAAAGTTACCGATGAAGTGATTAAAAAATTGAATGAATATCCTTTTCCCAAAGGTTATTCGTTTATGCCGGCGGGTGAGCGCGAAAGTAGCAATAGTTCATTCAATGGCATTGGTACAATCGCCATTATAGCTTTCTTTGGCTTGTTTGCCATTTTGGTTTTAGAATTTAGAACTTTCAAAAGTACCTTGATAGTGCTTTCGGTAGTGCCTTTGGGAATGATTGGGGCTTTAGTTACTTTATTAATCGTGGGCAAAACCCTTTCGTTTGTGGCTACGATTGGCATTGTGGCTCTGATGGGCATTGAAATCAAAAACTCAATTCTCTTGGTCGATTACACCAATCAATTGCGCGAGCAAGGCAAATCGCTCGACGAGGCTATCCGCGATGGTGCCGAAACCCGCTTTTTACCGATTTTATTGACTTCTTTGACGGCAATCGGTGGTTTGATTCCTTTGGTGATGGAAGATGCCCCTTTGTATGCACCCTTGGCTTGGGTGTTGATTGGCGGCTTGATTAGTTCTACTCTTTTGAGCCGAATTGTAACGCCGGTTTTGTATCGCTTATTGCCGCCTCGCATTGAAGTAAAAACCGCTCATTCGGAAGAAGTAATGGTAGTAGCTTAAAAAAGGCTAAGTATTTGATAATCAGTTTGTTATAAGAAAACTTTACTCTTAGTTTGCTTATCGAGTCAAAACCTATAAAGTTTTAAAAACTTTATAGGTTTTACAATTTAGAAAAAATACCATAAACCTCTAAATTAACCCTTAGCTGTTTTAAGCGCATCATAAACTTCGTTTGTCAATCATCCCACAACCTGAGTTTATAAATATTTGATTTTCAACTACTTACCCTTAGTTGTTTTAAGTCTTATTTGACTTAAAACCACAATGAATGAAAGGTCTCCGACCTTTCCGGCTTTGCCGAGCCGACCTCAAATAGACAAAAGTTCAATTTCTATTTCTTCCTCCAATTCAAACAAAAAAATAAACCCAAAAATCATTTCGAGTTTATTTTTCACAACTATCTGATTATCAAATCCTTAACTATATCCCAAGCCCTGCTCATACGCGCGCTAAGCAAGTTGGAAACGTGCAAGTATATTGTGCTAGGCTTGGAAGCCTAGCACAGTATTACCTAACTTAGCACATTGAGGGCTTTTGCCTAAAAGCAAGAACCTATAAGTAATTGAAAATCAAGCATTTATAAAATAGGTTCTTGGAAGAAAAATGCTGACGAATTTTAGATAATCGCTGAATGTTTAGTCCAGCATTTTTCGAGACCA
>JALONJ010000098.1 GCA_025455045.1 Microscillaceae bacterium | reverse complement strand
GCAATTTAATGAGAAATACATTTAAAGCATTGATTATCAATATATTTATGTATTTTGCTATTTTTATAAATATAAAAGTTAAAATATCAAACTTTTGTTCAATTATTTTATAGTGGGAATTGCTGTGAAAAACTATAGATTTTTTATAACTCATTGATTATAAGCTATTTATAAAATTTTGGCTCAATCGTTAATTTGCTTAATTCATCGTAATTTTTCAAGATCATTTAAACCCTAAGGGTTTTAAAAACCCTTAGGGTTTGGCCTCAATCCCCAAATTAACGATTGAACCAAAATTTTTAATTAGAAACTCGGAACTAGAAACTTCACTAATCATTGCAATAAAACAATTTACTTAAAATTTAATTTTAAAAAAATGCTTAGTTTTTGGGAAAGTCAGTCATTTGTCCAATATGATTTTATAGTCATCGGAAGCGGAATTGTGGGCTTGTCCGCCGCTTGCAGCCTGCGCGAGCGCGCCCCGCAAGCGCGAATTTTGGTCTTGGAACGAGGTATGTTTCCGAGTGGGGCAAGTACCAAAAATGCCGGATTTGCCTGCTATGGCAGTTTGACCGAAGTTTTGGCGGACATCGCGCGTATCGGCGAAGCCCAAACCCTCCAACTGATTGCCAAACGCTGGCAAGGTTTGCAAAAAATGCTGGGCAGGCTTGGCGCATCAAACATTGATTTTCAGGGTTTAGGCGGTTATGAATTGATTTCGGAGCAAGAACTATCGGCTTTGGATAAGTTAGAATACATCAATCAATTGGTCAAGCCCATCTTTGGCAAGGCGGTATATAGTGCTGTATCTGCCAAAATTGCACAATTTGGCTTCAATCCTCAATTTGTCAAAGCCTTGATTTTCAATGAGTTAGAAGGACAAATTCACACCGGCAAAATGATGCAGGCTCTCTTGACATATACCCAAAAACAAGACATTCGTATTTTGAATAATTGTCAGGTAAATCGGCTCGAAACGATAGACAATGAGGTGCAAATTACGGTCAATGAGCACGTCCATTTTAAAGCGGCAAAGGTGGCGGTATGTACCAATGCTTTTGCTCCCGAGCTATTTCCCGAACTAGCCATCGCGCCCGGACGGGGGCAGGTATTGGTAACGCAACCCTTGAAAAATCTGCGCTTTGCCGGTACTTTTCATTATGACGAAGGGTTTTATTATTTCCGCAATATTGAGAATCGGGTTTTGTTTGGCGGAGGGCGCAACTTAGCTTTTGCGCAAGAAACTACGACCGAGTTTGCAACTACCGACTTGATAATGAACGACTTACAACAAAAACTGCAAGAAATCATCTTACCCAATCAAAGCTTTGAAATAGACCAGACTTGGGCAGGAATTATGGCATTTACCCCCAATCACGAACCCATTGTGCGCTTACACTCGCCCCAAGTCGCGCTGGGGGTGGCTCTCAATGGTATGGGAGTAGCTATCGGAAGTTTGGTCGGAGCAGAAGTTGCCGAATTGCTGGTAAATTAAGGGCTTGGTTGGAAAAATCGCAAATTATCTCAATAATTATACCATATTTTATTTTTTTTGAAAAAACATTTGGAATTATTAATAAAAAAGCCTTAAATTTGACTTGACATTCAAACAACGTAATTATTGGTGAGTCAATTTTTTTTAATAATAAATAAGTAATTGATTATCAATGGTTTATGAATTGTTCATTGAAGATTTATGATTCTTCCGTACATTTAGCACATTTGTTCAAAATAGTTGCTTATGAGGACACAAGCAACGGCTACTGGATTTTCATTAATTAAAAAACTATTCATTATTCATTATTCACTATTTATTACTTCATCGTATTCTATGAATTGATTTTGACAAAATACACCCATTAAAAAATGACCAAATTATGCAAAAGCTCGGCTTAAATCAGATACTGACACAAAAGCTATCGCCGCAACAAATCCAATTTATCAAACTTTTACAAATACCGACCGCCGAACTGCGCGCTCGAATTGAAGAAGAACTGGAAACCAATCCAGCCCTCGAGGAAGGGCGCGAACTGGAGCGCGAACGCGAAAAAGACGAATACGACAAAGACAGTGATACTGATGTAGATGACGACTACGACGACGAGCAAGACGACCGGGTAGAAGAAATCAGTGTAGAAGATTATCTCAATGAAGATGACACCGATTACAAAACCTACAGCGAAGCCAACTACCGCGAAGAAGAGCGCGAAATGCCCCTGCCAATGGTATCGAGCCTCAACGACAGTCTTTTGCAACAATTGGGCTTGATGGGCTTTACCGACCGCGAAAAAGTGATTGGGCGGCAATTGATTGGCAGTATTGATGAAGATGGTTACATTCGTCGACCTATCCAAGCCATTGTCAATGATTTGGCATTTACCCAAAATGTAGATACAGATGACGATGAAGTAGAAGAAGTCTTGCGAAAAATCCAATATTTTGACCCGCCCGGCATCGGCGCACGCGACTTGCAAGAGTGCCTGCTGATACAACTACGCCGCAAAATGCCCGATAACCCACGCGCCAAATATGCTTATAAATTGATTGAGCTATGTTTTGAGGAGTTTACCAAAAAACATTATGACAAAATTCAAAAGAAACTCGATATTACCCACGACGAACTCAAAGGCATTATCCGAGTGATTTTGAAACTCAACCCCAAGCCGGGCGAAAACTCCAACGAGTATGCCCAAGCGCAATACATCATTCCCGATTTTATTCTCAAAAACAATGATAACAAGCTCGACTTGTCGCTCAACTCACGCAATGCCCCCGAATTGCGGGTCAATCACGCCTACGCCGATATGCTAGATGCCTATAGCCGAAGCGACAAAAAAGACCGCAATACGCGCGATGCGGTATCGTTTGTCAAACAAAAATTAGATGCCGCCAAATGGTTTATTGATGCCATCAAACAACGCCAACAGACCCTACTGCGCACAATGCAGGCAATTGTTGATTATCAATATGAGTTTTTTTTGGAGGGCGATGAAAGCAAATTCAAACCAATGATTCTCAAAGATATAGCCGATAAAATCGGAATGGACATCTCCACTATTTCGCGGGTTGCCAACAGCAAATCCGTGCAAACCGACTTTGGCATTTTTCCTTTAAAATACTTTTTCTCGGAGGGTATTTCTACCGAATCGGGCGAAGACGTGAGTAGCCGCGAAGTAAAACACGTATTGAAAGAAATGGTGGACAAAGAAAACAAACGCAAGCCCCTCTCGGACGACAAGCTGGAGAAAATGCTCAAAGCCAAAGGCTATCAGATAGCTCGCCGAACCGTAGCCAAATACCGCGAACAACTCAATATTCCGGTGGCGCGCCTACGCAAAAAAATTTGATAAACCAAGCATTTTTAATTTACTAAAAATTATAATTCATTGGTAATCAACGCTTTACGAGAAAAATAATTATTCATCACTTTTTACTATCACTTTGAATTTTAATCGAATTGCTTTTGCTATATCGGTAGCTTTGCATCCTTTGCTTTTGCCGACTTTGTGTTTTTTTGTACTGTTGTATATTACCCCTTTGGCGGCTTTGCAGGTAAAGTCCGAAGCTCGAGTATTTATATTATCGGCGGTATTTATCCTTACTTTTGTGGCTCCGGCTTTGGGAATTATGCTTTTTTATTTGACCGGGCAACTCAATAATTTGACAATGGCTGACCGTACCGACCGGCAACTGCCCTTTGTGATGACCACTTTTTTTTATTGGCTGGCAACTTATTTTTTTATGTTTGGGCGAGGATTTCGAGATTTGCCTATTTTGGGAGTGATTGTGGGAAGTGTATCAGTATCTTTGGCTTTGGTCTCGATTATTACCTTTTATTGGAAAATCAGCGCGCACAGCGTAGGAATGAGTGGCGTGGTGGGCTTTTTGCTGGGCTTGACTTATAAATACGGGGCAGAAAATTTGCTTATTCCGCTCATAATCAGCATCTTACTTACGGGCTTGTTGATGACCTCGCGCCTACAGCTCAATGCGCATCAACCCGCTCAAATCCTTGCCGGTAGTGCCTTGGGGTTTTTCATCAGCTTTTTGTCCATTGTATTGTTTTTGTAGGTTTATTTTATTCAACACTTCGGACAGTTTTTTATAAGCAATTGTCTGTGTCTGCCTCTGGCTGATAATCCGCCAGAGACGGACAAGTCCCTCCAAAGACAGACACGGTCAATGAGTTATACTATTTCAAGGATTTTTTGTAACTGACTTATTATCAAGCAATTAACGAAAAATTGAAACTAGAAACTCGGAACTCAAAACTAGGAACTAAAAACTAAAAACTGCCCGAACTATTGATTTACAAACTATTATAAAAGTCTAATAATTTAATTAAATCAGCTTGCTCATTGAGATTGATTTTTTGTTCTTTCAGGTATTTTTCAATTTCGGCTTGTTTATCACTCAGAATTTTTAAGATAGTTTTTTTATTTTTTTTCAATTCGTGGAGCGTGCCGTCAGCTTTTAAGATAAATTGATCATCTTTTATGATAAATTCGTCCGCAGTCCGTCCGGCATTGTAAGCTCCGGTATAATTAGCCTTCAAAATTGTTTTTCGCCAATGAATCAGCCATTGGGTTTTGCCTTCATTCATTACTTCGTAATATTTGGCTTGAATGGGCGGTTCTTTGATTTCAATTCTTTTAAATTGTCGAGTTTTTAGACCATCGTTCAAAGTAAAGGCTTCTACTTTGAGTCTGCTCAAGATGACCGAGTCGTTTTGCGGAGGGCGCAAAAAAACTAATTCATCGGAAAAAACATTGTACTTTAGCTTGGCTTGGGTATATTGTTTGCCTTCAATCACAAAATCGCCTTGTGTCCAATTTTCTAATAAATGAGGCGAGCCAACCACCCCTTGGTAGCGTCCGTCAAAGTTTTGCACCAAGCCTTGAATGCCTCCGGCTCCGACTACATTCAAATTTCGTTGCGCTTCCAGCCCTTGTGGGTTTTGAGCTGAACTTACTGAAGCCAGCCCCCAAGCCATTAACCATAAGATATATCGCATAAATATTTATTTTTTGAATTAATAAAAAAGGTATTGGCAATAGTTTGGACAGTTTCTAATTTCTAGTTCCAAAGCCCCCTACTCCGCTAGAGGCGGAGATTCTTTTCCGAGTTTTTTGTTCAGTGATTGATAATCAGTTAGTTACAAGAAATACTTGAAATAACATAACCAACTGATAATCAACAACTTATAAAAACTATCCAAAGTATTGATTAGGTAAGATTTCAATTATATTACACCTTTGCAAGCAAATAGGTTTTTAATATTTTTCACAAATATAACAAAAAAAAGCCTTCCTAGTTTGGAAGGCTTGGGTGATTTTGTAGCGAGTTGCAAAATGTTTTAAAAATATAAGGATCTATCGTTAATTTGGTTGATTCATCGTAATTTTTCAAGATTATTTAAACCCTAAGGGTTTTAAAAACCTTTAGGGTTTGGACTCAATCCCCAAATGAACGATTGAACCAAATATAACTAATTGACCGTGCCCGCCTTTGGAGGATTATCAAATATTTATACAATTTTTACTTGCGTATATTTTAACAACTCAATTATTTATTTTCTTCTTTTTTCTCGTCTTTATCTTTGGCAAGCGGCATTTTTACTTTGTCGTTTTTGCCAATTCCTGACACAATCTCGATGTTGATGCCATCGGAAATGCCGGTTTTGACATATTTTTTCTCAAACTTTTGGGGCTGAATTTCGATTTCTACAAAAGTTTTTTCTTCGCCGCTTTTTTTGGTTTTTTCAAACTGAAGCATACTTTCTTTGATAGCCAAAACTTGGAGTTTTTTGTCCAACACAATGTCGGCATTGGCACTGTATCCGGCGCGGATATAGTCTTTGTCCGACAAAATAATTTGGGCGCGGATGTCAAATTTGATAGCTCCGTCTTTTTCTACGCCTTTGGGCGAAATGTACTCGAGTTTGGCCGGAAAAGTTTTGCCTTCAATTGCCCCAATGTTTAAGTTCAAATCCATTCCTTCGCGGATTTTACCAACTTCCGATTCGTCAATTTTGCCTTCAAACACGAGGCTTTTCATATCGGCTACGGCGGCGATGGTAGTACCTTCGTTGAAGTTATTGCGCTCAATCACCGAGCCACCTACTTTGACTGGCACGTCCAAAACTGTACCATCAACAGTAGAGTAAATTTCATTGGCTACTGCACCCGAGTTTTGCAAAATACCTTGACTTACCAATGAAAGGTTTTTTTCGGCGGCAACTACGGCTTCTTTTCGCACATTAAAATCCAACAAAAAGCGATTGTATTCTTGTTGTGAAATTACTTTTTGGTCAAATAATTTTTGTTGACGCTCCAATTCAATTTTGGCATTGTTTAGATTGATTTGGGCGGTTTCTAAATTATTGCGCGAATTGTTGTAGTTGATATTGTCGGCATTGCGCCCCGAAATACTTTGTACCAAACGCACTTTGGCAATCAATTGCCCAACTTTGACCGGCTGTCCGGCTTCGACATACAAAGCCTCAATAATACCCGATGCTTGCGGTTTGATTTGTACTTCGCGGCGTGGTACAATAGAGCCGGTGGCTACGGTTTTTTTGGTAATATCGGTAACAAATGGCTTTTCGGTTTTATACACTACGGGGTCTTGTTTGCTTTTGGTATAAAAATAATACCCCAGCCAAACGGAAACTGCTACAAATAAAGCAACAAATGTCCAAGTTAAAATTTTGCGAAACATATTTTTGAATGGTTATATTGTTTAATGGTTAATTTTAAATGAGTATCTAATAATGTAGAGTGAATAATGAATAACTAATAATGTATAATGTAGAGTGAATAACTAATAATGTATAGTGAATAATCAATTGAAAATCAGTGTATTGCATTAGCACACTAGCACATTTTATAATCGACTCATTACTTAGTCTTTGAATTAGTTTTAGCAGTTTTAATACTTGCCGTTAATAATTTTAAAGGTTCTTCGCAATCCTGTTGTATAGATAAAAAAGCATTTTCTGATAAAAATTCAGCATCTTTTAATAAGCAAAGCCAATAATCAGTTTCGTTAGTTTCTTTTAGAGCTATACTTAATTTATGGACAAAATCGGCTTTTGATTCCGCATATTGAGATTCTCGTACTAATGCTCCAATGGCTGTTCCCGAACGTAAAACTTGTTTAGCCAAAACATATTCTTTCTTTTCCTCAATTAGGTACTTATAAAGATTCACAATTCTAATAGCAAATTGGTAAGATTTTTCTTTCAACGGGTTGCTGCTATTATTCATAATTTTAAATGAAGATTTAGCGAAATGTAAATTATTTTTATAATTTACTGATAATCAATCAGTTAAATTATTCGCTATTCATTATTCGCTATTCACTATTCATTATTCACTAATTTACTCGTCTTTCAAGGCTACTACCGGATTGACTCCCGCGGCTTTGGTAGCCGGAATTAAGCCCGCCAATGCGCCTACTACTACCAACATCACTAAGGAAGTGATTGCTACATTCAGGTTTACTTCAGGATTGGCAAAAAACTCACCTTCGGCATTGAAGGCTTTGAGCAATTGATTGATGCCCTCCACCAAACCTACCCCCAACAAAAGCCCTATGTATCCGGCGGCGGCGGTAATGACAATTGACTCCTGAATTATCAAACTTATAATCGACATTGGGGTAGCTCCCAAGGCTTTGCGAACCCCAATTTCTTTGGTGCGTTCTTTGACCACGATGAGCATAATATTACTCACCCCGATAATTCCCGACAAAATAGTCCCAATGCTCACTACCCAGCTAAATCCGGCTATGCCATCAAACAAACCTTGAATTTTATTGAATTGTTCCTCAACATTTGCCGAACCAAAAGCCTTTAAATCATTGGGCGCAACAAAGTGGCGTTGTGCCATTACTTCTTTGACGCGTTGTTCTACTACCGAGGAGGCAATTCCGGGCTTAGGTAAAAAAGCAAACCAATAAATGCGATTGCCTTGATTAAAACAGGTTTGCATCGTTTTGTGGGGCATATAAATCGTTTTGGCATCTTGCATTATATCTTCGCCCCGCCCTTTGGTGCGAAATGTACCCACTACTTGAAAATAAATTCCGCGAATGGAAATGTATTTACCAATCGGGCTTTCGCCTTTGGCAAAAAGTTCTTTTTGGACTTGTTCGCCAATGACTACTACTTTGCGGCGTTCATTGAGGTCTTTGTCATTGATAAATCGCCCTTCCAAAATCGTCATCGGTTTTACTTTGTACCAATCAGGATAGTCGCCAAATACTTCAAAAGATGCGTTTTTATTTTTGCGAGTTACCGAAAAAGAGCCTTCCAAGATATTGCGCGGGGCTATAGTACCCAATTCGGGGATTTCATTACGCAAAGCATCTACATCTTCATTGACAAAACGGATAAATCGCCCGGGTTTTAAGCCTTTGTAAGGTTCGCTGGTTTTATTGGACCAAAAAAACACGCTGTTGGCGGCAATGTCTAGAGTACTTTTCACCCCATTCTCGAAGCCCCGACTCGCGCCTAGCATTACCACGAGCATAAAAATTCCCCAAAATACGCCAAAGCAAGTGAGTAAAGTCCGTAACTTATGCTTTTTGACGGTTGCCCAGATTTCGCTCCATTTATCTAAATCAAACATAATTTTAAAATTTTATATGGTAATATGGTAATGGTGATATGGTGATATGTTAGTATGCATTAAAATTTACAAGATGGTTTTACTATTTTAGCTTTATAGGTTAATTTCTATATTAAATCATTGATAATCAGATAGTTATTTGATTTTCAACCTCTAATTTTACTTCCTAATCAAATATTTATATAAAGAAACCATCTCACCATTTCTTCACCATCTCACCATTTCTTCATCAATCGGCTCTGAGGGCTTCTATGGGTTTTACATTGGCGGCTTTGAGCGCGGGTACTAATCCGGCTAAAGCTCCGGCAATTACCAAAACCACCGTAGCCGAGACAGCAACCCCCAAGTCAATTTCGGGGCGCGAAAAGAACGGTAATTTGCCGCCACCTTCTTCAATCATTCGGATTCCCCAAGCCATCAAATCCAGCAAACCGGCTCCTGCCAAAAGTCCCATATAACCCGACAAAGCGGTGATAAAAATAGATTCTTGAATAATCAGACTGACAATTGAAAAAGGGGTTGCGCCCATTGCCTTACGAACCCCGATTTCGCGGGTGCGCTCCTTGACAATGATGAGCATAATATTGCTCACGCCTACAATTCCGGCAATCAAAGTTCCAATTCCTACCACCCATACGAAGGTGCGAATCGCCGCAAACAAGCCCATAAACCGCGCGTAGTTTTCTTCATTGCTATTGACCCCAACGGCTTGCTCGTCTTTGGTGTCAAATTTGTGTTGGCGAGCCAAGATTTTGCGGATTTTAGCTTGTACTTCTTGAGGGTTAGCCCCGGGCTTGGTAATCAAACCCATCAAATGCACTCGATTTTGTTGTCCAAAAGTGTATTGTAAAGTAGAAAAAGGAATAAAAGCGCGTTCTTCGTTGCGCCCGCCATTTTCGCTAAGGTTAAAAATACCAACTACTCGAAAGTAAACCCCACGAATATCAATGTATTTGCCGATGGGGTCTTCATCTTCTTTGAAAAGCACTTTGGCGGCACGCTCACCCAAAATCACCACCTTGCGGCGTTCAATAAAATCAATTTCATTCAACAATCGTCCACTGTTGAGTTTTTCGCCATTGATTTGCAAAAAACCTTTGGTAGTGCCAAAAACCCGAAAAGCGGCATTTTTGTCTTGGTATTTGATTACATATTCGCCCCAAAGGTTGTTGCGGGGGGCGGTTACTTCTACTTCGTCAATTTCGCGGGCAAGGGCAATCAAATCTTCATTGCTAAATTGGATTTCGCGCCCGGGCTTGAGACCGTGGCTGGGTACGGAGGTACGCCCTGACCAAATCCAAAAAGCACTTTTGGCTTCTTCGCCAAACTCGCCTTCTACGCCGTTTTGCATACCTTTGCCTGCGCCCAAAAGCATTACGAGCATAAAAATCCCCCAAAAAACTCCAAAAGCCGTCAAAAAAGTGCGGAGTTTATTTTTTCGCATCGTGCCAAGTATCTCTTGCCATTTATCTATATCAAACATAATTTTTCGTTGGTTATATGGTTTTATTGTTTTATGGTGAAATGGTTTTATTGTAGTATGGTGATATGGTAATATGGTTGTACTTTATAATTCATTTCACCATTCCCACCATCTCACCATTCCCACCATTTCACTACGCCATTACTAATTCTAGTTTTTCGCTTTTTTCAATCAAACCATCTTTGATGCGGATTATGCGGTCGGTAGCGGCGGCAACTTCGTTTTCGTGGGTTACGATTACAACGGTCATTCCTTGCCGATTTACTTCTTTGAACAATTCCATAATTTCGTGCGAGGTTTGCGAATCCAAAGCCCCGGTAGGCTCGTCGGCAAAAATCACCTTGGGCTGGGCAATGAGGGCGCGAGCAATGGCTACTCTTTGTTTTTGCCCTCCCGAAAGTTCATTGGGCGAGTGTTCAGCCCAATCGCGCAAGCCCACTTTGTCGAGGTACTCGAGAGCGAGTTTGTTGCGCTTACTGCGCGGAACTTTTTGGTAATAAAGCGGAAGGGCTACGTTTTCCATTGCATTTTTGAAGGTAAGCAAATTAAAGGATTGAAATACAAAACCGATAAAACGATTGCGATAATACGCGGCTTTGCTTGCCGAGAGATTTTTCATCAAAGTATCATTCAAAAAATACTCGCCGGAATCGTAGTCATCTAAAATTCCTAAAATATTCAACAAAGTCGACTTTCCCGAACCCGAAGCTCCCATTATCGAAACCAATTCGCCTTCGTGAATGGTCGAGTTGATGCCTTTCAAGACGTGTAGTTTGTTTTTGCCGATTGAGTAATACTTGTTGATTTGATTTAATTGAATGATGGGTTTGGCACTGCTTTTCATCGGTTTTATAGTTTAGGGGTTATATGGCAAAATAATCAGGTATTAAAAAAAATTATTCATAGTAAAAGTAAATCTCTGATAATCAGATATTTGCGAGTCATTTTATGCGTCATTGCGTACTTCGGAGGCTCTGCTTTATTTACGATTTGAATTTTAAAAAGTTGCATCACCTAGTAATTTGTAATGCAAGGTAGTATATATATTTATAATCTCCAAGTTTTTCTACAAAAAATTTGCACTTTTTAAAGCTAAAAAATTATACCAAGTTTATAATAACTTGATTATCAATCATTTATAAAAGCGGACAAATTTCTTACTGTACGCTAGGTGTCGATTTTGCTCATTTTCGGACAGTTGGCAAAATGTCCGATGGTTACATTTTTAACAAAAAAATAACATTGAAATATCAAGTTTTGCATCATCAGCAATGAATAGTGAATAACGTAGTATGAATAATTTTTAATCATTTGAAAATTCGCCTTCGGCGAAACAAGTCAATAGGCTATTAAAAAACATCGCTTACCTTATTTTTTCTTGTTACTAAATGGGTGAAAATTTAACAATGCAACGCCCTTGATTAAAAGTCATTTATAAATTACTTGCTTTGTTTAATAAGCAATACTTCGTAGATATTTCATAACTCATTGACTATCAAGCACTTACAATAATTCAGCTAATTACTTGATTTTCAATTACTTAGCTCCCAACTAAAAACTCCACAAACTATTGATAGACATACTATTGATTTAGTATCATCTTTTGGAAAAATATTACTAATATTCTTAATGACACCAGAGAAAATCTGAAGGTTGCATAGGCTTGAGAATGATATTAAATATTTTTTGGGAAATAAATTCATCAATATTAGCCCGCTGATAACGCGGATTTTGCTGATAAAAACGGATTATAAAATCAGTTGCAATAAAATTAATGTAAAAATATATAACTTGTTGATTATCATTGACTTATCAAAAAGTGAACGAGACTCGAACTCGCATTTTCGGCGGAGTAATGCCGAGGTTTTCCAAATTAACTTATCACTTTTTGTTTTTTTGAATATGCGGACTGCCTCACAACTAATCTGACAACCTTTCTAAAATAATGGTTTTTAACTTACGCAAAATCATTACAATTTGGATTACCTCGGGTTCTTCGGAAGCATTGTAGCTATTGCTGATTACATATTTTTTATCCTCAAGTATTGCAAAATACCAATACCGCCCCTGCACATAGCAACCATACATTGGCTTTTTGTTTTCGTTCAAGGCTTGTCCTATCAACATACCACCCAACATTTGCCCAATTGGGTCGCCCGAGTATTTTTTTTCGCGCTTGTACTCGTGAAGAAAAAAATAAGGAGTCTCTATCAAATCCCCAATACCTTTAGAAAGTAACATATCGGCTTCGATTTTTAGCAAGATATTTTGGATGCTAGTCGATATTTCGCGCTCGTAGTAGGTTTGGATAGGGCTTTCAAACTCTCCCAAAAGAATAATGATGCTGATAAATTGCATTTTTAATTCTTCTTCATTCCAATAATCTGCATTTTTGATAAGTTTTGGAATTATTTTTTGTAGAAGTGCATAATCCAATTTGTTCAAGGTTTCGCCTGTGCCTTTGAGCCACTCCGCCAAAAGTAGAGTAGGCTCAAACACGCGCGTAAGTCCAAAAGTTTTGGCTAATAAAGATTCAGATAAGTCGATGGCTTTAGCTTTTTTGGACATTTTTTATAATAATTTTGAACAAAGATAACAAAATAAGGAATGAATGGTGAATAATGTAGTGTGAATAATTTTTTAATTACTTGAAAACCCGCCAGAGGCGAGGCAGGTCAATGTGTTATCAAAAAAAATTTTACGCATTATTTTTTCCTTGTTCTTAATTTATTGATTATCAATCACTTACAATCGCATTGTGATTCCTTTATCTTGGAGGTGTTTTTTTAAATCGGGAATGGGTATTTCTCGAAAGTGAAACACACTGGCGGCGAGGGCGGCATCGGCTTTGCCGGTCTCAAAAACTTCGGCAAAGTGCGCCCTATTGCCGGCTCCGCCCGAGGCTATCACGGGGATTTGCACCAAGTTCGATACTTGCGCCGTAAGTTCGCAGGCAAAGCCGTTTTTAGTACCATCGTGTGCCATAGAAGTCAGCAAAATTTCGCCCGCACCGCGACTCTCCACCTCCTTGACCCATTCAAAAGTAAGTTTATCGGTTGGAGTACGCCCGCCATTGATATACACAAACCATTGATTATCAAGCCAATTGGTGTCTATAGCTACTACGATACATTGATTGCCAAATTCTTGACTGAGTAGGTTGATGGTTTCGGGTTTTTTGACGGCGGCGGAGTTGATAGACACTTTGTCGGCACCATTGTCCAACAACAAACGTACATCTTCAATGGTGCTGATACCGCCGCCAACCGTAAAGGGAATATTGATGTTTTGGGCGATTCTTTTGACCAATGAAGCCAAAGTTTTGCGCTTCTCGACGGTGGCGGTAATGTCCAAAAACACCAATTCATCGGCTCCTTGTTCTACATACAAGCGCGCCAATTCGACGGCATCACCGGCATCGCGCAAGTTCTCGAAATTTACACCTTTTACGGTGCGTCCGTCTTTGATATCCAAACAAGGAATAATTCTTTTGGTAAGCATTGTAAATTTTAATCTTAGTAATAAGCTGATTATCAGGGCATTGTGAGGTTTATTCATCTTCAGCTTTTTCCATCCGAAAGCCGTAGGATTCGGGAAAATAACCGATTTTGTAAGTTTGCTCTTGATTGTCAATCATTAGTTTGAATAAGATATAATGATTTTGCACCGGCAAAAGTTCGCCGATTTCTTTTTCTTTGTTTTTGACAATTTCTTGGCGATTGGCAATTCCCATTCGGAGTTTTTCGAGGTTTTCGGCGTGCGATTTTTTGTTTTCGGCATAGCTTACAGCTTCTTCCCAAGTGAGTACATCTTTCTCGAGTTTGGGTGGGTTGCTTTCCAATTGCTCTATTTCCAAAGCCATATTTTGAATTTGGGCTTTGAAAGTCAAAAACTCCGATACTTTGGTGGCTACAGTTTGATAATTCATCTCTTAATAAATTGATTTGAAGGGTTCAAATTAGTCAATTATGGTGAATATTTTAAAGTATTATCAAAAAAATACAAATTTTATTTATAAATTTAAAAGACTTATTTTAGGAATAAAAATTAAAATACTTCTTTTAAAGTATTGATTATCAAGTTTTTAAAATAATTTTTAGAACTTAAAGATTTGTTTATTCTCGCCAAAAGCAGGCTGACAATTTTCTAAAAATATTCAAATTATACAATTTACTTCTAGGATATATTTAATCATTAAAAAAAAAGCACCTATTTTTATAACTACTTGATTATCAGTTACTTATAAACAACTGTAGGTTCTTCACCACTTTTCAGGAATTGCCTTTGGCAATCCCTCTCGCTTGGGTGCATTTCAAATTTACTACCTATCACCCTCTCCTTCGGAGAGGGCAGGGTGAGGCAAAAGAAATGTTGATAATCAACGCTTTAGATTCTTCGCTTCGCTCAGAATCACTGAAATTGATAAATTTCAGAAAAAAAATTCTCATTCCTGAAAAGTGGTGAAGAACCCAACTGTAATTACTCAAGAAATAGCCTATTCAATTGAACACAAATTATATAAATATGGCTAGTTTGACTAAAAAAGCCTCAATCCTCAATTCTCGCTCCTGCACAATTACAATGAATT
Source organism: Microscillaceae bacterium (assembly GCA_025455045.1). Taxonomy (GTDB): domain Bacteria; phylum Bacteroidota; class Bacteroidia; order Cytophagales; family Microscillaceae; genus JALONJ01. The sequence continues at coordinate 11,833 of JALONJ010000098.1, read as the reverse complement.
ACTTGATTCCAAAATGAAATTTTTAATCGTACCATAATCATTGGGCAAATAAACGACTTTTTCGGGGCGGGTGAGCATATTGGCTAAGGCTTGGGGCATTTCGGGCTTTACTTGTAAGATTTCTTGCATCATTTCGGTAAACTTAGCCGGATGCGCCGTTTCAACAATTATAGCTTTAAAATCCTGATAATCAGGGTTTTGGACTATAAAATCTTCATAAGCCTTGACCCCCACCGCGCCGTGAGGTTCTAACAAAATACCTTGCTGCCAATAGCGGTGCATTGTTTGGCGAGTAGCTTCATCGCTCACATAGTATCCCGCCAAATGCTTTTGCATTGTTGCCCAATCGGGTTGGTGGTGTACGATGCCATTTTTATCCACCATACCACCAAATAGCTCAAAATAACGAGCTAAATTGCTTGGATTGCCCACATTCATCGCATTTGAGATACAATTGATAGAAGGGCTAATCTTCTGATAATCACCACTTTGCAAAAAAACCGGAAAAGCCTTGTTTTCATTCGAGCCAATAATTAGTTTTTTGATGGGCAAGCCCATTCGACGGGCGACTTCGCAACCCAATGAATTGCCCAAGTTGCCCGAAGGCACACAAAAAATGATTTCTTCCTCATTTTCAGCCACCTGCAAATACATATAAACATAATAAACTACTTGAGGCAATACCCGCCCAATGTTGATAGAATTAGCCGAACTGAGACGGAGTGCCGCAAAATCGGAGTCACCAAAGGCTTGCTTCACAAAATTTTGACAATCATCAAATTTGCCATCAATGGCAATGGCTTGCACATTGTCGCCTATGGTATCTAATTGCTTTTTTTGAATCGGGCTTACTTCTTGAATCGGGTACAAAATAAAAACTTGAGTGCCTGCCAAGCCCTTGAACGCCTCGCCGACTGCCCCGCCGGTATCACCCGAGGTGGCTACCAAAATCGTGAGTTTTTCGTCAGGTTTTTGAAAATATTGCATTGCCCGCGCCATAAATCGCGCCGCAAAATCTTTGAATGAAGCCGTAGGTCCTTGGTCGAGACGGGCAAGCCAGAGCTTCCCCCCAGCCCCCTCAAGCCTCCCCCCAGCCCCCTCCGAAGGAGGGGGAGGAATTTCTTCCCTCTCCTTCGGAGAGGGGTCGGGGGTGAGGCTTCCTCCCCCTCCTTCGGAGGGGGCTGGGGGGAGGTTCTCCATCGGAATCGGAAAGTTATAGGCTGACCGGCAAATGCTAAGTAATTGATTATCAGGGATTTCAGCTTGCGTAAATAATCTTAAAACTTGAAAAGCTACTTCGGCATAAGGCTTATTAGACAAATTTTTTAAAAAATCCGGGGGGAAAGTCGGGATTTCGGAAGGCATAAATAAGCCTTCATCATCGGCAAGCCCTTGAAACAAGGCGGTTTGGAGGCTCACCGGGACTTGTTTTTTGGCAAAATTTAATTTCTGATTAGTACTATAATACCAAATTTGTTGCATTGTTTTCTATTAATTCTTAGAGATTGGTTTTTAAATTGGCAAAATTAGCCTAATTTGCTTTGAATTGAAATGAAATCTTGGATAATCTCGCTAATCGCCTTTATCTATTGGAATTTTCGCACATTTGCAGGAAAATTGTAATGCAGTTTGGTCTAGCCTGTGCCTATAAGTGGCTTTGGATCACCACTAAGATAAACAATTTCATTACAGATGTTGAGATTTTTTTGAAATTTAACTAATTGATAATCAAAAATTTATAAAAATATTCACGTTAATATTTCAATAATTGCCTATCAAGCAACTTTTGAAAGTTTTTTTTGACAATCAAAGACTTATCACTAATTTGCTTGTCTATTTTTTAATGATTTATTTTTTTCAATAATCAACTGATTACCAATACATTAGGAGTTGGAAATTAATAATTAGGAATTAAAAATTATATAACTAATTGATTTTCAACAAGTTATATTCTTGAAAATATTGCTTTATTTTGTATGATTTCCTTAGCAAATGCTATTTTTAAAAGATTGGAATGAAATTGTAATAAAGAATGATTGCCAATAAAGAAATATTTTTAAAATCATAATTAACTGATAATCAGCAATTTACATAATTAATAACTTTTTCATTCTTGACAAATCAACAAATTTCCAAATCAACAAATCAATAAATCTCCAAGTCATCAAATTATTTTATGTCAATTAAAGTTCGTAAAGAAGACGCTCTCAATTATCATACGCAGGGGCAGCCCGGCAAAATCGAGGTTGTACCCACCAAAGCCCTCAGCTCGCAGTTGGATTTGGCATTGGCTTATTCGCCCGGCGTAGCCGAGCCTTGCAAAGAAATCGCCAACAATGTAGAAGATGTGTATAAATACACCGCCAAAGGCAATTTGGTAGCTGTAATTTCCAATGGCACTGCTGTATTGGGCTTGGGCAACATTGGACCCGAAGCCTCAAAACCGGTGATGGAAGGCAAAGGCGTTTTATTTAAAAAATTTGCCGGAATAGATGTATTTGACATTGAAATCAATTGCGAAGACCCCAAAGAGTTTATCAAAATTGTGAAGGCTCTTGAGCCAACTTTTGGGGGCGTAAATTTGGAAGACATCAAAGCCCCCGAATGTTTTGAAATCGAGCAAGAATTGCGGAAGCAAATGAAAATTCCGATAATGCACGATGACCAACACGGCACGGCTATCATCACCGCCGCCGCCTTGCTGAGTGCTTTGGAAGTAGTCAATAAAAAAATCGAGGAGGTAACAGTCGTAGTCAATGGCGCGGGAGCTTCGGCTATCTCGTGTACGCGCCTATATGTAGCCTTGGGCGTGCAAAAAACCAATATTGTAATGCTCGACAGCAAAGGCGTAATTCGGAGCGATAGCCCCAACCTCGATCCTACCAAAGCCGAGTTTGCGACAGATAGAAATATTTATACTTTGGAAGAAGCGGTAAGTGGGGCAGATATGTTTTTGGGCTTATCCAAAGGCAATATTTTTTCGCCCGAAATGCTCTTGTCTATGGCAGATAATCCGATTGTATTTGCCTGTGCGAACCCCGACCCCGAAATTGCCTACGAATTGGCAATGGCGACCCGCCCCGATGTAGTAATGGCAACCGGACGCTCCGACCACCCTAACCAAGTAAATAATGTATTGGGTTTTCCTTATATTTTTCGGGGGGCTTTAGATGTACGCGCTACCGAAATCAATGAGGCTATGAAACTTGCCGCCGTCAAAGCTATTGCCGAACTTGCCAAACAGCCTGTACCCGATATTGTGAGCCAAGCCTATGGCAAAAAAACCTTGAGTTTTGGGCGCGATTACCTCATTCCCAAGCCTTTAGACCCGCGCTTGATTACCACCATTTCGCCCGCCGTAGCCCAAGCCGCCATAGAATCGGGCATTGCCAAAAATCCGATTAGCGATTGGGATGCTTATCGCCTCGATTTGCAAAAGCGAATGGGGATTGACACCAAGCTAATGTCTAGGATGATAGAACGCGCCCAAAAAGCCCCCAAACGCGTAGTGTTTAGCGAAGCCGACAACATTAAAATTCTCAAAGCCGCCCAAACCGTGCGCGATGAAGGCATAGCGCAACCGATTTTGTTGGGGGATAAAACCAAAATAAACCACTTGATTACCGAAAATGGTCTCGATTTGTCCGATTGCTTGATTATTAATCCGGCACAAGAACACGAGCGATTAAATCAATACAGCCAAGTATTTTACCAAAAACGCCAACGCAAAGGGCTTACTTTGTATGATGCTCGCAAACAAATGCACGACCGCAATTATTTTGGGGCAATGATGGTAGAATTGAACGAAGCCGATGCAATGATTTCGGGTTTGACCAAAAACTACCCGCGTATCATTCGTCCGGCGCTCGAGGTGATAGGCGTGCGCGCCGATAGCAAGGTAGTAGCGGGTATGTATGTGGTGGTGAGCAACAAACGAACCTTGTTTTTTGCCGATACTACGGTCAATCTTGACCCTACCGCCGAAGAACTGGTCAATATCATTGGCTTGGTGCAAGAAGAAGTAAGGGCTTTTGGGTTTTTGCCCCGCATTGCGGTATTGTCTTATTCCAATTTTGGCTCGAGTAAGGGTGATGTTCCCAACAAAACCGCCGAAGCCGTGCGTTTGGCAAAAGAAAAATACCCCAATTTGATAGTAGATGGCGATATTCAAGCCGATGTAGCCCTCAATGCCGACTTGTTGCGCGAAAACTATCCATTTAGTGAATTGGCAGAAAAAGGCGTAAACACCCTGATTTTCCCGAACCTAGCCGCCGGAAACATCGCCTACAAACTCTTGCAAAATTTGGGAACTGCCGAAACCATCGGACCTATTTTATTGGGAATGAGCAAGCCCATTCACGTATTGCAACTCGGCAACTCCGTGCGCGATATTGTGAATATGGCAGCAATTGCGGTGGTAGATGCGCAAGGAATGAATGAGGAATTAAGTGCTTGATTATCAGGATTTTAAAAACACTGAGCTTTCAAGTTCAGTGTTTTGAATGAGGATACTCTGACTCCAACGTTATTCGCCACTAAAATCTTTTATAGCCTTGATTATCAGTGATTTATGTTTGTTTAATAGCTGCTTAGGCCCTAAAACTTTATACTAAACTTTTCTTATAGAAATTTAATTATTACTTTTGAATTTGTGGAAACTTTTTGTACTTTATCCGGGTTAAGTAACTAACCAAATCCATATAAAACTATGCTTAACTACATTGATTTATTTTCAGGTTGCGGAGGACTTGCTTTAGGATTACACTTTGCAGGTTGGAAAGGACTATTTGCTATTGAGAAAGAAAAAAATGCCTTTGAAACCTTAAAATATAATTTAATTGAAAATAAAAACCATTTTTCTTGGGTTGATTGGCTTCCTAAAGGAAATCTTGATATTGACGATATACTAAAAAAATATGAAACTGAGCTAAAATCTTTGGCTGGGAGTGTTGATTTAGTTGCAGGAGGTCCTCCTTGTCAGGGTTTTTCAATGGCTGGTCAAAGAATTGAAAATGATTCTCGTAATAAACTTGTGTATTCATACATTCAGTTTATTGAATTAATAAAACCAAAAGTTTTATTTTTTGAAAATGTGAAAGGTTTTACCCAAAATTTCAAGAATGGGGATTCTAAAATTCCTTACTCTCAAATAGTTGTTCAAAAATTGAAGTCCTTAGAATATGATGTAGAAGGACATATTATCGATTGTTCTGAATATGGAATTCCACAAAAACGTAAAAGATTTATTCTGGTAGGTTTTTTAAAAAAATCTGGTATAAATCCAAATCTATTTTTTGAGTTGTTGAAAACCCAAAAAGTAGATTTTCTACGCCAAAAAGGGATTAATGAAAAGACTTCAGTAAAAGAAGCAATTTCTGACCTTTTAGAAGCAAATGGTAAAAAACATTGTCCGGATGGGGGTAAGTTTTTTTCAGGAGTTTATAATGGCGTAGAAACTAGTTATCAGGATTTATTAAGAAGTAAAAAAAATAAAATTAAAAAAATAGTAGATAGCCACCGTTTTGCTAATCATAGAAAAGAAACTATAGAATTATTTAAAAACTTATTAGCAAATGCTCCTCGAAATAAAAGACTAGATGGGAATTATAAAAAACAATACAATATAAAGAAAAGAGGAATTACGGTACTAGATAAGGATTCACCTGCACCAACTTTAACCTCTCATCCTGATGATTATTTACACTATGCAGAACCGCGAATTTTGACAGTAAGAGAATATGCTCGGATTCAATCTTTTCCTGATTGGTTTGAATTTAAAGGTAAATACACAACTGGTGGTAAGCTTCGTAAACTAGAAGCACCACGTTATACTCAAGTAGGTAATGCAATTCCTCCTCTTTTTTCGGAATTAGTTGGGTTGGTTTTAAAACATATCCTAAATTATGATTAATAATGAGTACTTTAAAATTGATTCTGGATTAAAAGATATTATTGGTCAAAAATTAATTACTGATGATGTTGTTGCAATCTTTGAACTAGTTAAAAATAGTTTTGATGCTTACGCTCAAAATGTCTTAATCGTTTTTAATAACCTTTACAACCAAACAGAACAACCAGAAATTATTATTATAGACGATGGAAAAGGAATGTCTATTGAGGATATTCGCAAAAAATGGCTTCGAGTTGCTTATTCTGCCAAAAGAGATGGAACAGAAGATATAGATACTGAAGGCGGGCGAGAAGTTGACTACAGAAATCTAATTCAACAAAAAAGATACTATGCAGGTGCAAAAGGGGTTGGTCGTTTTTCTTGCGATAGGTTAGGAAGCTATTTAGAAATGATAACTGTAAAGAATCAACCAAACGCACTTGTTGAAAAAGTTGTAGTACATTGGGATAAATTTGAAGTAAATAATAAAGAATTTATTGAAATTCCTATAGCTCACGAAACATTGTCAAATAATCCCCTGCCCTTCAAAAGTGGAACAATGTTAATTATTAGAAACTTAAGAGCAAAATGGGATAAATCATTGTTAATCAGATTAAAAAGGACTCTTGAAAAGCTAATTAACCCTAATCAAAGTAATGTTAATGAAAAGTTTTCAATTTCTATCCAAATATCTGACTTAATCAATAATGATGATAAGAAGGAAAGACAAGAAATAGAAAAAGAAGTTGTTGGAGCAGTAAAGAATGAAATTTTTGAAACTTTAGGTATAAAAACTACTCAAATATTAGTTGAGATTGATGAAAAAGGAGAAGAAATAATAACAACTCTAACCGACAGGGGAAAACGCATATATACTGTAAAAGAGTTTAATTTCTCTTTTGAGAAACTTAAAAACCTTAAGTTTCATTTATTTCAGCTAAATAGAGCTGCCAAACATAATTTTACTTTAACACAAGGAATATCTCCAGTAGAATATGGAAATGTTTTTATTTACAAAAACGGTTTTAGAATATATCCTTATGGAGAAAGAAATAAAGATTTGTTAGGAATAGATATTCGTAAAGTTCAAGGCAGAAATAGATACTTTGGTACTAGAGATTTAATAGGAAGAATAGAAATATTTGGCGAAAACACTGATTTAGAAGAAAAATCTAGTCGAGATGGTGGATTGGATAGAAATGAAACATACGACCAATTAAGGAGGTTTTTTTTTACAAGAGTAGTGAGTAGATTAGAAACCTATGTAGTAGAAATAATTAAATGGGGGGATCCTATAATTGATAAGCAAACAGGTGAGTTAATTGAACCAGAAAAAAATCCAGATGATGTTAAAAGACAAATTACTGAACTAATAACAAAACTCATAAAATCAGATGAGGTTTTTGATATAGATTATGATAGTAAATTTTTGGATATTATATCCTATGTTCAACAGAATAGTATAACAGAGGTTATTAAAAACTTAAAAAGAATAGCTGATAAAAGTGATAATAAATCTTTAACGGAAGATACGCAATTGTTAGAGAAGCATTTTTTCCTAATTAAGAATGAAGTTGAAGAAGCTGAGAAACGTGCTAAAATTGAAAAACAAAGACGAAAAGAGGAGAATAAAAAAAGAAAAGAAGCTGAACAAAAAGCTATCAAAGAGCAAAGAAAAAGAGAAGAAGAAGAAAAGAAAAGAAAGGTAGCTGAACAAAAAGTTATTGATGAACAGAAAAAAAGAGAAGAAGCTGAAAAAGAAGCTTTGAATAAAAATCAAGAAATTAAATATATAATAGGTCAGAATCTTTTTCTTAAATCTGCTGTCAATAAGGATACACAACAAGCACAAGGCTTACTACACCATATTAATTTTTCAACTGAAAGGATAAGAAAACATATTGATAATTTGCTAAAAAATATTGATCAGAATAACTCTTTAAAATCTTTAAAAATTATTAGTATAGAAAATACAAAAATAAGCACTCTGGCAAAATATTATAACAAGGCAAATTTTGATACTAAAGTATCAGTTATTAAAAATGATATTGTTGCCTTCATTAATGAATATTTAGAAAATGTGTATAACTTAGATAAAGAGCTAAAAGATAATAATGACTGGATTCCAATCGAGATAATTACTCCATCAAAATTAACCTTTAAAATACCGTTTAATCCATTAGAGATTACAATTGTGTTAGATAATTTGTTAAATAATTCTCGAAAAGCTAAAGCAAAAAAAGTAATCTTTGAATGGCTTTTTATATCTGATAATCAAGTACAGTTATCAGTAAAAGATGATGGAGTTGGAGTTCCACAACAGTTTTTAAATAATATTTTTGATTTTGGGTTTACAACTACCAACGGTTCAGGTTTAGGACTTTTCCATTCCAAAGAAATTATGAACAAACTAGGAAATATAGAATTAAATAAAGATTTTTCGGTAGGGGCAAACTTTGTTTTAACTTTTAATCAGTCAAAATAATGCAAATAAATTATAATATTTTGTGGATTGATGATCAAATTGATGCTATTAAAGAAGATGGTGACCTTGATAAAGTAGAAAGCTTTTTGATTGAAAAAGGATTCCTCTGTAAAATTATTCCACTCAAAGATGATACTGGATTGAACGATGCCTTAAGTCGAAATATTTTTGACCTTATTATCTCAGATTTTAATATAAGGGAAGGACTAAATGGTGCAGATATAGTAAAACAGATTAGAGATAAACACGCTTATGCTGAAGTGTTATTTTACTCAGGAAACCTCGCTAATCGTAGTGATGTAGCTAATCAAATGCTTTCGCTTGATAGAGTTTCCTACTTTTCTGGAAGAAAAGATTTGGTTGAGAGAATCATAAAATTAATAGCCCTTTCTTTGGGAAAGTTACTTGAACTAAATGCGACTAGAGGCTTAATAACTGCTGAAACAAGTGAACTGGATGTAAAAATAGAAGAATTAACAATATTCTTGGTAAGGGATAAACTAAAACTCCCTCAAGAAGATATTGATAAAATAATCAATTTTTATATTGATGATTTCTTGAGAAAATCACCTGATAATTTTAGTAAAAAATACAATTCTGAAGGTTTTAAGGGTGTTTTTAGAAGAATTGACGCTAACAGAAAATGGTCGATATTTAGAGACCTATTAAAAAAAATATCCGATGAACAGACAAAATCTTTTTTGGAAAATAATAAAACATACAAGGAACAAGTGATTGATATAAGAAACAAATTCGCTCACGCAAAAGCTATAGAGAAAGGTGGAAAGCTGTATTTAGAAGGGTTTAGTCTTGATGGTGAACATTTTGAGTTTGATGAAAAGGCTTGTGTTAAAATTCGCCAAGATATTATCAAACATCGTAATTTTTTTGAAGAATTAATAAATTTTCTTTCATATCGGGTATAATCTAAGGTTCTTACCATAAAGTTTTATAACTACTCCATTACCATTGATAAAACTGATTCAAAAATCAAAAACCTTTACCTAAATGGAGATAGAATTAAGCGGGTAAGGTTTGTAAGGCAAAAATAAATTTAAAAACTGCCTCAAAGGAGTAAGGTTGTGAATATATTGAACAGTTTACATAATCTTGTAATATGCTGATTAGCAATGGATTAATGATTTAATTTTTTGTTTTATGTAGGTTGTAAAACCCCAGCTAGTCGGAATTTGCAATCTCGACTAAAAGAGCCAACGGATTTCTAATCCAATAAAAAAGCCTTTTCTATCGCAGAAAAGGCTTTTATTATAACTATCTGATTATCAAATACTTATACTTTTTTCAAATTTGCAATCTTTATTCACGGGCGGAAACATTTTGGAAACAATAGGTACAAATCCCAAGACTTGTACCTATGATGAATTGCCCAATGAAGAATAGTTTGGCATAAAAACTTAAAAAATCCTAAAACCAATGATGATTTGCCCAGAAATTACTCTTTGGCTTTGTTGTGAGGCATTCAATTGCCCGTTGAGGTTGGTCAAGTCAGTCGCACCTTGATTTTGATACAAATCGGTCAGGTTTTGTTGGAGACGAAAATCTAAGCTCAACTTGGAGAAATCCAAACCCAAACCTCCTTGCAAAGCAGCTTGCAAAGTATTGATTTGCGATTTGATATCTTGTTCGCCGGTTTGGGTTACGGCTCCCAGCGCATTGGAAGTAGCTTCGTATTTTTGCTTGGCACTCAAAATAGTGGACAATACACCTCCGGCATTGAGGCGCAAACCCACCGGACCTAGGGGTATTCTGTAACCCAAAGACAAAGGGAACTCAAAATTGGTTAGGGTTACATTTTTGGCAATGTCCAACAAGTTTTGGGTTTGAGGAGGTATAAATTGGTAAGTATATTTGCCTCCATTTTGCGAAATAAGTAATTCAGGTTGCAAAAATAAGCCTTTGATGGGCAAATTGAGCCTAGCCCACACTCCACCGACAAAGCCGATTTTAATATCTTCCCGATTTACTTGATAGTTTTGGGCAGCTTGTAAATTGCTAGGCAAATTACCCAGCCACGAACCATTGACTACCCCTTTGACTCCTAAGTTAAAAAACTTGTCATCATCTTCATCTTGAGCTTGTACTCGGCTCAACAAAGAACCTAAAATTAAAAAACAGATAATTATTTGCTTCATAAAATCAAATAAGTTTAGAGTGAGCATATAAACAATCAAACGAAAAAAAGCCCTTAATAGTTGATTGCTGATGAATCAAAATATTCATAAAGCATTGATAATCAATGGGTTATGTCTTTGAATTGGCTAAACTATTTCTGAATATAAAGCTATCACTCAAAAAAAAACGAGACCTATACTTATTTCTTTTAGCTCAAATGCCCCATTTTGCCCATTTGATAATCATAAACGGCTTGGCGAATTTCATCTTGTGTATTCATTACAAAGGGTCCATAGCTTACAATCGGTTCCAAAATAGGCTCTCCACCCAGCAAAAGTACGTGTGCCGCCGCTTGGCTAGAGATTTGGACAGTATCGCCGGAATCTTCCCAAGCCAAAATTTTGCCGGCATTGAGGCTAACTTGCTCATTAACAACGACTTGCCCTTGCAAATTATACAAGCCCATATTGAAGTTTTGGGGCAAGGTAAGCTCAAGGCTATCGGCTTGCGCAAAGCGAATTTCTACCAACATAAGGGGCATATAAGTCAGAGCCGCGCCTTGCACGCCCGCCAACTCACCGGCATACACCCGCGCAGTAGTATGTTGGCTAAGGGCTAGGCTGGGTATTTGTGCCGCCGCAATCTCCTGATAACGTGGCGTGGTCATTTTAAATTTTTTGGGCAAATTGGTCCACAATTGAATGAAATTTAGTACCCCACCTTTTTTAGAAAACTCCAATTCGTGCTTTTCTTCGTGGACAATGCCTCCCGCCGCACTCATCCATTGCATATCACCCGCGAAAAGTTTGCCGGTATTGCCCGCCGAGTCGCGGTGTTGCAAAGCCCCTTCAAATACCAGCGTAATCGTCTCGATGCCACGATGGGGGTGTTCATCTACGCCTTTGGGAGTGTCGGAGGGGTTTACCTGCATCGGACCGTGGTGGTCGAGCATCAAAAATGGGTTAAAATCGGCATAATTATGCGTTGAGATGGCATTTTTGCCCACAAAGCCATCGCCTACTTTTTGCGGACGGCTGTCGTATATTTTTTTAACTTTCTTAAGCGTTTTCATTTTTATATAATGTTTATACTTTAATTGTTACAACATTTGTTTTTGAAAATAGTTTCCTTCTCAATCATCTTGATTTTCTTATTTGGTTATAGTTTATGAATTTTTCATAATCTATTGATAATCAGATATTTATAAATTTACTTAGGTTCTTCAGCACTTTTCAGGAATTGCCTTTAGGAATTCCATTGAATTCTGAAAAGCTCTCGCTTTTCAGTGATTCTGAACGAAGTGAAGAATCTAAAGCGTTGATTAT